>JAZUQL010000070.1:0-1964 GCA_045605685.1 Lachnospiraceae bacterium
GGTTCCGACAACAAAAATTCCATAAATCATAAAACATGCCCATATAATAAGACTAAACAGACAACAGGATAATGCCAGATCCGCAGCACGCTTTTTGGATGGAGCAGAGGAACAGTTGATTCGCTCTTTTAAGTCTTTCCGCCGAAATGCAGACAGAATCGGCGTTAAAATCACGATAAACATCTGTAAAAAAATATAAGGTCCATACAAAAAGAAATAAAATGGTTCCGTTTGTGAGGAATGATCTGATTGGAATGAAATACTCTTGGTCTCGGTTGTTTTAAGGATGGTATCATTTGTTGCATTGATTGCATCGTCTAAAGAATAATCTCCGGCCAGATACAACGAAAGCGTAGAAAGATAGCCTTCAAGTTGTTGATCGATATAATAGCCGGCTGCGCTGTCGGGACGTTTGGAGGATTCCAACAATTCGTTGTAGTTTCCTTCTTCTAAAGAAGTTTCAAATCCATCCGGAATCAGAAGATAATAGCTGATTCTTTCATAGTAGAGATTATCCTGTATGGTTTCTTCATCATATGTATCGAAATGAACCCGCGTGTGTTGGGATTCCAAGTGCTCACAAAGAGCGCGGCTGGCATTTGAATTATCCATATCGCAGATGGCAATACTGTAGGTTGTTAATTCAAAGGTGGAATCGATTGGTTTGTTAAACTTGTACAGCATGGTAACAAGAAGAACAAAAACGCCAAAA
The DNA here is from genome assembly GCA_045605685.1 of Lachnospiraceae bacterium. Classification (GTDB taxonomy): domain Bacteria; phylum Bacillota; class Clostridia; order Lachnospirales; family Lachnospiraceae; genus Roseburia. The sequence continues at coordinate 713 of JAZUQL010000070.1, forward strand.
TAAATCAGAATCTCGAGTTTTCGGGATTTGGTTAATCGGAAAAATGTTTTAAAGGTTTGCATATTTTTTCCTCCTTGTCAGTAAATATCCGCCGAAAAGAAAGAGTGCAGATAGTAATAAGAGTGTGCCAAGATTAAGGAAGTAACGATCCATCTTTTCATACACTGCAATCGAATAGAAACTGTCGGATATTAAAGCAGCAGGATTTATCCGATTAAACCATGGCAGGTGTTGTTCGATGAGGATACGCATCATGCCAACCATAAGTCCGCTACAGAAGCAAAGCGGCATTGAGATGGCAAAGCATAATCCGATTTTTAAGTCTTCGGAAAAAGAACCAAAAGAGCCTAGGAAAAATCCCATCGAAGTTCCGCATAAAGTAGAAACAAAAATTGCAAGTACGGCAAAAGGAAAACGGATTAGTAATTCCGGAACACCCAAAATGAAGCAAATGAATAAGTATGCAACAAAAATCATAACAAATTCTGCAAGAATGTATGCAATAAAAGAACCAATAAGAGAGATGGATCTGTGCATTGGGGAGATGTTTTTTCTTGCGGCCAAAGGTGACATGTTTCCCTGATTATACAAAGCAATATACACTCCGGACAAAGAGGTGAACAAACATGCCATTGCAATTAAGTTATAGTAATATTGGATATAGACGGTTGTATCACTGTAAGAGAGATCTTCTTCTTTTAAAAAGGTATGTGTCTGTTCCAGTTCGTCTAGTATCGCATTCATGTCCTGAGGATTTTCAACCAAAATCTCTGCGATGGCGGAAGATTTGCGGTTATATTCCGATACAAATGTCGATAGAATGCTCTGTGCAACGGTGTTGTTCTTCATATCAGAAGATATCGTAAGTTTTAGCGTGTCAGTTGCATAGATAATACCAACCACTTTCTGTTCTTCAAGAAGCATCATTGCTTCATCGGAAGAACATTCTGTTATCTCCAGAAAGGTGGTATCTTCATAGGTCATCTTGGAAGCAGTTGTAACAAAATTAGTCGCAAATTCGCTTTCGTCAGAAACAACAGCAACCGGAATGCTGGTAAAGGAATCTGCGGTATTAAGATTGGATAATCCGACTTTAAATGCGATTCCAAGCAAGATTGGAAAGATGAGAATCCACCCTAAGTGGGCTTTGTTTCGCATCAAACCAAGTAAACAATAACGTATGGTATGTAACATGGCGGCCTCCTTAATCTCTAAGTTCTTTTCCGGTAATTTCAAGGAAAACATCATTTAA
>JAZUQL010000071.1:0-1955 GCA_045605685.1 Lachnospiraceae bacterium
GGTAATCGGCGGAAGTTGTTTCTATGCTCTGTTTCCGGATTTTATATCGGGAATATTTATGGCATATGAACAGGAAGGAAAAGTGCTTAATATTTTTTACCAGTTGGGATTGATTTTCTTAATGTTTTTATCCGGTTATAATACAAATATTAGTATGAATCGAAAAGATGTAAAATCAATGGGGGCAGTTTTGATTGGAGCTACAGTAATTCCCATGCTTGCAGGAATTCCGTTTATTGGTCTTTTTCAATACTATTTTATTGGAGAAAAGAATAATTTTATATCATTTGGAATCGTATTTGTAATTGCAATTGCGATTACTTCTATCCCCGTGATATCCAAGATCTTTTTTGATATGGGCATTATGAATACGAGGTTTTCCAATACGGTTTTAACAGTATCTACGATACAGGATCTGTTTCTATGGATTCTTTTGAATACAGCGACGAGAATTGCGGACACTGGTCAGGCAAGATTACTGGATATGATATTAGTTGTGTTAATGACTGTTGGACTTTTTGTAATGGTTAAGATTGTCTCTGAGCGTATTTCGGCATCAAAACAAGAACAAAATACACAATGGTTTTATGGAATATCTATTGTGATTCTCTTGTTTCTATCCGCGTTGTTTTCCATTGTGGGAATCAATATTATGTATTCCGCATTTTTGGTAGGATACGTGGTAAAGGCAACTGTGAATAAGGAAAGCGCTCAAAAACAAATACAGGGTTTTCGTGATTTTTCGTTTTCATTTTTCATTCCGATTTATTTTGCGTTAGTGGGAATTCAACTGAATATACGACATAATTTTTCGTTGATGCGATTTTTGTTGTTTTTCGTCTTAGCATTTGGATTGGAAGCACTGGGAACGCTGGTGATGCTACAGTTTACCAACTATAATAATCGGACAAAACTCAACTTTGCAATCACGATGAATGCAAGAGGCGGCCCTGGAATTGTCTTGGCTACAGTTGCATATGCGCATGAAATCATAAGTATTGAATTTTTTACAGTTCTAATTCTGACAACCATGTTGTCATCCTTAATTGCGGGATATTGGTTGCGTTATCAACAAAAGAAAGATCCGCAAATATTTATGCAGCTTGAAAAAAAGAATCACCACAATGGTCGTTAGACCTATGTGGTGATTCTTTTAATCTAATCCATGTTTTACGGCAAAGATTGCAAGTTGCGTACGATCTTTTAATTCCAGTTTCTCCAGAATTCTTGATATGTTATTACGGACAGTTCCTTCTGCCAGATAAAGTTGTGTTGCAATCTCTTTGTTGTCATATCCAAGAGAGACGAGTTTGACGATTTCTCTTTCACGGTCCGTCAGACTATAATCTTCTTCCGGTGCTGTTGCTGCAGGTTTAATTAGCTGATTTCGCATCACGTGATACACATTCTCTCCAAATATGCTCATGCCGGAATAAACTCCTTTTACCGCTGCAATGATTTTGTGGTCTTCCAATTCCTTTAGAATGTAACCATCTGCACCACTATCAAGTGCCTTGGAAATGGTTTCTTCATCATCGAAAGTGGTTAGGACCAAAACTTTAATATCGGGATTATATGCTTTAATGTTCTGGATTCCATATGCACCGTCGAAATCAGGCATACGCATATCCATAAGAATGACATCCGGGTTAAAAACTTTACATTTTTCAAAAGCTTGCTTTCCATTCTCAGCAAGAGAGACGACTTCTATCTCGGAATCCTGTTCGAGAACGGCTTTTAAGCCCTGTCGTAATATCATAATGTCATCTGCTATCATTACTTTCATTCAAGGTTCCCCCTTATTTCTTATGTACATTTAAGTGGATTCGAGTGACAAATCCTTCTCCATCGCCGGAAATCCATTTTACAGTGCCACCATATTGTTCTATGCGTTCACGAATGCCACGAATGCCATTGTTTTCTATTATATTGGAACATCCAATCCCGTCATCGCT
>JAZUQL010000072.1:0-73338 GCA_045605685.1 Lachnospiraceae bacterium
GCATAAAGAAAAGAAGTTTCTCTTTCAACGTTAAAGGATTGAAGGAGAAACTTCTTTCGTCTTATTTCATCTGTTCTTCCTGCTGTTTGATCATTTTTTTGACCATTTCACCACCGATAGAACCAGCCTGTTTTGAAGTTAAGTCACCGTTGTATCCATCTTTAAGTGGTACACCAAGTTCGCTTGCAACTTCTTCTTTGAAGCGTTTCATAGCTTCTTTTGCTTCTGGTACTGCCATACGGTTAGAACCTGAATTGCTTGAGTTACTCATGCTTGTCACCTCCTTTTCTATGTATATATTCTCCCGATTTTCCCAAAATATGATAGAATTGGTATGTTAATATTTGGAAATAAGGGAAGAAATAAGAAATGAAAGAAAAAAGTCTAGTATTTTAAAATTGTGTGTGTTATAATCTAAAAATGATTGCAGAGGTCGTACTATGCCCAATTTGACGACCTATGATAATAGACGTACATGATATTTAGATATATTTAAGGAGGAAGAATAAGAATGAGTGTACAGGTAGAAAATTTAGAAAAGAATATGGCTAAGCTTACAATAGAGGTACCTGCAGAAGCTTTAGAAGCTGCTTTGGAAGAAGCGTATAAGAAGGAAAGAGGTAAGATTTCCGTTCCTGGTTTCCGTAAAGGAAAAGTACCAAGAGCCGTAATCGAGAAGATGTATGGAGAGTCTGTATTTTTTGAAAGTGCAGCTAACACCTTAATGCAGCAGAACTATGCACAGGCAGTTGAAGAGAGCGGAGTAGATGTTGTTTCTCGTCCGACTGTTGATGTAGTACAGATGGAGAAAGGCAAGCCTTTCATCTTCACAGCAGAAGTAGCGGTGAAACCGGAAGTAAAATTAGGAAAATACGAAGGCATCACAGTAACTAAGATTGATACTACAGTTTCAGATGAAGAAGTAGCAGAAGCATTAGAAAAAGAAAGAACGAACAATGCAAGAACCATCACGGTAACAGACAGAGCGGTGGAAGAAGGCGATACTGCTGTAATCGACTTTGAAGGATTCATGGATGGAGTAGCATTCGAAGGTGGAAAAGGCGAGAATCATCCGTTAGAAATCGGTTCTCACTCATTCATCGATACATTTGAAGAACAGTTAATCGGTAAGAATGTTGGAGATAATGTAGAAGTGAATGTAACTTTCCCGGAAGAATACCAGGCACCGGATCTTGCCGGCAAACCTGCATTATTCAAAGTTACAATCAACGAAATCAAAGCAAAAGAGCTTCCTGAGTTAAATGATGAGTTTGCACAGGATGTTTCAGAATTCGATACATTAGAAGAATACAAAGCAGACCTGAAGAAACGTCTGGAAGAACAGAAAGAGACAAGTGCAAGAGCAGAGAAAGAGAACGAAGCAATTAAGAAGATTATCGACAAATCAGAGATGGATCTTCCACAGGCTATGATTGATACACAGTGTGATTCTATGTTGGAAGAGTTTGCTCAGAGAATTGCACAGAGCGGTCTTACAATGGAACAGTACATGCAGTTCTCAGGAATGACTGTTGAGAAATTAAGAGCACAGGTTGAGCCGGAAGCAGTTCTTAGAATTAAGAGCAGTCTTGTTCTGGAGCAGATTGCCAAAGAACAGGAAATTCAGGCAACAGATGAAGACATCGATGATGAAATCAACAAAATGTCTGCTATGTATGGAATGGAAGCAGATAAGATTAAAGAATACATGGGTGAAGCAGAGATGGAATCCATGAAACGTGAACTTGCAATTAAGAAAGCTGTAGATTTTGTTATGGAGAACGCAAAAGAAAGAGCGAAAGCAAAATCAAAGAAAGCAGAAGAAACTACAGAAGAGTAAGATTTAACGTAAGTTGAATTTCCTATAGACTGGCTCAATTGGGCTAGTCTATATAACTTTTATTTAGGGAGGCATAAGTTTATGAGTTTAGTACCTTACGTCATTGAACAAACGAGTAGAGGCGAGAGAAACTATGATATTTACTCACGTTTATTAAAAGACAGAATTATATTTTTAGGGGAAGAAGTGAACGAAACAACGGCAAGCCTTGTTGTAGCTCAGTTATTGTTCTTAGAATCCGAAGACCCGGGAAAAGATATTCATCTTTACATTAATTCACCGGGAGGAATGGTAACAGCGGGAATGGCAATCTATGATACCATGCAGTACATCAAGTGTGACGTTTCAACCATTTGTATCGGTTTGGCTGCAAGTATGGGTGCATTCTTGCTTGCCGGTGGAGCCAAAGGCAAACGTTTTGTCCTACCGAATGCAGAAGTTATGATTCATCAGCCGTCCGGTGGAGCACGCGGACAGGCAACTGAGATTCAGATTGCGGCTGAGAACATTCTTAGAACGAAGAAGAAATTAAATGAAATTTTAGCGGAGAATACAGGCAAACCATACGATGTGGTTGCAGCAGACACAGAACGTGATTACTATATGACAGCAGAAGAAGCAGTTGCATATGGTATTGTTGATAGTGTGATTACAAAGAGATAAATAACTATAAGGAGGGTACCCCTATAATTGGGATGCCCTCAAACGATATATGAGGTTATATGGAGGCGTAATATGGCTGGAAAGAACGATGGCAGGATTCGTTGCTCATTCTGTGGCAAGACACAGGAACAGGTACAAAGATTAATTTCGGGACCGAATGGTGCATATATCTGTGATGAATGTATTGATATTTGTGCTGAGATTATAGATGAAGAATCTTTTGAAAACAAAGGGAAAGAGGTATCCGTAGAGGATGAGATTAACCTTTTGAAACCGGAAGAAATCAAAGGATTATTGGATGAATACGTAATTGGACAGGACCAGGCGAAGAAGGTTCTATCCGTAGCGGTGTACAATCACTACAAACGTGTTTTGGCCGGTGATGATTTGGATGTAGAATTACAAAAAAGCAATATTCTTATGTTGGGACCGACCGGTTCCGGTAAGACGCTGTTAGCACAGACGCTTGCAAGAATTATTAATGTACCATTTGCGATTGCAGATGCAACAACACTAACGGAAGCAGGTTATGTCGGGGAAGATGTAGAGAATATTCTACTGAAATTGATTCAGGCAGCAGACTATGAAATCGAACGTGCACAGCACGGAATTATATATATCGACGAGATTGATAAGATTACCAAGAAATCAGAGAATGTTTCCATAACACGTGATGTTTCCGGAGAAGGCGTGCAGCAGGCATTGCTTAAGATTCTGGAAGGTACGGTTGCTTCCGTTCCGCCACAGGGTGGAAGAAAGCATCCGCAGCAGGAACTAATTCCAATCGACACCACGAACATTCTGTTTATCTGTGGTGGTGCATTCGACGGATTGGAGAAGATTATCGAGACTCGTATGGATACCAAGGCAATTGGTTTTAACTCAATGGTACAGAATAAGAATGAGATGAATGTGGGGGCGGCGTTTAAGAAAGCGCTGCCACAGGACTTTGTGAAATTCGGATTGATTCCGGAATTTATCGGTCGTGTTCCGATTACGGTATCATTAGATAATCTGGATAAAGATGCGCTAGTACGTATTTTAAAAGAGCCGAAGAATTCTCTTATGAAACAATATAAGAAATTATTCGAATTAGATGGCGTCGAATTGACGTTCGAGAAAGCGGCCATCGAAACAATTGCAGACAAGGCACTGGAGAGAAAGACAGGAGCCAGAGGATTAAGAGCCATTATGGAGAATGTAATGTTGGATTTGATGTATACGATTCCATCGGATGCAAGCATTAAGAAATGCAATATTACCAAGAAGATGGTAGAGGAGAATCTTGTGGTAGAGGATGAGACAGGGTCTTGCGTGAAACCAATCAGTAAGAAAGAAGAAGGGATAGCTTCCTAAATAAGGAGAAATTTTGTGGATACTATGCAGACAAATATGCCGGCAGTGGCGTTAAGGGGGATTACAATTCTTCCGGGAATGATTGCGCATTTTGACATCAGCAGAGAAAAGTCGATGAATGCCATAGAGGTTGCGATGGCGACCAATCAACGCATTTACCTGATTACACAGAATAATATAGAGGTGGAGAACCCGCACAAAGAGGATTTGTATTCTATAGGTGTGTGTGCGGAGATTCATCAGGTCATGAAAATGCCGAATAACATTATTCGGGTATTGGTAGAGGGGTATTCCAGAGCCCGATTGGTATCGTTTACCGAGAAGGAAGAATATCTGGAAGCGAATATTGAGAAGATAGCGGAATTAGAAGATACACTGGATGAGGAAGTCAAAGCAGCGATGTCCAAGAGCATCCGCGAAGTGTTTATGAAATATTCCAAAATCAACAAGAAACTCTCAGATGATACCATACGCCAGGTGAAACGGAACAAGAGCTTAAGCCAGTTAATCGACTATATTGCGAATAATATTCCGATTACCTATGATAAGAAACAACTGGTTCTGGAAGCAGAGACACTCGAGGAACGTTATGAAGTACTCTTATCTCTGTTGTTCTCGGAAATCAACGTAACCTCCATACAACAGGAGTTGCAACAGAAGGTTCGTAATCGCGTGGATGAGAATCAGAAGCGTTACATTTTACGGGAACAGATGGATGTTATCCGTGAAGAACTGGGAGAAGATGAGAAACATGAGATTCAATGTTTGAAGAATCAGACAGATACATTGAATGCTTCTGAGGAAGTGAAGCAACACATCTATAAGGAGATTCACAGATTAGAGGCGTTATCCTCAAGTTCTTCGGAGAGTGCGGTGGTTCGTACTTATATCGAAACACTGTTAGAACTTCCTTGGGAGACGATGACCGAAGACAATACGGATATCCTTGGTGCGAAGGCGATTTTAGACGAGGATCATTATGGTCTGGATAAAATCAAAGATCGCATTCTGGATTATCTGGCGGTAAGAAATTATACCGGGAAGTCCAGTGATTCCATACTCTGTCTGGTTGGACCACCGGGAACCGGTAAGACCAGTATTGCCCAATCCATTGCAAGAGCATTGAATAAGAAATATGCACGCATCTGCTTGGGTGGTGTGCGTGATGAAGCTGAAATACGCGGACATCGCAAAACTTATGTGGGTGCAATGGCAGGACGCATTATCTATGCGTTAAAACAAGCACAGGTCAAAAACCCGCTGATTCTTCTGGATGAGATTGACAAGGTAAGCAGTGATTATAAAGGAGATACTGCTTCTGCATTGCTGGAAGTATTAGATAGAGAGCAGAACAGACAATTCAGAGATCATTATGTGGAATTGCCGGTTGATTTATCGGAAGTCTTATTTATTGCAACAGCGAATTCTTTGAGTAACATATCCAAACCGCTTCTGGACAGAATGGATATTATTGAGTTAAACAGTTATACGGAGAATGAAAAGCTTCATATTGCAAAGCAATATCTGATTCCAAAGCAGATGAAGGAAAACGGTCTTAGCAAATCTCAGATTACAATTACGGATGCCGCACTGGAGAGAATCATCCGATACTATACGAAAGAAGCGGGTGTCAGACAGCTTGAGAGAAAAATCGGACAGATATGTCGTAAAGTAGTAAGACGCATTCTGGAGAATCCGGAAACGACCAAGATAACCATAAGCAATAAGAACCTGTTTGATTTTCTTGGGAAAGAAAAATACAAATATCTCGACAAGAATAAAAAGGACGATATCGGAATTGTCCGTGGTCTTGCTTGGACAAGCGTTGGTGGTGTGACACTTGAAATCGAAGTCAATATTCTGCCGGGAAAAGGTGAATTAAAACTGACCGGACAACTGGGAGATGTAATGAAGGAGTCGGCACAGGCTGCCTTAAGTTACATTCGTTCCGTTGCGGAATCTTATCAGATACAAAAGGAATTTTTCCAAGAGAATGACATACATATTCACATTCCGGAAGGTGCAACGCCAAAAGACGGTCCTTCTGCCGGAATTACCATGGCGACAGCGATGTTATCTGCAATTACGAATTCCTATGTACGTGCAGATGTTGCAATGACCGGTGAGATTACAATCCGGGGAAGGGTAATGTCCATAGGCGGTCTGAAAGAGAAACTTCTGGCAGCAAACAAGGCAGGAATTAAGACGGTATGTATTCCGAAGGATAATATGCCTGATTTACAGGAGATTTCAGAGGAAATTACGGATGCACTCCAAATCATTCCGGTAGAACATATCAAAGAAGTGATAGCGGTTGCATTCGCAAAGGAATAGAAAGAGGATATTATGGTAATTAAGAATGTTTTTTTGGAAACCGTATGCGGAGTGACGAGCAAATTGCCGGAGAATCCCTATGATGAAGTGGCATTTGCGGGGAAATCCAACGTAGGGAAATCCTCCCTGATTAATGCACTTATGAATCGCAAATCATTGGCGAGAATTTCTTCGCAACCGGGAAAAACACAAACCATAAATTTTTATAATATTAATGACATGATGTATCTCGTCGATTTGCCGGGGTATGGGTATGCCAATGCCAATATTGAGATTAAGGCACAGTGGGGCAAGATGATTGAGCGTTATCTTCATTCTTCTACGCGTCTTAAGGCGGTGTTCTTATTAATCGACATTAGACATGCACCATCGGATAACGACAAATTGATGTATGAATGGATGGTGGATCAGGGGTTTGCACCGATTATCATTGCAACGAAGGTGGACAAGATTAGTCGGGGTCAGGTACAAAATCATATCCGCATCATTAAGCAGACACTGGAAGTGTTGCCGGATACAATTGTAATCCCGTTCTCTTCGGAGACGAAACAGGGACGCGAAGAAGTGTGGGAAATGATAGAATCCTGCATTGAACTTCCACAGGTCGAAAAGCCAAAGCACACGGAGAAAACACCCGATGTAAATCCGGTGCCAAAAGACCGTAAACCAAGATGGAAAGCAGTTGGGAAACCGGTAGCAAAGAAGACGTTAAAGAAAAAAAAGAAGGTCAAGAAATAAAAGGATTATGAAGAAAAAATATGCTTTTGTAACTTTTATGCTTGTTATAATTGCGGTTGTAAGTCTTGGACTTACAACTCTTTATGTTAACATGCAAGAGGAGCCGAATACAGAAGAAAACTTTACAATTGTTACATCCTTTTATCCAATCTACATTATGACGAAGAATGTAGTGGGAGATACGAAGGGAGTAAGCCTGCAGAATCTGAGCGAACCGCAGACCGGTTGTCTGCATGAGTTTCAACTGACACCGGAGGATATGAAACTATTGTCCACGGCAGATGTCTTTGTGGTCAACGGAGAGATGGAACTATTCCTAGATGATATAGAAGAAGCGTACCCGGATTTGGATATCATATGTGTCATGGATGCTGTTACACCATTGGAAGAAGATGGTAAAGTGAACTCACATACGTGGCTGAGTCTGGATTATACCAAGCAACAGGTGGAATATATTGCGGAACAATTGGGAAAATACGATGCAGGGAACGAAGCAGCGTATCATCGGAATGCGCATCGTTACCAGGATGAAATCGCAGATTTAAAAAATGAGCAGGCACATGTTACAGAGCATGCAAAGGCACAAAACATAATAAGCCTTCATGAAGGCTTTGCATATATTGCATATGATTATGGAATGCAAGTGTCATATGTGGTGGATTTAGACCATGAGTCAACTGTAAGTGCAGGAAAACTTGCAGAAATAATTCGATTAATAGAAGAAAAACAAATTAAATATGTTCTGGCACCGGATGAACCGCAGGCAAGAGAAATTGTCTCTCTAATCGAAAAAGAAACACCTGTTACCGTAATCTATATAGACCCTTTGAATACCGGAACATATGAAGCAACTAGTTATATGGATGGAATGAGCGAGAATATCCATGCATTGATCCATGCATTTGGGGTAGAACACGAGTAGGAGAATACAATGAGAAAAATAATAGAACCGTGCGGTTTACATTGTATAAAAGTGAATCATTTGGGCGTTAAATTCTCAGATCAGGTTGTATTGGAGGATTTGAATCTTCATATTCATTGTGGTTCTTTAAATGCCATTATCGGAAAGAATGGGGCAGGGAAATCTACCTTGGTTCGAGCGATTCTGAACGATATCCCTCATACAGGTGAAATCGAGTTCCGGGATACGAAGAATGGAAGAATGCAAAAACTAAAAGTAGGATACGTACCGCAGTCTGTTAATATCGAGAAAAACACACCGATTAGTGTATATGATTTGATTGCAAGTTATCAGTATTCCTATCCGGTATTTCTTCCAAAAAGGAAAAAACTCTACGAGAAGATAAAAAAAGGGTTAGAAGTGTTCGAGGCGGCAGATTTAATCGACCGGCAGGTATGCAAGCTTTCAGGCGGACAACTGCAAAGGGTCTTGTTATCCATGGCAATTATGGATGAACCGAATCTGTTATTGTTGGACGAACCGGTATCCGGTATCGACCAAAATGGTATGGAATTGTTCTTTAAAACCATGGATTACCTAAAGAAACATTACGATCTTGCAATTATCTTGATTTCACATGATTTGGAATATGTGGCAAAATACGCAGATAAGGTGATATTGTTAGAAAGCACAATCCTTAAACAGGGAACTCCAAAAGAAGTATTCAACAGCCCGGAATTTGAACGTGTATTTGCACAGGATAAAGAAGAAATCTGGTTCAAAGGAGGGGATTTAAAATGATAGATATGACCTCCTGGTTTGTATTTGAATTTATGCGTAATGCATTGATTGCCATCTGTATTATTACGCCGTTATTCGGTTTGATGGGAACCATGATAGTCAATAAAAAAATGGCTTATTTTTCCGATGCACTGGGGCATTCGGCACTCACCGGAGTAGCAGTCGGTGTTGTGTTGGGGGTTATGGATACGACAATCAGCATGGTCGTATTTGCAGTTATCTTTGCTTTGTTATTGAATCGGATTGGTCGTTCCAATACGGCTTCCAATGATACAATTATATCTGTTTTTTCATCAACGGCAGTGGCCATCGGACTGGCGATTCTCTCAAAAGGAGGGAATTTTAGCAAGTATTCTGCTCTGTTGGTAGGAGATATTTTAAGTATTACGCGCAAGGAGATTATCTACCTGTTTGTGATTTTTATTCTTACAATTATTTTCTGGGTGGTCTGTTTTAATGCACTCAATGCAATTTGCATTCATTCTACCCTCGCTAAGAGTAAACACATTCCGGTGAGAATCATTGAAGATGTCTTCGCAGTTCTGATTGCGATTATCGTTATGTTATCAATTAAGTGGGTCGGCATTTTAATCATTAACGCATTATTGATTTTGCCGGCAGCATCCTCGAGAAATATTGCATCTAATATGAGAGAGTATCACTTTTTCTCCATTTTATTTTCGATGTTCTCCGGTCTGTTTGGTCTGTTGATATCCTATTATACCAATGTGGCGACCGGACCAATGATTGTCATTATTGCAGCAATCATTTTCTTTGCAACTTATTTTTACGGAAAAAAGAATCAATAAAAAACAGGCTGTCGTGTTACGAAATAAATTCGTACGGCAGCCTGTTTTAGAAAGAAAAAAATTAGAAAGAACAACTTTATTATACCATATTTTCTTCATTCATCCACTGTTGAAATTTTTCTTCTACTGCTTTGTAGGTTTCCTGACTGATAGAAGGAAGTGATTTGCCCCATGCGTGGGTAGCCTGTTCAAATCCTTTTTTGAAGGCAGCCAGTAATTCTTCTGCTTTCGAAGAATCCCCTCCGGATAGAGCTTTGGCAAAATCGACAATACGGTCAGATGTTTGTTTGACACCCCAATATCCGTCTTCGGAAATATCGGCCTGAGCCTGTGCTTTGACACTTGGAGAGACGGTATAATCTCCTTTCGCAAGGAATGACCAGATACTGTCAGCGATTCCGATTGTCTGTCCCTGCTTAGAAATCATCTGCTCTACGATACTTGTAAGCTGGTTTTGTCTGGCTTCGGCATCTGCTTTCAGCTGTGCGACAATCGCTTTGTGGTCAATCTTTGGATGATATGAAGTTGCGTTGCTGCCGGAAGATTTCTCGTAAACGGCAGCTTCTTCTGTAGTTTCTTTTGTTGCTTCGGTTTTTGGGGTAGTGGTACTGTTATATTGTGTGCCGGTACCATACCCTGTAATAGAATGAATATTCATATGCATTACCCTCCTTGGTATTGTGTGTATCCCTACATGGCATAATTATCTATAATAGATATCGGAATATATGGGGAAATGTTAACCATTTCATTGACTTTTTTTGTAAAATATTTTAACGTATATTGTATACAAAATACTGGGGTGAGGATATGGATGAAATATCATTGAAAGCATTAGCGAAAATAAATTTAGGTCTGGATGTTATAAGACGGCGGGAAGATGGTTATCATGAAGTAAGAATGATTATGCAGACGATTCATTTGTATGATAAACTGACCATTCGAAAGAGAAAAGAACCGGGAATTGCAATCGGAACGAATCTATCCTTTTTGCCGGTGAATGAGAATAATCTGGTCTATAAAGCCGGGAAATTATTAATCGATGAATTTGGCATTACAGAGGGTGTGACCGTAGATTTGCAGAAACGAATTCCGGTCGCAGCAGGCCTGGCAGGCGGAAGTTCGGATGCAGCAGCGATGTTATTCGGAATGAATCGGATTTTTGACCTGAAGTTGTCGAAGAAAGATTTGATGGAAAGAAGCGTGAAGCTTGGAGCGGACATTTCTTTTTGTCTGATGCGGGGAACGGCTTTGGCAGAAGGAATCGGTGAAAAACTAAGTGTGTTGCCGCCGATGGTAAGATGTAACGTACTAATTGCCAAACCTCCAATTAGCGTTTCTACCAAGTTTGTCTATCAGAATTTGAAATTGGATGAGAATACGATACATCCGGATATCGACAGTCAGATAAAAGCGTTGCAGGAGAATGATTTAAAACAAATCGCACAAACCATGGGGAATGTATTAGAAGATGTTACGATTACCCACTATCCAATCATCGAAGAAATCAAACAGTTTATGAAGGCACATGGAGCAATCAATGCCATGATGAGTGGAAGTGGCCCGACGGTATTTGGATTATTTGAAGAGAATGCAGTTGCAAAAGAAGCATACCGGCAATTAAAAGCCTCCGGATTATGTAAGCAGGTGTATGTAACATCCATTTATAATAACAGAAACAATTAGGAGATCACTATGACAGATAATTTAACTCTGAATATGAATGCGTACCTTCCGCTTCGTGACGTTGTGTTTCAGACACTGCGAGAGGCGATTTTGAAAGGGGAATTAAAACCGGGCGAACGTCTGATGGAATTGCAACTGGCAGATAAGCTGGGGGTCAGTCGTACCCCAATCCGCGAGGCAATTCGAATGCTGGAGTTAGAAGGACTTGCCGTAACAGTTCCGAGAAAAGGTGCAGAAGTGGCTAAGATGACGCTAAAGGATATGGAAGATGTCTTAGAGATTCGGGAAGCACTGGACGAATTAGCAGCACAGATTGCCTGCGATAAAATTACACCGGAACAGATGGTGCGCCTTTGCAATGCGAAGAAAGAATTTGAAAAAAGTACAAAGACAAATGATTTAAAGGCAATAGCGGAAGCGGACGTTCGGTTTCATGATGTTATCTATGAAGCAACGGATAATCCAAAACTGGTCAGTCTGCTGAATAATCTGCGGGAACAGGTATATCGCTATCGTGTGGAATATATTAAGAACCCTCAGAATTACCCGATTCTGATCGAAGAGCATGCGAATATCCTAAATGCTCTTTCTAAGGGAGATAAAGAAGCCGTAAAACAGGCAATGCATGTTCATGTGGAGAATCAGGCCATTGCAGTAAAAGATGTGATTCAACATCAGGAATAAATTTCTGAAAAAGGAAGATACTAAAAAGAAGACGAAGGTCTTCTTTTTTTTTTGTACATAGAACGGAAGGGGGAAACAGCGTGGAAGGCGTCAATAAACGGAGAATATCGACCAATATCGAGACAAACATTCAAATCTATAAGGACATCTACAAGGATTGCTCGGATATAAAAATGCGCGAAATGCAACTTGGCAGAAATCAAAACCGAAAATGTTTTCTGGCATATATTGAAGTTTCCATCAACAATGTTTTGTTGGAACGAACTGCATTGGGCCGTCTGCTGGCGGCACTGGGCGAAATGGAGGAAGATGAGATAATTCCGACTCTGGATGTAAATGCACTGGGCATTGCCGATGTTACGCCGTTTGAGTACATGGAGGATGCGGCGGAGATGATGCTGACGGGAGATGCGATTCTATTCGTAGATGGATATGATAAAGCATTAAAAATCCCGGATAAGGGATACCCGGGGATGGGAGTGGCAGAGCCGGATTCTGAGAAAGTGGTAAGAGGTTCCAAAGAGGGATTTACGGATTCGGTTAAACTAAACACCGCATTAATAAGGAAACGCCTTCGTTCTACCAAGATGAAAGCGAAAATGTTAACCATTGGCGTTCGAAGTAATACCTTAGTAAACCTGGTTTATATAGAAGAACTCATCTATCCGGAATTATTACAGGAGATAGAAAAACGTCTGTCAGAATATGAGATTGACGGTGTGTTTGATAGCGGAATTGTGGAACAGTTGGCGGAGGAAAAATGGTATTCTCCGTTTCCGCAGTTTCAGACAACACAACGGCCGGATCGGGCGGCAATGAGTGTACTGGAAGGTCGAATTGTGTTACTGGTGGATAATTCGCCAACTGCATTAATTCTCCCGACAGATGTGAACTCATTTCTGCGTACAACGGATGATTATTATAACCGTTTTGAGACGGCGACATTTGCAAGAATAATTCGTTATCTGGCGGTCTTTTTCTCGTTGACGCTTCCGGGATTTTATATCTCCGTAACGAATTTTCATACGCAGATTTTACCAACACCGCTACTGCTTTCATTCTGGGAGGCACGAATCGGGGTTCCGTTCCCGGCTGCCTTCGAGGTCTTGTTGATGGAGGCATCCTTTGAATTGCTTCGGGAAGCGGGGGTGCGATTGCCCGGTGCAATGGGGAGTACAATTGGAATTGTTGGAGGTCTGATTATTGGGCAGGCTGCGGTGGAAGCGAATTTGGTCAGTCCGATTATCGTAATCGTTGTTGCGTTTACGGCGTTATGTTCCTTCTCCATTCCGAATGAAGAATTTGCATTTGCGTTTCGTCTGTTAAAATTCTATATCATTATTTTGTCGGCGTGCTTAGGCTTCTTTGGTTTTTTGATTGGAATATTTTCGATTTTCATTCATCTGTCAAAACTAAGAAGCTTTGGAATTCCGATGCTTATGCCGTTTGTGGGGGCTGAGTTGAATGATTATCAGGATGAAAGAGATGCAATCGTAAGATATCCGTTGCGGAAATTGACGAAACGGCCTATTTATGCAAGAAGACACGAAAGAACGAAACTAAAAAAGAAAGAGTAATGGTATGTTTTCTCAGAATGAAAAAATATCAACCAGACAGACCTTCCGATTGTTTGTCTTTGATTTAATTGGTCTTAGCACCCTTGTATTGCCAACTTATCTGGCACGGATGATGGGATTAAACGGGCTGGGTTGTATTGTGATTGGCGGATTCTTCGGATGGCTTTATCTTAGTTATCTTGTATGGGGATTGAAAAAGATGGGTACGGATGTGGTTACCCTGATAGAGGAGAAAATCCCTTTGGTTTTAAGAAAATTATTGTATGTATGGCTTTGGTTTCACAGCCTTGTTTTAGCGGGATACTGCGGATATGTTTTTACAAACCTGATGAAACAAAGTTTGATTCAAGAGGAGAATTATTATCTGATATTGACGATAATTCTAATAACAAGTGCCTATGCAGTATCCGGTGGAATTGAAAGCCGTGCGCGTGTGTACGAAATCGTATTTTGGTTTGTGCTGATTCCACTTTTATGCATGCTTCTCTTTTCGGCGGGAAATATAGAACCACTATATTTTACGCAGACACAGGAGACCGGTGCACTTAACATATTAAAGGGAAGTTATTTTGTATTTTTGTTTTTTTCGGTTATATTTTATGCCCTGTTTTTCACACAGTATTTAAAAGACAAAAGGCAGCCGGGAAAGATATACAGAGCCATTAGCGGTGCAATCTTTTTAACCGTAATCCTGTTGCTGGTACTTTATTTTTTGTTGATTGGCAATTTTGGAGTACAGGCATTAAAAGAGATGCAGTTTCCGGTTGTGACGCTGATGAGTACGGTTAAGATAACCGGAGGCTTTATGAAAAGACTGGATGCTTTTATGCTTGCAGTCTGGTTCTTTACGCTATTCGCGTTGCTAAATCTCCTTCTTTTCTATGGAAGTTCGATGTTGGAAAAGACCATTCGAAAAATGACCGGTATGCGTAAGGTTATCGTAAGTGCGGTTCTGGTGTTTTTACTTGCAGGGGGCTTTCATGTCAACGGGAAGTGGACCCGATATCTATTGGATTATATGGTCTATGTGGCGGTTCCCGTCATGCTGATTCTGCCGATTTGCTTCTTTTGGATAGGAAGGAAAAAACAAAAGTCAACCAAAGCCAAAGGAATGTTTCTACTATTGTTGGTTGTAAGCGTGACCCTGACGACTACGGCGTGTCAGTCGAAGGAATTGGAGAAACGTTGTTTTCCGATGTTGGTAGGGATAGATTATAAGGAAAAGGAAGAACAGGTGACCTTTCAATATTCTTTTCCGAATCTGAGCCAAAAGACGGATACACCATTAAGTGCCATAGATATCAATGTATCGCAAACCGTTGGCAAAGATTTTGAGACGGCGATGCGGGAGTATGAAAACAGCATCAACAAAGAGGTGGATTATAACCACATGAAAGTGTTTCTAATCGGGGAAAAATTCTTAGAGCAAACAGAACAATACCAAGAGATGCTTTCCCTTCTTCAGGAGATGAATCTGTTCCCGCGTAACGCTTATGTCTGCGTAGTCGAAGATGTGGAAACCTTGATGAAAGGGGAGGAGAATTTTCCACAGGACGCAGGGACGTATATTGAAGAATTTCTGGAGAATCAGGATGAGCACAATGGCAAAAAACTCCCTACGTTAGGAAAATTATTCGATGAAAAAGAAAACCGGATTAAGAAACTCTATCTTCCGTATCTGATTGTGAAGGAAGGTACGGTTGAGTGGGAAGGTTATTATGTAATCGAACGAGGGATTCCTTCCGGAAAAATAAAATAATTGTATAATCTGAAAAATACCGTCAAGAATTGAAATAGAAACATCAAAACTTGGAGGTATTTTTTATGATTTTAAGAAGAGAATTAAAGAATATGGTTTTTATCATTGGTCTATTGTGTGCAATCACACTTGTATGTGTCGCATGGAAAAAAGTTGCAACTATACATAATCAGAAAGATTTGTTACAAGACCACATTGCAGAAAAGGTGATACGTTTTCATGTACGTGCAAATAGTGATGCGGATATCGATCAAGCGGTAAAGAAGCAAGTACGGGATGCAGTTGGTGCTTACATGTCCGAGAAGTTCGAGGATGTTACAGATATCGAACAGACAAGAATGATTATAGAAGAGAATATGCCAAACATTATTCAGATTGCAAATATGACTTTGCAGGAGAATGGCTTTTCCTATCGGGCAACTGCGTCTTTGAGAAACGTTGATTTTCCAGAGAAAACATACGGCAGTTACACGTTTCCGGAAGGGGAATACGAAGCCTTAGAGATTGTATTAGGCGAGGGAGAGGGCGAGAACTGGTGGTGTGTTCTCTATCCGAATATGTGTTTTAACGATTGTGTTTACGAAGTGGTGGAAGAGGATGCAAAAGAATCACTTCGTGAAGTTTTGACACCGGCAGAGTATGCGGATGTCTTTGAATTTGAGGATTATGAGATTCGTTGGAAACTCCTTGAATATTTTGATTAAAACAGTTAGAATGACTGTAGGAATCTAAAGGAGTACACTATGACAAAAGATGTATTAGTATCCATCAGTGGCCTGCATATGGGCGAAGTGGAAGGTGAGAATGAACAAGAGAATGATGGCGGGAGAGATACCGTGGAACTGATTGTTCCGGGACAGTATTTCTTTCGAAATGAGAAACATTATGTGATGTACGAAGAAGTCACGGAAGGTTGCGAGGAACCGGTGCATAGCATGATTAAGGTGGGTACGGATTATATGGAAGTGACGAAGAAGGGAATGGTCAATGTACACATGATCTTCGAGAAGGGCAAGAAGAATGTCACTTATTATAATACTCCGTATGGAAGTATAGAGATTGGCATATGTGCCAGCAAAGTGGATGTGAAAGAGACGGATGATGCATTATCTATTTGTGTAGAGTATCATTTGGATATGAATCACGAGAAGGTGGCAGATTGTCAGATTAGTATAAACGTTCAATCAAAGGGAATCAGAGAAGGGATTTTTTAATGGTTGCAGAATAGAAGGTGGTTTTCCTTTCAGAAGGGGATACCACTTTCTTTTATTCTGACGATATTTATGAAAAATTAATATTTTTACCTTAATTTAGCGAGCAATTATGGAAGGAATATGCTACAATATTATTTGGAGTGGAAAATTATGAAAAAGGGGGGAAGGATACAATGAATCCGACATCGGATGCGGGTAGGGAAGCATTAGCTAATATCGAAGAAATGGCGTTTCGGGCAATGTTAGCTAATACAGCAGATATGGTATTTATCAAGGATCTGGATTTGAAATATGTCTCAGTATCTCAAACATTTGTTGAGATGGTGGGGAAGAAAACCGCAGATGAGATTATTAACCGTACAGACTATGACATCTTTGATGACGAGAATTTAGCAATGCGTTATGTTACAGACGATAGAGCATTGTTGAGAGATGGGAAGAATCAACTGGAATTCCTGGAACCAATCACGAGTGTGAATGGACAGGCCAGATATGGATCGACATCGAAGTATATTCTAAGGGATGCCGATGGGAATCCGGCTGGAATTCTTGGGATTACGAGAGATGTAACGAAGGAATATTATATTCGAAGGCATTATCAGACGGAACTGAAGTATTTGTTTGAACTTCCGGAAGATATGTATTTGGTTACATATATCGATGTGGATGACTGGCGAATTATAAGCCAGCGGAGACAGAATGTACAAAAAGGTGCATTTCAGACGTTTGATAGTATTAAGAGCCTGATTAAACAGACTTGTAGAAGCATTGTAGATAAGCATTGTGATGCAGCAATCTTTTATCATAATTTCGACACAGATACATTAAAACAACATTATACAGAGGGAAGAAGTACATTTTCATTTGAATATCAGAGGTTGTTGGCTAATCAGTCAACCCGTTGGGTACATAATGAGGTGAAGTTCTTAATTAATGTTGATAATGGTCATTTGTGTGTAATGTTGTCAGCCCGCGATATTGAGGAGAAACAGCAGGCAGAGCAGAGGTTGTTTGAGGATGCGAAGATGGACAAGATGACACATCTTTTGAATCGCGAGACAACGATGGAGAATATCCGTAAGATATTAGATGAAGAAGAAGCAAGTCAGCATGCATTATTTATTATAGATATTGATAATTTCAAATCATTAAATGATACGCTTGGCCATAAGCGGGGAGATGAGTTTTTGGTTGAACTGGCATCTGTGCTGAAGAAGAGTTTTCGTGCCACGGATGTGGTTGGACGTATCGGAGGGGATGAGTTCTTTGCCCTGATGCGTAATATTTCCGGGAATACGGCACCGACGCGTAAGGCGAAGGAACTGTTATCTGAGATTAATTCAATCTGTAAGAATTATGAACGGATTACACTTTCTGCAAGTATTGGAGTCGGTGTATATCCAAGAAACGGAATTTTGCTGGATGAACTCTACACGAAGGCGGATGAGGCGTTGTATCAGGCAAAACGGCAAGGGAAGAACCAGTACGTTTTTGCAAGTGCATAATGGAACAACAGGACAGACGAGGGCGAGTATATTTGAAATACTTGCCCTCTATTTAGATGTATGGATTCTATTTGTCAGGTGGGTATTTTTACCACTTGGCATGGAAATAAAACCTCTTAGCAGGAAAGGGTTTACATGGAAACAAACTTTTTTATAATGAAATTATGATGAAGATACGAATTGAAATGGATGAAAACTTAAAAGAAGAAGAAATCATAATTCGTTGTAATTCGCTCAGTGATGAAGTGGTCGCATTGCAAAATAAAATTGCAGAACTTACGCGTGGCGGAATGCAGTTGGAGGTGACGCGTGGGGAGAGGGTTTATTTTATCTCTCTTCAAGAGATTATATTCTTTGAGACGAATGGTCAAAACGTTGCAGTACATACGAATGATCGAATTTATGAGACAAAACTTCGATTGTATGAATTGGAGGAATTACTTCCCGGAGCATTTCTTCGGGTATCCAAATCAACGATTGTGAATGTGGCGAAGATTCGGGCAATCCAAAAGAATCTTACGGGAGCCAGTGAGGTCACGTTTGTGGCATCCAACAAAAAAGCGTTTGTTTCACGTAATTATTTCAAATTATTGATGGCAAAATTAGAAGAAAAGAGGTTGAAAAAATGAAAAAGAAAAGTATATTTTGGGGACTTGTATTAATCTTAATTGCGGTTTATATGATTGTGAGCAGGCTTGGGTTTTTACCGGAATTTTCATTCTTTACGATATTATTTACAATACTATTTGGAGCACTCGTGATTGACGGATGTATGAATCGCAACATTTATGAGATGTTACTTCCGGCAGCAGGAATTCTTTGTTTGTATGATGATATGCTTGGAATTGAGGAAATTACGCCTTGGCCGATTCTGATTGCCGCCCTTTTGTGTAGTATCGGAATTCATATCATATTCAAGGATGTTTTTAAGAAAAAGAAGCACAGTAAGCATTGTAATCATATGACCGGATCCGTAGAGCAATCGGAAGATGGTTCCGAAATCTATGTAAGCAATAATTTTAATGAACTAAGCAAGTATGTGAACACGGATCGCTTTGCCTCTGCGGAGATCAGCAATTCTTTCGGACAGTGTAACGTGTATTTTGATAATGCAATCTTGCAGAGTTCTACAGCACATGTTACGATTTCGAATAGTTTCGGAGAGACCAGAGTTTATTTCCCGAGAACCTGGAAGATAGAGTTGAAGCAAAAAAGTGCGTTTGGAGGAATTAAGATTCATGGAAACAGTACTGCGGACTCTTTATCTCCTGTGATTTATGTGGATGCGGAATGCAATTTCGGGGAAATCAATTTATATTATTCGTAGGAGCCGGTTATGGAAAGAAAAACAATTCTTATTATAGATGATGATGAAGATTTATCTTATATTATATCAGATATGTTAGAAGAACACGGATATCAGGTGACATGTGCGACGGACGGTGCAAAGGCATTTGAATTGTTGTCGGGTCATACGTATCACCTGATTCTGCTGGATATTAATCTGCCGGATACAACGGGATTTGAACTTTGCAAAGAACTGCGGGAAGTCTCGCAGGTTCCGGTGATCTTCGCGAGTGCGAGAACCGGAGAGAATGATCGGATTATCGGATTTGATATCGGAGGAGACGATTATCTGATGAAACCGTACTCGATGCAGGAATTGCTCTCTCGTGTTAACGCCCTGTTTCGCAGAACATATGGATATGCACAACAAGAACCCAAGATACGGTTTGGGAATGTGAAAGTGGATCTGACTTCCAGAAAGGTGACGCGCGGTGGACTCCCCGTTACACTTTCCCTAAGGGAGATGGATTTGCTTTCTTATTTGTGTTTACACAAGAATGAAGCAATTCCAAAAGATACATTGTTAAGAGAAGTCTGGGGAGCTTTTTCTATGGTAGAACCGTCTACACTGGCGGTACATATTCGCTGGTTACGTGAAAAATTGGAGGATGACCCGGCAAATCCTGTCTACATTAAGACAGTGTTTAAGGTTGGATATCTACTGGAGGTTTCGGAATGAAAAAGAAATTAGCGGTATTGACGGGAGTGGGTATTGTTTTTATACTTGCGGTTGTAATTTTCGGTTGCAAAGAGGTACAAAATACGCAATCAGAAGATACCATACAAGAAGCAATGGTGCTTACAAATGAGATTGAGCAACATTTTACAAATCTGGATACGCAAAATGCATCGGATGGAATTGACCATCTTAGGGCGACTTTAAAGAACATAGAAATGCAATCTCAACAAACAAAATATTTGATTCTGGTAGGAGGAATCAGTATTTTGTTTCTTTTTGTTGTGATGGGTTATGTATATTGTGCGATTCTAAGACCTTTTGAAAAAATGAAGGCATTTGCAGGTAAGATTGCAAGGGGAGATTTTGAAGATTCACTCCGGTATGAAAGGTCTAATTATTTTGGAGAGTTTACATGGGCATTTGATAGTATGCGAACGGAGATTATTAAGGCAAGGGCATGTGAAAAAGAGGCGATTGAGAATAATAAGACGGTAATTGCCACGCTATCACACGATATCAAAACACCGATTGCATCGATTCGGGCTTATACAGAAGGACTGGAAGCCAATATGGACACCACCCCTCAAAAAAGGGCAATGTATTTGTCGGTTATGATGCGTAAATGCGATGAGGTTGCAAAACTGACCGAGGATTTGTTTTTACATTCCTTATCGGATATGGAGAAAATCAAGATAGAAACAGAGGAAATAGAGATTATTAAATTTATGGAGGATGCGATAGGGGAGTTTGCGGCAGAATATCCGGATATTGCATTCGAGGCGGCGGATATGGAGGTGTTGATCAAAGCAGATAAAAAACGTTTGAGACAAATTATGGAAAACATCATAAATAATGCCCGAAAATACGCAAAATCACAAATTGATATAAAAGCAGAGCAAAAAGGAAAAGCGGTAGAGATTTGTTTTCGGGATTATGGACCGGGCATACCGGATGAAGACATTCCGTTTATCTTTGATAAATTCTATCGTGGAAAGAATTGTGGTGAGGAACAAGGTTCCGGATTAGGACTTTATATCGTGAAATATCTTGTGGAGAAAATGGACGGAGAAGTCCAAATACAAAATTTGTCAGTTGGAATGATGCTTACGTTAATTTTTCCAATAAAAGGTGAAAGTTCTTAAGGACTTCTTAATAACTTTTTCGATAGAATTGACGTAGTTTTTAAGAAAAGGAGATTATCATGAAACAATCAATTCTATCCGCAAAGAACGTGTGCAAAAGCTTTGCACACAATGGAAATCAGATTCATGTATTGTCGAATGTGAATCTTGAAATCTACAGGAATGACTTTACTGTCATAATGGGGCCATCCGGCTCAGGCAAGTCTACGCTGTTATATGCGTTAAGTGGAATGGATAAAGTGACTGCCGGAGATGTGCTCTATCAGGGAGAGAGCATAGTGGATGCATCTGAGAAGAAATTAGCTAAACTACGTCAGAATGAATTTGGTTTTGTGTTCCAACAGATGCATTTAGTAAGCAATCTTTCTTTATTTGAGAACGTTGCAGTCTCCGGTTATCTGGCGAAAAAACATTCGTCGGAGAAGGTGAAAGCCCGCACACAGGAACTGATTACCCGGATGGGAATCGAATCTGTCAAAAAACGTCTTCCATCCCAAGTGTCAGGCGGGGAAGGGCAAAGATGTGCCATAGCAAGAGCCATTATTAATGAACCGGGGCTGGTATTTGCAGATGAACCTACCGGTGCACTGAATCGTAAGAATTCAATCGAAGTATTGGATTTGCTGAGTGATTTAAACAAAGGTGGTCAAAGTATTTTAATGGTAACACATGACATCATGGCAGCAGTGCGTGCGACTCGTTTGCTCTATCTGGATGATGGAAAGATAATAGACGAATTAAAGTTGCCGACCTACCAAAAAGAAGACGAGAAACGCCGTGAGGCACAGGTGAATGCGTGGCTTAGCGCATTAGAATGGTAGGTGTGCGATGGATATGTGGATCGTGCTTTTGGCAAACATTAAGAAGAAAAAAGGGATTTTTATTGGAATCGTATTGCTTACGGCTATTATTGTCTCATCTATGATGACCATGTTTGGGGTACGGGATAATAATACAGCAGGAATAAAGAATGCATTTGAAGAAGGGGAGAGAGGGAATACACTCATTTATATACGGGAAGACCGTCTTACGCAGGAAGTAAAGGATGCGGTAGAAGGGCATCAATTGGTCGAATCGGTTCGGTATTATGATGCCGTTGAGACGAATGGCGTATGGTCCGGGGAGCACAAAGATGGGAATTCCTATTTTATTCAGGAAATGCGTTCAGACATATTTGTATTCAATGAAGCACTAGATGGATTTGAACAGACCCTGCCCGAGTTAAAAACAGGGGAAGTCTATGTTCCCTTAGGCGTAAAATCAGTACTTCATTGTGAAGTAGGGGATCGGATTACATTCGCTACCATATCCGGTAAGTATGAGTATACAATTAAAGGGTTTGTGTTAGAACCGCATAATGGTTCTTCGGTTATCGGCTGGAAGAATGTCTTTATCAATCAAAAAGATTTTGCGGCAATGCGAACCGCAGCAAAAGAGAAGGGAACCGAAGAGATTACGGCTTGCGTGACATGTGTTGAAGTATATAAAAAAGAAGCGTGCAATCTTTCGGATGCGAAGTTCCAGCAAAAATTGAATTTGGATACAAACATCGTGTCCTTGTCCGGTGGTGCGATAACCAGAGAAACGTCCGAAAGGTATACCGGATTATTTATTGAATTTGTCACTAATGTTTTGTTAGTTTTTGTCGGGATGTTATTTGTGATTGTATTGATTGCAATGGGAAATAGCATTACAACGCAAATTGAGACGGATTATAAGGATTTGGGAATTTTAAAATCCTGCGGATATACAAAAACCCGAATTCGGATACTATTGGTGTTGCAATATATAATTGCAGAAGTCATAGGAACGGTGATTGGAATTCTGGCAGCACGTCCGATTGAGCGTTTTTTGAACAAGCGTTTTCAAACGATGACGGGAATCCTGCCAACAGATAGGATTCCGATACTAAAAACATTAGTTGGAATCGGGCTTATTCTGCTTATATCTGCATTGTTAATTGTAGTGAAAACAGGAAAAATCGGAAAATTGTCTCCGGTAAAAGCAATTGCAGGAGGGGCAGAAGATGTGTATTTTAGAAGCCGACTACAATTGCCAATCTACCCGAAATGCATTTCCGTTAGTTTGACATGTCGCCAGTTTACATCCAATCAGAAACGTTATGTTGGAACTGTAATGGTTGTGGCAATTTTGACATTTTTTATGGTGACGGTGAATTTGATGAGCAACCTTTTGACATCCCGTACCGCTTTGGAGTCAATGGGTATGGAACTTGCAGATGTAGAAATATATTATAATTATAACAATGAGGGGATGTCGGCCGAAGTAGTAGAAGCGGTAGAAGATTATATTCTAGGTCATTATGACACGGAGAAGATGTATAGCACAGCCAAAGGGTATGTGTCGATTAACGGGGAGAATGTTTATTGTACCATATACAGACACCCGGAGGATATCGGAGGTATTATCAAAGGGCGGGCACCAATTTATGAGAATGAGGTGCTGATTACGGAAATGGTTGCAGAAGAATTGGGAGTTCATATGGGAGATGAGGTTACTGTTGCGAAAAATGAATTGAACGGGCAGTATATTGTTTCCGGAATTTATCAATGTATCAATGACAGCGGAATGGCTTTTGCAATGAATTACGAAGGGGCACAAAAAATCGCAGAAATCAATGTATCTTATACCGGAATCAGACTGTCGGATCCTTCGCAAAAAGAGCAGATTGTATCTGAATTACAGGCAGAATTTCAAGATTTGGTTTTTGTGGAAAGTTTTAGTTTGGAAGAAGACGGTGTGGATGATGTAATGGAACTGGCGGTAAATTCGGTTAAGATAATCATATATGCAATGTCAGTTGTATTTGCATTTGTTGTGGTACAGATGTTATGTGGCAAGACCTTCGCAAGAGAACGGACGGATATTGGAATCTACAAGGCACTTGGATTTACGGTTCGAAGGTTACGAATCCAATTCGCAGGCAGATTTCTTATCGTGGCACTGATTGGAGCGGCAATCGGAATGGTTATGAGCGTTATATTTTCGGCAAGACTTCTGAATCTTGTTCTTAGCATAATAGGCCTTGTGAAAGTGAGTACGGAATATAATTTTATCACGGTAGTTTTACCGATTCTTCTGGTGGGTGTGAGCTTTTTTATCTTTGCATATTTTACCTCACGTAAAATTAAGAAAGTAAAGACCAGAGAACTGATTACAGAATAAGAAAAAGAACGGTTTTGGTAACCGTTCTTTTTTTACAGGTTGAGATTAGAAGATGATACTATATCACGAAAAACCACCTGCTAAAGTGCAGGTGGTAGTGCATTTGCGATGTGTTATTTTCTTTCCAATACGGTGGTAGATGCAGTATCCAAGTTGACAGCATCGAATACGCCATCATCGTAGAAACCATAATAATAAGTATAATGAGAGACGATGGAAGGTTCACCGTCTACCAATTGAAAGTCAGTATATAGAACCAATACAACTAAGTTACTTTCTTTGTAGAAGTCACTATCTGAATTTCTCTCATAGTAGTCTTCCATTTCAGATTCGGTAATGCCGTATTCTTCTAAATCGTTATAAAGATATTCAGAAGCTTCCTCACCGGTGTATACGGTATAGGTGCCGGAATAGTAATTGTCGTATTGAACACTATCGTCTTTATACCAATAGAAGGTATAGTCATCATTAAAATAGATATCACTTAAATCATCAAACTCATAAATGTCATCATAGAGAGGCAGTGGTTCGTTTTGTTCTACAGTTGCAGTTGTACTGCTATTATCTCTGTTGTTTTCAATATCATCGATTAAATCTTCCGAAATGGATAGTGCAATTCCAAGGGTGACCAAATATATTGCGGCAAAAACACCGATGATAAGACCAAGAATTGAGGTAATAAGACCGGCAATTGCAGTTCCTTTTGCATGATTTTTCTTGGAAAGCGCAATAATTGCAAGAATGATACCAATCAAACCTAAGATACTACCGATACAACAGCATAGTGTCATGGCAAGAATTCCAAGAACTAAAGATACATTCCCTTTTGCGTTTGGAAGATTCTGTGGTGGCACCTGGTAATTGTTGACCGGATTCGGATTTGGATTGTAATTATAGTTATTATTATAATCGTATCCATAATCAAAGTTAGGATTGTATCCGAATTCACGGTTTGTATCCGGATTCGGATTTGGATTGTTGTAATTATTGTTGTAATTATTGTTGTAATTGTTGTTGTAATTATTGTAGTTGTTGTTATCCATAAGAAACCCCTTTTCAATTATTTTTTTCCTTTGTTTTTCTTCTCCTCTTGAAGCGCTGCGGATTGCGCCTGATATTTCTCCATTAATTTGGCACGGAAGCCTTTTTTCTTGTTTGGCTTCTCAATTGGTCCGCGAATTCCACGCACACCGGTAATATATAATCCGCTGACGGTTGCCTTTACTTCCTTTTTGACAGGAATTTCGTCAAATATCTGATTGTCTGCAATCAAAGACATTACCTTAGGTCCTACCTTCGCTTTTACAATAGGAAGTTTGGAACGGCGCATATATTTTGGTGTCTGTGCAATGACCTGTTGCGGAAGACCTGCTTCATTCAGACGCATCATCTTCTTATCTATAATCAACATAGACACTGTCTGGGCAGCTGCGGCTAATTGTGCATCTTGAGCTTCTTTCTTAGCCTGTGCCTTTTTCCCGAAGAAATAAAGTGCAACTAAAATTGCTATAAAAATGACTGTAATTACTAATAAAACGATAATAACCGGATTAAACGGTTGACTCAAAGTGTACTGATTCAAAGTATACTCCTCCTTTTTCCAAATAACAATGACTTTATCTTAGCATTCCTTTTATTAAAAATCAATTAAATCATAAGGGAATATGGGAGAATTATTTGTATTTTTTTTATAACTGTGTTATTTTAATAAAGTTGAGGAATAGAAAAGAAAGGAATAGTAACTATGTATTCAGGAAAAGAAATAAAAAAACTCATCGGTGCTGTTGCGGTAGTTGTGATTATTATTATCGGAATTATTGTGGCAGTTGTCCTAAACAAGCGCGATAACGAGGAGGCACAAGAAGAGAAAAGCAGTTTTGAGATGGGCGTAAAAGCAGAAGATGTTGTAACTGATTTATGCGAATACAATGGAGTTGATATTACACTTACCGGAACTTATGATGTGACTGAGGAAGCGAAAACATCCTATTTGTCACTTATTCTGTCTTCTTATGGTTTTGGTGAGGTAGAGATTACGGATAGAGATACCGTACAAGCAGGCGATTATGTATTGGTTGATTACACAGGATATTTGGATGGAGAGGCATTTGATCGCGGAGCAGCGGTAGATACCATGATTGATGTCAACTATAATATGGACGTGCATACGGGTTCTACTTATATCGATGGATTTTCATCCGGTTTGATTGGCGCGAAGAAAGGAACAACCGTATCTTCTGATGTTACGTTTCCGGAGAGTTATGGGAATGCTGATTTGGCAGGCAAATTGACAACTTTTGAATTTAAAATAAAAGGAATCTATCGTCCGATGGGAAAAGAAGATCTGACCGACGAGATGGTTGCAGAGAATTTCGGTGAATTCCAATTATATACGGTAGAGGATTTGATGAATGATATTGATACTTTCTTACAACAAAACGGGGAAAGTACAAAATATTCAGATACGGTAGAAGCAACGAAACAGTATATGTTAGATCATTGTACGGTGGAGATACCGGATGAATATCTGGAAGCAAGACTTCGTGAATACAAAAAGTCCTTTGAAACTGATTATGTAACGGATACACAGACCTTAGAGGAATTTCTTCAAGCGACTTATGGAATCTCGGAAGAAGAAGCGGAAGAAGAATGGCGTACCATGTTGCTAGAGCAGATTAAGACTGAGATGATTTTTATGAGGGTTGCACAAAAAGAGGGACTGGAAGTGGATGAGGAAGAATATTCTATGTATATTGACTCATTCTTAAGCGACCAATATATGGGATTTGAATCTACGGATGATGTATATAAGTATTTTGGAGCCGGTAATATTGATTACGGCAAACAGTATATGAGAGATTTATATCTGATTAACAGAGCAATTGATTTTGTAGTAGAGAATGCAAATGTTACAGTGGAAGAAGCTGCAACAGAGTAATATGTGTGCCGATAGGAGAATATTATGGATTTAATTAATATCAGAGAGATTTTTCGGAATCAGAAACAATATGAAAATACAGAAGTTGCAATTGGCGGATGGGTTCGCAGTAATCGAAATTCTAAGAATTTTGGATTTCTTGTAGTCAATGACGGTACTTTTTTTGAGCCAATTCAGATTGTATATGGCAACGAACTCGGTAATTATGAGGATATTGCCAAAATCAATGTTGGTGCAGCGGTAATTGTAACCGGAGATTTGGTGTTAACGCCGGATTCCAAACAGCCATTTGAAATTCAGGCGAAGGAAGTTGCAATCGAAGGAATGTCCACACCGGATTATCCGCTTCAGAAGAAGAGACATACGTTTGAATATTTGAGAACGATTTCTCATTTAAGACCAAGAACAAACACGTTTGAAGCTGTGTTTAGAGTGCGTTCCTTGTGCGCATATGCAATTCACAAATTCTTCCAGGAAAGAGATTTTGTGTATGTTCATACTCCAATTATTACAGGTAGCGACTGTGAAGGTGCAGGAGAAATGTTCCAGGTTACAACGATGGATCTGAACAATATTCCTATGACCGAAGAGAAGACCGTAGATTTCTCGAAGGACTTTTTCAACAAACCTACGAACCTTACGGTTTCCGGTCAGTTGAACGGTGAAACATATGCAATGGCATTTAAGAATATCTATACCTTTGGTCCAACCTTCCGTGCGGAGAATTCAAATACAACACGTCATGCGGCAGAATTCTGGATGATTGAGCCGGAGATTGCATTTGCGGACTTGCAGGATGACATGATGTTGGCAGAAAGCATGTTAAAATACATTATCAATTACGTGTTAGAGCATGCACCGGAAGAGATGCAATTCTTTAATAATTTTGTGGACAAGGGTCTTTTGGATCGTTTGAATAATGTGGTAAGCAATGATTTTGCAAAAGTAACCTATACAGAAGCAATTGATATTTTGTCAAAACACAATGATCAATTTGAATATAAAGTGGAATGGGGCTGCGACCTTCAGACAGAGCATGAGAGATATCTGACAGAAGAAGTGTTTGCCCGTCCGGTATTTGTTACCGATTATCCAAAGGAAATCAAAGCGTTCTACATGAAATTAAACGAAGATGGCAAAACGGTTGCGGCAGTTGACTGTTTGGTTCCGGGTATCGGTGAGATTATCGGTGGAAGCCAAAGAGAAGATGACTACGACAAATTATTAGAGCGTATTAAGGAAATGGGCTTGAACGAAGAAGATTATGGGTTCTATCTGGATCTTCGTAAATATGGTTCTGCGCGTCATGCCGGCTTTGGACTTGGATTCGAAAGATGTGTAATGTATTTAACCGGAATGTCGAATATTCGAGACGTAATTCCATTCCCAAGAACAGTAAATAATTGTGAATTATAATGGAATAAGCCTATCCCTCCGTACATATAGTTAATGTATGGAGGGATTTTTTATGGAAAAAATAACAAAAAGAGCAATAAAATTTTTTTTGGTATTATGCATGACATATCTGATTACAGGAATACTTTTATTAGGGTTATCACTTCTGATGTATAAAGTTGATGTAAGCGGAACCGTCGCAAAGGTTGGAATTATTCTGGTTTATATTATAAGCACTCTGGCAGGCGGTTTTTTCATTGGAAAAATAGAGAAAAAACGAAAATTCGTATGGGGGGCATTGATGGGAACGGGGTATTTTTTTATATTGTTTCTGATATCCGGGGTGTTCCATAATTGGGTTTTTATGGATTTGGCGGAGGTTTTAATGGTGTTTGTGATATCGCTTGTTGCCGCTACAATTGGAGGAATGCTTAGTTAAAAAAATGCTTTTCATATGATTGCTACTGTGTTATAATACATAAAGTAGGCGAATTTTGATGGTTTGCCATAAGAGAAAAGGAGAGATTCTTATGAAACATGTAAAGACATTGAACACTAGAAAGTTACAGAACACAATTAAAAAAGGCGGATGTGGTGAATGCCAGACTTCATGTCAGTCAGCTTGTAAGACTTCATGCACCGTTGGTAACCAGACTTGCGAGAAATGTAAATAATTTCTAACGTGAATTAATAATAAGCACAAACGACCGTTCGCGAAGCGTGCGGTCATTTGTTTGTTTGAGAATACAAATTAGAAAGCGGGGACTGTTTTTGTGGTTCATCAGTTCAAAAACAACGGATACAATATAGTCTTAGACGTTAACAGTGGTGCAATTCATGTTGTAGATGATATGACCTATGATGTGATTGCGATTTTTGATAAGTCCAAAGAAGACATTATAACGGAGTTAAAGGACAAGTATCCGGTAGCATCATTGCAGGAAGCAATAGAAGAGATTGAGATTTTAAAAGAGAATCAAGAATTATTTACACCGGATGAGTATGAAGGATATATCAAGGACTTCAAGAGCCGACAGACGGTTGTGAAGGCACTTTGTTTACATATAGCACACGACTGTAATCTTGCATGCAAATATTGTTTTGCAGAAGAGGGCGAGTATCATGGCCGTAGAGCACTTATGTCCTATGAGACAGGGAAAGCGGCATTAGATTTCTTAATTCATAATTCCGGGAATCGCAGGAATTTAGAAGTTGATTTCTTTGGTGGGGAACCACTTATGAATTTTGATGTTGTAAAGCGTCTGGTTGCATATGGAAGGGAACAGGAGAAACTTCACAATAAGAATTTCCGATTCACACTAACAACGAATGGGGTTTTATTGAATGATGACATTATGGAGTTTGCCAATAAGGAGATGGATAATGTCGTTTTAAGTATAGACGGCCGTAAGGAAGTTCATAATAACATGAGACCATTTCGTTCCGGTGATGGAAGTTATGATTTGATTGTTCCTAAGTTTCAGCGTTTTGCTGAGAGTCGCAATCAGGAACGTTATTATGTAAGAGGAACGTTTACCCATTTCAATCTGGATTTTTCGAAAGATGTGCTGCATCTTGCAGATTTGGGATTTAAACAGATTTCGGTAGAACCGGTTGTAGCGGAAGAAACAGATGCGTATGCATTAAGAGAAGAAGATTTGCCGGTTTTATTCAAGGAATATGATGATTTGGCGAAAGAGATGGTAGAGCGTAAGAAGTCCGGTAAGGATTTTAATTTCTTCCATTTTATGATAGATTTAGAAGGCGGACCATGTGTTGCGAAACGTTTGTCAGGATGTGGTTCGGGAACAGAATATCTGGCCGTGACACCTTGGGGAGATTTATACCCGTGTCATCAATTTGTAGGGAAAGAAGAATTCCTGATGGGCGATGTTTGGAAAGGTGTGACGAATACAGAACTCTGTAATGAATTCAAATGTTGTAACGTGTATGCCAAAGAGAAGTGTCGCAATTGTTTTGCGAAATTCTACTGTAGTGGTGGATGTGCAGCGAATTCTTATAATTTCCATGGTAGTATATTGAATGCGTATGATTTGGGATGCGAATTGCAGAAGAAGCGTGTCGAATGTGCAATCATGATAAAAGCAGCAGAAGCTGATATAGAGGGATAAAGAAAGAGAAAGGGTTAAGAAACAATGAAAAAGAGTTTAGGTTACGTGGTTATCGTTATATTCCTGGCTATTTTGGTAGGATTGGGATATTTCTCATATGATGTAATCACAGACACTGGCATAATAGGCCAGGGTTCCACAGAGAACACACAGGAAGAGGATTCGGAGGAAGATGCAAATCCAATCAAATTAGGCTTGGATTTGTCAGGTGGTGTATCAATTACATATCAGATTGTGGATGAGAATCCGTCAAAGGATGATATTGAAGATACCATTGCCAAATTAGAGCAAAGAGCAGAAAGTTATAGTACGGAGTACGCTGTATATCAGGCCGGAGATGACAGAATCACGGTAGAGATTCCGGGAACTTATAATGCGAATGAAGTATTAGAAGAACTTGGAAGCCCGGGATCCTTATTCTTCATCACAGAGCACGATGCTGAGGGGAATGCGAATTATACGTATGATACGAACACAGGTGAATATGTTCTGACTGCAGATATTTTAGATTTGATTGCGAATGGTTCTGTCATTCTTGATGGTTCTGATGTAAAAAGTGCAAAAGCAGGCTACCAGAACTCAAATGGAATGGAAGATGGAGATCCTGTTGTTGAATTAAGTTTTTACGATGAAGCTGCACAAGATTTTGAAAAAGCAACTACTGCAGCAGTAGAAAGTGGAGATTCTATCGGTATTTATTATGATGACCATTTTATCAGCGTTCCGACGGTAAGTAGTGTTATCTCAGATGGTCAGTGTATCATACAGGGGATGGAAAGTTACGAGAGTGCTTCCGAACTTGCTACATTTATTCGTGTAGGTGCTATTAACCTTGAATTGGAAGAATTA
Source organism: Lachnospiraceae bacterium (assembly GCA_045605685.1). Lineage (GTDB taxonomy): Bacteria > Bacillota > Clostridia > Lachnospirales > Lachnospiraceae > Roseburia. The sequence goes on from JAZUQL010000072.1 coordinate 31,536, forward strand.
GAGTCTAATGTTGTAGGTGCACAGCTGGGTGGAAAAGCATTAAGTTCCAGTGTAAAAGCTGCATTGATTGGGTTGATACTGATTATGCTCTTTATGATTATCATGTATCGTGTAATGGGTGCAGTTGCAGCAATTGCACTGGGTATTTATACAACATTGGTAGTTTCATTAATTCAGTTATTTGAAATCACATTGACATTACCTGGTATTGCCGGTGTTATTCTGGGTATTGGTATGGCGGTAGATGCGAATGTCATTATATTTGCCAGAATCCGCGAAGAAATAAGCGGAGGAATGTCTGTACGCAACGCGATAGAGGCAGGATATAAGAAAGCTTCCAGTGCGATTTTGGATGGTAATATTACAACCTTTATTGCAGCAATTGTCTTGATTCTTCTTGGTTCAGGAACTGTAAAAGGATTTGCGTACACACTTATCATTTCAATCGTGGTATCTATGTTTACAGCGCTTTTTGTTTCAAGATTCTTGATGAAATCTGTATATGCAGTTGGATTAAGAAATAAGAAATTATATGGCGAATTGAAAGAGAAAAAACAGATTGATTTCTTGAAATATAAAACTATTTTTGCATCGATTTCTGTTGTAATTATTGCAGCAGGAATTATCGGAATGATTGTGTTTGGAATTACCACGAAGCGTGCGCTAAACTTTAGTTTGGAATTCATGGGTGGTTCTTCAACAACAGCTGATTTTGGCAAGGAATATACCATTGAAGAAATCGAAGATGAAATTGTGCCATCCGTTGAAAAAATTACCGGAGATGGTAATATTCAGGCAACAACAGTTGACGGTACAACAGATATTGTGTTAAAAACAAGAACATTAACCCTGGACGAACGTCAGGAACTTGCAGATCTTCTTGTAGAAGAATTCGGAGTGGATGAAAGTACGATTGAGAACCAGAGTATTAGTTCAACCATTAGTTCTGAAATGAAAAAAGATGCAATTGGAGCTGTAATTGTAGCATGTATCTGTATGCTTATCTACATCTGGATTCGTTTCAAGGATCTTAGATTTGCAACAAGTTCTATTATTGCATTATTACATGATGTTCTGATTGTTTTGGCTGCGTATGCATTGATTAGAATTTCAGCAGGCGGAACATTGATTGCTTGTATGCTTACAATAGTCGGATATTCTATTAATGACACGATTGTTATCTTTGACCGAATTCGTGAGAATATGAAAGGTATTAAAGTTCAGACTCCGGATGACTTAAAAGAGATTGTAAATAAGTCCTTAACACAGACATTGTCAAGAACAATTAATACGTCCGTTACAACATTTATCATGGTATTGCTGTTATATATCTTAGGTGTTACATCGATTAGAGAATTTGCATTACCACTCATGGTTGGTATTATCGCAGGAACCTATTCATCTGTTTTCATTGCTACACAGTTGTGGTATGTGATGAAATTGCGTTTCGGAAAAGATAAACTGATTTCAAAGCAATAAAAAAGGGTATCAAGTGATGGGGAGACGAGTTTCTATGGCTCGATTCCCCACATTTGTTTTTATTTATGAAAGGATAATGATATGACTACACTTATCATAGTATATTTGGTTCTCATGAATCTGGTCGGATTTATTATTATGGGAATTGACAAGCAGAAAGCAAAACAACAGAAGTGGAGAATTCCGGAGAAAGTACTGTTTCTGGTATGTGCGATTGGCGGAAGTGTCGGCAGCATCCTGGGTATGCGCATATTTCGTCATAAGACAAAACACTGGTATTTTGTAATCGGAATGCCTTTGATATTGTTATTGCAAGTCGGATTGGCAATTTTAATCATTTTAAACTTATAAATATTGGTTGAAAAGTCCTAATATCTTGACTATAATATAACTAATCGTCAACGAAATACAATAGAGTAAAAGGAGAATTACATGTATACATTAGATGATATTAAGGTAGTAGATCCTGAAGTTGCAGGAGCTATTACGGATGAATTTGAAAGACAGAACAGTCATATTGAATTAATTGCTTCAGAGAACTGGGTTAGCCCTGCAGTTATGTCAACTATGGGAAGTATTTTAACCAATAAATATGCAGAAGGATATCCGGGTAAGAGATATTACGGTGGATGTGAATGTGTAGACGTTGTGGAAGACTTGGCAAGAGAGCGTGCGAAACAGTTATTTGGATGTGATTATGCTAACGTTCAGCCGCATTCAGGAGCACAGGCGAACATGGCTGTACAGTTTGCTATTTTAAAACCGGGTGATACAGTCATGGGAATGAACTTAGATCACGGCGGACACTTAACACATGGTTCTCCGGTTAATTTCTCCGGAACATATTTCAACATTGTTCCATATGGTGTGAATGACGATGGTGTAATTGATTATGATAATGTCATGCAGATTGCAATGGAATGCAAACCTAAGATGATTATTGCAGGTGCGTCTGCATATGCAAGAACAATTGATTTCAAGAAATTTAGAGAGATTGCAGATGCATGTGGAGCTGTATTAATGGTTGATATGGCTCATATTGCAGGACTTGTAGCAGCCGGTCTTCATCCAAGTCCGTTCCCGTATGCAGATGTTGTAACAACGACAACACATAAGACATTACGTGGACCTCGTGGTGGTATGATTCTTTGTAATCAGGAAGCGGCAGACAAGTATAACTTTAACAAAGCTATCTTCCCGGGTATTCAGGGTGGACCGCTTATGCATGTGATAGCAGCGAAGGCAGTTTGCTTCCAGGAAGCACTTCAACCGGAATTCAAAGAATATCAGCAGCAGATTATTAAGAATTCACAGGCTCTTTGCTCCGGTTTATTAAACAGAGGTATTAAGATTGTATCAGGCGGAACAGATAATCATTTGATGCTTGTAGATCTTACAAACTATGGTTTGACCGGTAAAGAAGTAGAGAAACTTTTGGATATGGCACATATTACAGCGAATAAGAATACAATTCCAAATGATCCTCAGAAGCCATTTGTAACTAGCGGAATTCGTCTTGGTACACCGGCTGCAACTTCTCGTGGATTAAAAGAGGAAGATTTCGATAAAGTTGCAGAAGCAATTGCAATGTTAATTAAGAATGGAGAATCAGCAATTGAAGATGCGAAAGCAATTGTAAAAGAATTGACTGAGAAATACCCATTACAGCAATTTAACTAGTAGCGTAGAAGGAGCAAATCTCATAACAGACAGATTTGCTCCTTTTTTAAAATGTGTATGATTGATTTTTTTCGTGCAAAAGGGTACAATAGCAAAAGAATAAGCAGAACTTGGAGGAACTATGATAGATTTAAAGTTTTTAAGAGAGAATCCTGATGTTGTAAAAGAGAATATCAAGAAGAAGTTTCAGGAGCATAAATTACCACTTGTTGATGAAGTGATTGAACTTGATGCGAAAGCCAGAGCGACACAGTCAGAGGCAGATGAACTTCGTGCAAGCAGAAACAAACTCTCCAAAGAGATTGGTGCTTTGATGGGACAAGGTAAGAAAGAAGAAGCGGAAGCGGTGAAGGCACAAGTAAGTGCAAATGCTGCACGTCTTGCCGAGTTGGAAGCACAGGAGAAAGAATTAAATGAAAAAGTTACGAACATCATGATGGTGATTCCGAATATCATAGACGATTCGGTTCCAATCGGAAAAGATGATAGTTGTAATGTAGAGATTGAGAAATACGGAGAACCGGTCGTTCCGGATTTTGAAGTTCCTTATCATACTGAGATTATGGAACGATTTGACGGAATTGATTTGGATGCGGCAGGCAAGGTTGCCGGGAATGGTTTCTATTATCTGATGGGCGACATTGCAAGGATTCATTCCTCTGTTATCTCATATGCAAGAGATTTTATGATTGATCGTGGATTTACTTACTGCGTACCACCATTTATGATTCGCTCTAATGTTGTGACGGGTGTTATGAGTTTTGAAGAAATGGATGCCATGATGTATAAGATTGAAGGGGAAGACCTCTATCTAATTGGAACGTCAGAGCATTCTATGATTGGAAAATTTATAGATACCATTAACGAAGAAGAGAAGCTTCCATACACCATGACAAGTTATTCACCATGCTTCCGTAAGGAAAAAGGTGCACATGGAATTGAGGAACGTGGTGTATATCGTATCCATCAGTTTGAGAAACAGGAGATGATTGTTGTATGTAAACCGGAGGATTCCAAAGAATGGTACGATAAAATGTGGCAGAACACGGTTGATTTGTTCCGTAGTTTAGACATCCCGGTACGTACATTAGAATGTTGCTCCGGCGATTTGGCGGACTTGAAAGTAAAATCATGTGACGTAGAAGCGTGGTCGCCACGACAGAAGAAGTATTTTGAAGTGGGAAGTTGCTCAAATCTTGGAGACGCACAAGCAAGGCGTTTGAAGATTCGCGTGAAATCATCAGACGGTAAGAAATATTTTGCACACACATTGAATAACACGGTTGTTGCACCGCCTCGTATGTTAATTGCATTCCTAGAGAATAACTTGAATGCAGACGGTTCCATTAATATTCCAAAGGCACTACAACCATATATGGGTGGCAAAGAGAAATTAATTCCAAAAAATTAATCGATAGTGAATATTAAGAAGAGATAATTACAAGGTAATTATCTCTTTTTTGAATTTATCTGTTGACAATACTGTAATTGTACTGTATATATGTATATATACAAATATACAGAAGGGAGATTAGTTATGATACAAGTTGAATGTGAGAAGAAGCAAATTGGTGGATTTTGCATGCAACACATTAATATAGCAATTCCGGACGGCTATATAATAGGATTAATAGGGGAAAACGGGGCAGGTAAAACAACATTATTACATCTGATATTAGGATTATACGAACCTGATATAGGTATCATTCGTATGGATGAGAAATCATATGCAGAATCAGAGAAAGAAATTCGACAAAAGATAGGGGTTGTTTTGCAGGAGCGATTATTTGAAAGGGAACAGACTCTACAAAAGAATGCGTCTTTTTATGGGAAGTATTATGAGAATTACGATGCGAAAGTGTTACATCACTATTTGAAGAAATTTCACCTGGATGAAAATATTAAGTATAAGAACCTGTCAAAAGGGGAGGAGTTAAAGTTTCAATTGGCTTTTGCACTAGCACATAATCCGAAATGGTTATTCCTAGATGAACCTACCGGCAATTTTGACCCGGAATTCCGTAAGGAGTTCCTAAGTATATTAAAGGATTTTGTTGCTGACGGAGAGCATACCGTAATAATCTCATCCCATCTGACAGAAGAATTGGATCGAATCGCAGATTATATTTTATATTTGGAACAAGGAAGAGTTCTTCTGTATTCTGATATTGAAACCATTCGTTCACAACATCGGATGATTTCAGGAAATATACAAGATATCAACTGTATTCCGAGGGAACTTCTGATTTATGTGGAAGAATCGGAGTACGGAGCAAGGGCGTTGGTTCATTATGATAAACAGATGATATTCGAACAATTAGCAGTAACAATACCGACGATTGAAGATTTACTCTATTTTATATCGAAAAGGAGGAAATATGGTAGCAAAAGTATGGAGTGATTATTGTAGTTCACTACGGAAGATTCGACCAAAGAATATGATGGAGTGGCTCGGCGTAGCATTATGTTTTGTGATATGGGAACCGGGGTTTGCAGTTTTGTTTTTACTGATAGCGTTTTTTTCGAATGGACGCACTCGAAAGATTCCAAAACTTATGTATTTGTGTCCAATGGGAAAAAGAGAACGCATGCGTTATATGTGCACTTTATTCTTGATAAGAATCATGGTAACCTCGGTTTTGGGAATGCTTACGCTTGGTTTGGTTTTTTATATTAGAAAAATCCCAGGTGAGATGGTTGTTGTAGAGATGATATCTTATTTTATACTAGTGTTAATTGACAATCTTATGATAATTCCAACAGGTTATAATGGGAGACCGGAAATAAAACTAATTCGAAAATATAGAATAACGGGATTTACAGTATTTTGCATAGTAGCAGCTATATTTAGTTATCTATCACTGTGTGCAGTTATTGCATGGGAGCTTATTTATCGATTAATAGGGTTTTGGGCATTTGCACTTATTATGATGATACCGCAAATTATTGCGGTAATCGGTGTATTGTATTATTGGAACAGAGTTATTTCTTTAATTTCTAAATACGAGTTTTCTTTTTGAATAGTAATATAAGAGGTAGTCATTATGAAGATTATTTTACAGCCACAAGGTACACTTGCGATTTACGAACAAATTGTAAATCAACTGAAAAATGCAATTGTAACAAATGAATTGAAAGCAGGAGAAGCGTTGCCATCAATTCGAGTATTGGCAACAGAACTTCAGGTAAGCGTTATTACAACCAAGAGGGCATATGAGGAGTTGGAAAAGGAGGGGTTAATTCGTTCTGTTGCCGGTAAAGGTTTCTATGTTTGTGAATATAATACGGATTATCTCCGGGAAAAACTACTTGTAACTGTCGAAAAACGACTGTTGGAAGTGATTATGGAAGCAAAGGGCGCAGGGTTGTCATGTCAGGATTTTATAGATATGGCCAAAACCCTGTATCAGGATAAATAAGGGGGGAAGGAAAATGTTATTAGAGTTTTCGCATGTAACGGGAATATCAAAGAAGTTTCGGTTGGAAGATGTTCATTTTTCACTGCCGGCCGGATATATAATGGGACTAATAGGGAGAAATGGTGCCGGTAAGACAACACTTTTTGACTATATTTTAAATCCGCACAAAAAATATACAGGGCAGATAATGCTGGATGGAGTAGATATTCTCTCCGATGACATCTTTCTTAAAAATAAAATAGGGTATGTATCAGAAGAAAACTTATTTTTTGAAAGATTATCAGCGATTCAAAATGCCCGGATATTGGGCCCCTTTTATGAGGAATGGGATATGGAACTTTTTGAACATTCGCTGATACAAATGAGATTGCAGAAAGATAAGATGATAGGTGGAATGTCACGCGGAGAACGGTTAAAATTCCAAATGGCTTTTGCAATTGCACATCATTCGGTTTTGTATTTGTTAGATGATGCGACAGTGGGGATGGATCCGATATTTCGAAAGGAACTCTTTCATATGTTGCAAACTTTGATTATGGATGAAAAGGCATCCGTGCTCATGAGTACACATAACCAGGCGGATATTGAACGGAAGATAGACTATATTGGAGTAATGGAAAAGGGTAGAATGATTTCATATCGGGAGAATTTAAATGAAGAGACAGAAACAATTGAATTATTTTTATAAAGAATTATTATCAAAAGACATATTTAGAGTGGTATTTTTAATAGGGGTAGGTTTTTTAGAGTTTTTTTTCCTAATAAGCGTATTACTTATAAGCGAATATACGCTAGAGGTAATTCCATTTGCTATGGGATTTGGGTTTCTGGCACCATATTTATATCTTTATAATTATCGATATCAAATATATGCCAGAAGAAATGAAAGTATCTATCATAGACTAAAATATTTACCAATCCCAAAATCAGAGATTAAAAGATTTCAAATCGGCAGGTTGGGCCAATTTGTTGCAATAAATGGAATAGCTGTATTTGCGGCCCGAGTTCTAACGGAAATAGCCTCGTTTGTGGCATTGGGTGGTGATTATAACCAATCAATAATTATGGAAAAGGTTTTGGTACTGATCCTGCTTGTATTTGTCGAACCGTTTTTGCTAAACTTACTTGTGCTTCTTTTCCCTAACAGAATTGGAATCTAATAAGAAATATATGTATAGAATTCCAATGATTCCCGCATAATACCATTATAGAAATTAAGAAACGAGGTAATACAAATGGTATTAACAGAAAAAGAGATGACCACAATTACTGATTTGCAGACGCAGGAGAAGTCTTGTATTGAAAAGTACAAACGCTATGGAGAACAGGCAAAAGACCCGGTATTAAAAGAATTATTCGGACGTTTGGAAAAAGATGAACAACGTCACTATGATTCCTTATCTCAGGTGTTAACAGGAAAGGTGCCTGCATGTGATTGTAATGATACGGCAGGAAAGAATTATCAGCCAAAAGGAACCTATGATTCTATGACCAATTCGGAGGATAAGAAATCAGATTGTTTCTTGGTGACAGATTGTATCGGAACTGAGAAGTTAGTATCGGGAGAATATAATTCAGATGTCTTTGTTTTTGGAGACTCGGATGTGCGCAAATTATTAGCAGATATTCAGGTTGAAGAACAAAATCATGCAGAAATGCTATGGAAATATAAAACGGTGAATGGAATGAATTAAATAAATAAGAGAAGGGCTAAACACATCAATGTGTTTAGCCCTTATTTTCTAGAAATCTGTTAAGTTGGCAGCTCTTTTCTCTAAGAAAGCACCCATACCTTCTTTTTTATCATTGGTATCGTTGACAACACCAAAGAGGTTTGCTTCCATTTCAACTGCATTTCGGATATCCATATCATAACCATTGTTAATGGCAGCTTTTGCAACAGAAACAGCATAACTTCCTTTGGAAATGATTTTAGATGCCATCGCTTTTGCAGTAGCCATCAGCTCTTCTTTTGCAACTACTTTATTAACTAAACCGATACGATAAGCTTCGTTTGCATCAATGTTATCACAAGTAAAGATGAGTTCCTTTGCACGTCCCATGCCTACTAAACGGGCAAGTCTTTGTGTTCCGCCAAATCCCGGAATAATACCAAGCCCGCATTCCGGCTGTCCGAAGATTGCGTTGTCTGAAGCAATACGGATATCACATGCCATAGCGATTTCACAACCACCACCCAGGGCAAAACCATTAACAGCTGCAATGGTAACCTGACGCATATTGGTTAGTTTGAAAAACGGATCGGATGCTTTGATACCAAAAGCACGTGCCTCTGGAGCTGTGAAATTAACCATTTCGGAAATATCAGCACCTGCAACAAAAGATTTGAATTCATTGCCTTTTTTATCAGGTCCACCGGTAAGGATTACAACTTTTACATCATCTCTTGCTTCAATCTGAGTTAAACATGTGTTTAATTCATCTAAAGTTTCACTGTTTAGAGCATTCAAAGCTGCCGGTCTTGAAATTGAAAGAATAGCAATTTCATCAGAAACATCTAATTGTAGATTCTTAAATTCACTCATGTAGAAAATCCTCCTGTATTTACGACAAATTGTAGTTTTATGGTATCATTTTGTCAAAAAATTGTCAATGCAGGAGGTCTACCATAAAAATTTTTTCTATGGTAGTATAAAAGGGAAAGGCAGATTAGGAGAGAGTAGAATGTCTAAGGTAGATTTATCAATAATTGTAGAACCATTGCAGGATTGGTTCAAACAGAATGCAAGGAAACTTCCGTGGAGAGAAACGGTTACACCTTATCGCGTGTGGGTATCAGAGATTATGCTCCAGCAGACGCGAGTCGAAGCTGTTATACCGTATTTTGAACGCTTTCTACAACAGTTGCCGGATATTCGTGCACTTGCCTACTGTAACGAAGAACGGTTGTTAAAGTTATGGGAAGGCTTGGGATATTATAATCGGGTTCGTAATATGAAGATAGCTGCGAATCAGATATTAGAAGAGTGGGATGGCGAATTTCCGCATAATTATGAAGATATCATGAAGTTAAAAGGAATCGGAAGTTACACAGCCGGGGCCATTGCATCCATTGCGTTTTCACTGCCGGCACCGGCCGTAGACGGGAATGTTCTTCGCGTGCTTGCCAGAATTACCGGAGATACGTCAGACATTGCAAAAGCCGGAACCAAGAAGAAGTTGGAAGAACAGTTGGCTCAGTTGATGACAGAAAGCAAAACATTAATTCCGGGAGTGTTTAATCAGTCTCTCATGGAACTTGGAGCAACCGTATGCATTCCGAATGGTGCACCATTATGTGAGAAATGCCCATTAAAGCAAATGTGTGTGGTGCAGAAAGAGGGGAATTGGGATGTGATTCCGCATAAAACCAAACTCAAAGCAAGGAAGAAAGAAAATCTAACGGTGTTTGTGATTCGTACCGGGGATGAAGTCGTGATTGCAAAAAGGAAGAACAGCGGTTTGTTGGCAGGTCTGTACGAATTGCCGAATACAAAAGGATATTTGTCAAAAGCACAAGCGATTTCTTATGTAGAGGAACATGGATTAAACCCTCTGAGAGTAACAAAACTTCCGGATGCAAAACATATATTTTCTCATGTAGAATGGCATATGAAAGGTTATTTGATACAGGTAGAGGATATGGAGTTTGAAAAAAGGATACAAAAAGGAGAATGGATTGTTCTAAATATAGAGGAAGTAGAAAGGGATTACGCAATCCCAAGTGCATTTCTTGCTTATGTCGAGTATATCAACTTAAAAATAGGAAAACAGGGAATAGAATAAGTCCCTATAAAATGAGGAAACCGGTACAAAATGTACCGGTCATAATATGAAAAAGATTTATATGAAGAAGAAAATCATTAATTCTTACTTACATATATTAGTATAATTATTAATTATGACACCCATATGTTGAGTTTGTGATAAAGTTGTAAACAAAATATGAACAAAAATGAAAAAATGTTCATAATTAGAACTTTTTATCGACTAAAATCACAAAAGGTGTATAATGAAAAAAGAAAAAATGTGAACGAAAGGGAGGAAAAGCAGATGAAATTATTGACATTTGCGATTCCATGCTATAACTCGGAGGAATACATGTCCAAGTGTATCGAATCGATTCTTCCGGGAGGAGAAGATATTGAAATCATTATCGTAGATGATGGTTCGAAAGATAGAACTGCTGAGATAGCAGATGAATATGCAGCTAAATACCCGAATATTGTGCGTGCAATTCATCAGGAGAACGGCGGTCACGGCGAGGCAGTAAATACCGGATTGAAACATGCAGAGGGTATTTATTTTAAAGTGGTCGATAGCGACGATTGGGTGGATGCAAGTGCATACAAAGCAATTCTATCGCAACTAAAGAAACTGGTTCGCGATAATGAAATGGTGGACATGTTCTTAGCCAATTATGTCTATGAGAAAGTGGGCGTTAAGAATAAGAAAGTAATGCGGCAAAAGGGATTTCCGGTAGATCAGATTTTTACATGGAAGGATATTAAGCATTTCCACAAAGGACATTATATTTTGATGCACTCCGTTGTTTATCGGACGAACTTATTGAAGGAATGCAAAATGAGACTGCCGAAGCATACCTTTTATGTAGATAATATATATGTATATCAACCGCTTCCGTTTGTGAATAAAATGTACTATATGGACGTGAACTTTTATCGTTATTATATCGGACGAGATGATCAATCGGTAAACGAATCTGTTATGATTCGCAGAATTGATCAACAGCTTAAAGTGAACAAGATTATGTTGAACGAATACGACTTATGGAAAATACCGAATCTGCAGTGTAGGAAATACATGTTTAATTATCTTGAGATTATAACTATTGTTTCCACCGTTATGTTGATTCGCTCCGGAACGCAGGAGAATCTGGAGAAAAAACGTCAGTTATGGAAGTATATTAAGGAGAAAGATATTCGCCTCTTCCATCGAATGAGACGCGGTATCATGGGACAGACCATGAATCTTCCGGGGAAATACGGAAGAAAGATTTCAATTGCCGCGTATCGTTTGTCTCAGAAAGTCGTTGGCTTTAATTAGTTCTTTCATGTGCAATTTGTAAAAAAATGCCGTAAAAAAACGAAAAATGTTATGAGAAGAACTAATTGACGATGTAAATTTCATGTATTATGATAGACAAGTATTATTTTGAATCATTTGACAGATTGGAGGCCGGATATGGGCGGATTTTTTGCAGTTGCATCTAAGGAATCTTGTGTGTTAGATTTGTTTTTTGGAACAGATTATCATTCTCATTTAGGTACAAGAAGAGCAGGAATGGCAGTATATGGGAAGGATGGATTTGAACGTGCAATTCATAATATCCAGAATTCTCCGTTTCGAACCAAGTTTGAACGCGATGTAGAAGAACTGGAAGGGAATTTGGGAATTGGATGTATTTCGGATTTTGAACCACAGCCTTTACTGGTGAATTCGCACCTTGGAAGTTTTGGAATTACTACGGTCGGTAAGATTAATAATATAGATGATTTAGTAAGAGAGTGTTTTGAATTTGGACATACTCATTTTCTGGAGATGAGTGGTGGAACGATTAATCCGACAGAAATCGTTGCGGCATTAGTGAATCAGAAGGATAGCATTGTCGAAGGACTACGTCATGTACAAGAGAAAGTGCAAGGGTCAATGACAGTTCTTATACTGACTCAGAATGGAATCTATGCTTCGAGAGATCGCATGGGTCGTACTCCTGTTATCATTGGTAAGAAGGATGGTGCTTATTGTGCATCTTTTGAAAGTTTTGCATATTTAAATTTGGGATATGAACATTATAAAGAATTAGGACCGGCAGAAATTGTATTGATGACGCCGGAGGGCGTGGAAACACTTAGCGAACCTAAGAAAGAAATGAAAATATGCTCATTCCTATGGGTATACTACGGTTATCCAACCTCTTGCTATGAGGGCGTTAACGTTGAGAAAATGCGTTACGAATGTGGAAGACTCTTGGCAAAAAGAGATGATGTAACACCGGATTGTGTAGCCGGGGTTCCGGATTCCGGAATTGCACATGCAGTAGGGTATTCGAACGAATCAAGAATTCCTTTTGCAAGACCATTTATAAAATATACACCAACGTGGCCGAGATCTTTCATGCCGGGCAATCAGGAACAACGCAATATGATTGCGAAGATGAAATTGCTACCGGTACAACAATTAATTAAAGATAAGAATTTGTTGTTGATAGACGATTCGATTGTTCGCGGTACACAGTTGCGTGAGACAACGGAGTTTTTGTATACAAGTGGAGCAAAAGAGGTTCACATCAGACCGGCCTGTCCTCCGATTATGTTTGGCTGTAAATATTTGAACTTCTCACGTTCAACATCAGAGATGGATTTAATTGCCCGTCGCATCATTGCGAAAAGAGAAGGCGAATGTGATAAAAAGTTACTGGAAGATTATGCGAACCCGGATAGCCAGAATTACAAAGAGATGGTAGAAGAAATCCGTAAAGAATTGAATTTTACATCTCTTCGCTATCATCGTTTGGATGATATGCTCGAGTCGATTGGCATTTCACCATGTCAATTATGTACTTATTGCTGGAATGGAAAAGAATAAGGTATCGGATCACGGACGTTACAGGTCTTGTTCAGATTAGACTGAACAAGGCCTTTTTTGTATGGATTTTGTCTAAAATATAGGCGCAAGATTTGAAAATTGTGTCATAAAGTGATATAAATATGAGTATACAAAAGAGAAAAGGAGGAGTCATATGTTTGAATGTAGGAATTGTGGCGCAGAGATGAAGTTTAGTGCTACGGATCAACAATTGGTCTGTGAATACTGTAATGCGCACGAAGATCCGTATTCATACGAAGGGAAAGAAAAAGATGCCGTCGAAGAAAAAGACTCATATCAGGTTACCATCTTTACCTGTCCGCAGTGTGGCGGAGAGATCTTAAGTACAGACAATGCAATTGCCGGATTTTGTAGTTTTTGCGGTGGATCAACAGTTCTCTATAACCGAATTCAAAATGAAAAACGACCGAAATATATTATTCCGTTTAAACTGTCGAAGGAGGATTGCAAGCAGGCATATTCAAAGTATGTAAAACGTGCCTTTTTTGCACCAAAAGAAATCAAAGATACAAAATTTATTGATAGTTTCCGTGGAATTTATATGCCATATTGGGCATTTCATATTACGCAACAGGGAAGCCTGAGTCTGAACGGAACCCAAACCTATCGTCGAGGGGATTATGTCTATACAGATCATTATAACTTAGGCGGTTATCTGGATGCATATTATAAGGGATTATCTTACGATGCCTCGTCTAGTTTTGCAGATGAAATCAGCGAAGCGGTTGCACCATTCGATGTGAAAGGAATGAAGGCGTTTACACCTGCGTATTTGAGCGGGTATTATGCGGATTTGGCAGATGTATCACCGGAGGTGTATCGAAGAGATGCAGAAGAATCTGCATCAGATGCAACTTATGAGTGTATAAAAAATACATATCGGGGATTTACCATTCCGGGTGTTGAGAGAGAGGAACTAAATACGGTAACGCAGGCAGCAGATTTGTCCATGTTTCCGGTATGGTTTATGTCTTATCGAAATGGAAATCGTGTGACCTATGCTACGGTAAACGGACAGAATGGTAAGGTTGTGGCGGACCTTCCGGTTGATATTAAGAAGTACGCCCTATGCTCGCTGGTTCTAGCGTTGCCGATTTTCTTGTTGCTCAATCTGTTTTTTACCGTGCTACCGACTAGTTTGTTGAACATAATTCTTATATTATTACTGATTATGGTTATCGTATCCAATGTTGAGGTAAAAAAGATTACTCAAAGAGAAGATATGGAATATGACCGAGGATATTTGTTCAGAAAAAAACAAGAAACAGTGCAACCTCAAGCACAGGCACCGAAAAAAAAGAAACGAAAAACAAAAACAACAACAACAAAAGTAATCGGATGGGTGATTTTAATAATATTCCTTCTGCCAACGGCATTCGCACTGGTAGGTGGGATGAGTTCACAGTCGATAGGTATTATTGTTTCTATGATATCAATTTTTGCCGCGACAATTGCCGGAATCCCAAAGATGAAAAAGGTTCCTGAGAAAAAAGGATTAGGTGGATTTATCGCTGCAATCGTAGTTTCCGTGATTGCGATGGTTGTTTATTTGATAAAACCGGTAGCGGATTATTATTATTATGGAACGGCATTGTTGTGTTTGATTGTTGTTTTTTGGATGATTTATGGAATTATCCATCAATACAATATTTTGTCAACCCGCCGTTTGCCACAGTTTGATAAACAAGGAGGTGACAATCGTGCGTAAGATATTACTATGTTGTTTGATATCCATGCTTGTTCTGTTTCGTACGGATGTTGCCTTTGGCCTAGAATTGTCTAACGAAACAGCTGCCACAAAAAACAGTGAGCAAGATATGGCAGCCACTACAGAAAAAAAGGAACAAAATTCGGATACAGGATATGAAGCGATTGTAATGGATAAGGCAGATTTGCTCTCAGAAGCAGAGGAGTCCAGACTCTTAGATGATATGTTGCCAATTACGGAATATGGTGATGTTGTATTCATGAGTGTATCCGATAATCCGGGAACTAGCACAGAAGGATATTGTAAGAGTATTGCAAACCAATATTTTGGTAATAATGGAAGCGGTATCGTATTCATGATTGATATGGAATATCGCGAAATCTACATTTACTCAAAAGGCGAGATTTATAAATATATCACAGAAGATTACGCATATACCATTACGGACAATACTTATACCTATGCGACAAACAAGCAATATTACACTTGTGCGTCCAAATCATACGAACAGATTTATACAGTATTGGACGGCGGTCGTATTGCACAGCCGATGAAATACGCAAGTAACTTTTTCCTTGCAATTGCAATTGCATTGTTGATTAATTTCATTGTCATAGTCGTAACCTGCAGAAAGAAAAAGGCGCAACTGAATGAACTGTTACCGGGAATATTCAGTAATGCGGTTATCAAAGATTCCTATACAAAATTCTCGCATCAGACGAGAACATATTCTCCACAGAGCTCAAGCTCCGGCGGTGGCGGCGGAGGCGGCGGTGGTGGAGGCGGCGGAGGCGGTGGCGGCGGCCACAGCTTCTAACCTAAGCCTAAGGCATCAGATAATTCTGATGCCTTTTTCGATTGACTACAGTACGGCTGGATGAATGAAGGGTTTGAAAAAAAGAATTAAGAATGATATAAATAGATTATGATACAAAAGAGGGGGGCGCCAGATGTTTGAATGTAGAAATTGTGGCGGGCAGATGAAGTTTAGCATTAAGGATCAAGAACTGGTCTGCGGGTTTTGCGACACGCATGCAGATCCGTATTCGTATGAGAATAAAGTTAAAGATGCCAGGGAAGAACAGTTTTTTGAAATAACCATTTTCACGTGTCCACAATGTGGGGGAGAGATACAAAGTACGGATACTTCGGTTGCGGAATTTTGTAGTTTTTGCGGATCCTCAACGGTATTGTATAGTAGAATCAGTAACGAAAAACGGCCGAAATATATCATTCCTTTCAAATTGTCGAAGGATGATTGTAAGAATGCTTATGCCAAAGCTACAAAGCGGGCAATCTTTGCGCCGAAAGCGTTTAAAGATGTAAAATTCATTGACAGTTTCCGCGGAATTTATATGCCGTATTGGAGTTTATACATCACACAACAAAATAAATTAAAGATTAACGGAGTTCACTCTTATAAACGAGGGAATTATTTGATAACGGACTATTATCGTTTAGAAGGACATCTGGACGCGCATTATAAAGGGTTGTCATATGATGCTTCTTCTTCGTTTTCAGATGATATTAGTCGAGCGGTTGCGCCTTTTGATGTAAAAGACATGCAAGTATTTACACCTTCATATTTTAGCGGATTTTATGCGGACTCGCCCGATGTTCCGGTAGATATTTATCGCGATGAGGCTACAAAAACGATAACCGGTATAAGTAATAAGTATATCCAAAAAACATTTAGTCAATGCGAGTTTGACGAATTAACAGAGTTTGATTTAAATACGGTTACGGAGGCTGTGGATTTGTCTATGTTTCCGGTTTGGTTTATGTCATATAAAAACGGAGACCGAATCACCTATATTACAGTAAATGGACAGAGTGGAAGAGTTGCGGTGAATTTTCCTGCAGACATCAAAAAATATTTATTATTTTCTTTTTTATTGTCTATTCCTATTTTTTTATTGTTAAATCCGTTTTTTACTGTTGTACCAATTACATTATTGCGAGTTATAGGTTTTTTTCTTATGTTTGCAGTTATTATCGCTTGCGTGGAGACGATAAAAATTGCAAAAAAAGAAAATAATGAAGATGACTGGGGACTACAGTGGAAAAATGGAGAAGAAATTCGAAAAAAACGTGAAGTCCCTCGAAAAATCAAGAAAATATTTAAGAACAAGAAATTCATAGTAGTAGTTATTTTTGTAGGTATATATTTTGCCTTATGGTTGTGTGGAGACTGGGGTAGATTAAAGAAGAATGTCTATTTGGCAGATGTATGCACGACAATTTGTTTGCTAATTGCTGAAATTACAAGTCTGATAGGAATTTTGAAGATTAAAAAAGTTCCTAAAAAGGTTGGACTCGGTGGATTTGTTGCGTCGATTATAGTATCTGTGATTGTGTGTTTTATTACATGGTCAAAAGTGGTGTCAGATCTTTACTATTATGGTGCGGCGATTGCTTGTTTGCTGGTTATATTTGGAATGATTCGTGCAATTATAGTTCAATATAATATCTTATCGTCGAAGCGTTTGCCACAATTTGATAAAAAGGGAGGGGATGATCGTGCGTAAAATAATATTAAGTTCGGTATTATGTATAGTATTTATTTTTGGCATGGATGTTGCCTATGCTTCTGAATATAATCAGGAAACAGAACAAGAACAGATTAAACAGAATATAGAGTCGGGAGAGCTGTCATACCGACAAAGAAAAGGATTATCCGGAGACTATGAGGCAGTTATTGTAGATGAGGCAAACTTGTTATCGGAAACGGAGGAGGAAAATCTTTTAAAAGAAATGCTGCCTATTACAGAATATGGTGACGTTTTGTTTGTAAGTGTGAATGATAATCCAAATCTTAGTACGGCCGGATATGCAGAGAATGTCATGAATTCTTGTTTTGGATATTCCGGTAACGGAATTGTTTTTGTGATTGATATGGAATATCGAGAAATCTACATTTATTCTCGAGGAAATATTTATGAATATATTGCAGAAGATTATGCTTATACGATTACGGATAATGTCTATACCTATGCGTCAAAAGGTCAATATTACAAATGCGCCTCATTGGCGTATGAACAGGTATATACTGTATTGGAGGGGGGACGTATTGCCCAACCAATGAAATATACGAGCAATTATCTTCTGGCGCTTGTTATGGCTTTATTAATTAATTTCTTTCTTGTGATTGCAACTAGTAGGAAGAGAACAACAAAAATAAAAGAACTTCAAAAAGGTATGTACAACCAGGTGCGAATATATGAACCCCGTGAACGACTGTATGATAGCCGAAAAGTATATGTTTCAAGTAGCTCGGGATCAGGTGGCAGAAGTCGCGGCGGCGGATTCGGTGGCGGCGGATTCGGTGGCGGCGGAGGATTCAGTGGCGGTGGCGGTGGCCATAGGTTCTAACCTTGAATGAGTCAAACATACATAAAATTAGGAACCCCAATCGGGGTTCCTATCTTATTGACTTTTTCTATATTGTTCCGGAGTACATCCGACTTTCTTCTTAAATACGCGGAAGAAATATTTAACATTATCATAACCGACCGCTTTTGCAATGGAATACATTTTTTTATCTGTCTGGGTTAGCAATTCTTTCGCGTGTTCGATTCGAATATTATTGAGATAATCTACATAATTCTCTCCGACTTTTGCTTTAAAGATACGGCTTAAATAGCTCCTGTTCATGTATAACAGAGATGAAATAAATTCCAAAGATAGATTATTTCTGTAGTTTTTCTGAGTATAGATACATACCTTATCGACTGTGTCGTTGTCTGCATAGATTGTGCAATCTTTTAATAGCGCAGCCATATTAGAGAAGAATCGCAGATAATATTCTTTTAATTCATCTACTGTAAAAAGCGTGTTTAGGATGTTTTTAATGCTAAGGGAAGAATAGTCAGCACTGACTTCCTGTACATACTCGGACAGAATCTCCTGTGCCAGTTTTGAAAGCTGCAGATAGTAATATTTAATCGTTGAGATTTTACAGTCTGCATTGATAAAAATCGCAAATAATTCATCCAGTAGAGAGGAAATCTCTTCGTGCATTCCGACTTCCAATCGGAATAAAAACTCCTCGCGTTTCTCCCAATAGATCTTTTCATTCTCTTCCGGCGATTCATCATGGAAGAAAAATACAAAATTATCTGAGATTTTCTTTTGGTTTAATGCTAAAACAGTTTCTTTATATGCGGTATGAAGCTGGTTAATATCTTCATGTAATTGGCTGACGCCAAAGGACAGTGAATCTAATTCTCCTTCATATCGATAAATCATGTTTTGAATAATCTGTTTGCAGAAATTCTTCTCATGAATGGTTACATCTTTTAAGACGAACAAAATCAAAAAACCAAGATGTGGAGTTGCTTTATTCTGAAGAAATACTGCAAGGTCTCCAAACCCATTTTCGTTTAGAAATGCATTAATGTCATTTGCATCCAGTTCCTCATTCGAATGAATGGTAATTAGAATGTGATTATGAGTCTGATTGATAAAACGCAACTTTTGTGAGGTTAAAGTCGCCGAATCTGAATCAAATCCAAGTAACAGATTTCGAAGAATTTGAACATCATATTCATATTGTGCGGCTTCTTTTTGTGTATTTATGGACATAATCTGTTGTTCCATCATGGAGTTGCTTTCGATTTGTTCGATTGCACGAAGAATGCATTTCTCAATATCTTCTCTGCTAAAGGGTTTTAAGATATAATCAATTGCATTTGCCTTAATTGCCTGGTGCATGTAATCGAAATCTTTATAACTGCTGATTACGAGTACCTGTTTGTTTGGGTATTCGCTGGAAAGGACGGAAAGTAATTGGGAACCATCCATAATGGGCATATTCATATCCGTTATAATAATATCCGGATCATATGTTTTGATTTTTTCCAGTGCATCTGCACCGTTTTCGGCTTCTGCAACGAGACAAATTTTATCCGAAAGGTGTTCTAATTTTTTAATTGTGCCTTTTCGGGTTAAGGCTTCGTCATCCACTAATAAATAAGTATACATAAATGTTCTCCTTATGTAATGTTAGGAACTTTAATAGAGACTGTTGTACCTTGATGTAGTTCGCTGGTGATCTGTAAACCGTAACCGGAGCCGTAA
Organism: Lachnospiraceae bacterium; assembly: GCA_045605685.1. Lineage (GTDB taxonomy): Bacteria > Bacillota > Clostridia > Lachnospirales > Lachnospiraceae > Roseburia. The sequence continues at coordinate 51,531 of JAZUQL010000072.1, forward strand.
TAGAGCTCGATTCGGCTGTTAATGTTACTAAGACCAATACTTTGTGTAGATCGTTTTCCAAGTTCTTTGAAATGAGGTTTTTCTTTTAATGCATTCTGGATGGATAACAGTTGTTCTTCATCCATGCCGGAACCATTGTCAGAAATATCAAAATATAGAAAATTCTTATCATAGGAACCATGAATCGATATGGTTCCGCCTTTTGAAGTGTGAAGTAGTCCATGCAGTAATGCATTTTCAACAATAGGCTGGAAGATTAGTTTTAATACTTTTAGAGAATACATCTCTTCCGGGATGTTTAGATGTAGCGTGAATTTGTCTTCAAAACGTATTTGTTGAATGGCTACATAATCCCAAACATTTGCCATTTCTTCGGAGAGGCATACCAACTCACTTTTAGCTTTGATAGAATAACGCAACATATTTCCGAGCGCAATTGATATCTGGGAAATACTGTCTACACCATGTAATTCAGCTAGCGAGTTGACTGACTCTAACGTATTGTATAAGAAATGAGAATTAATTTGTGATTCCAGTGATTTCATTTGGGAATCCAATGTAATCAGTTTGTTTTGGTATTCATTTTTTATATAAGTGGACTGTTCATCCAGCATAGAGTTGTATTCATTGTATAAAGTGCCAATTTCATCGGAACGCCGTAAATATTTTTCTTCCGTTGCATAGGTATGTAGCTTATGATGTGCCATTTTTTTACATAGCAGTGCAATTGGTGTGGTCAGGGAGTGTGATAATAACATTGAAATTACAACAAACAAAATCACGTATAAAATTGCAAGCAATATGATTACACTTTTCACCATGGTAAAATTTTGGTAAAGCAATGTAGGATTTGCGGCTGTTTTTAAAACCAATCCCTTCATATTTAAACTAGTTTCATGCGTTTCAAGTAATGAAATATCTTCCGGCAGTGGTTCGGCGAGTGTGGATTCATTCGAATATAAGATTTCACCGTAATCCGTTTCGATTGAAACATGAACGGTATCACTTAATGGGTTGATTCGTTCAATGTTAAAAAAAGTAGGTGAGTAGTCAACCAGAATGACTCCCAAAAACTCGTGTGTATATACGTCATAGATTGCTCGTGAGAAAGAAAGAGATTCCTGCTTTGTAAGAAGAAAATCTTTAGTATCAATGCCTGTCGTATAGATGCCACCTTTTTGTTGGAGTGTTGCCGTATACCAATAATCCTCTTTGGGATTGTAGTTTGGTTTGACATCAAGATTCTGACCATACCCGAGTGTGACGCCGGAAGGTGTGAAGATAAAAATGCCATTGAGGTGTTCCGATGATAAAATAAGATTCTGGGCAAGCAACCGTATCTGTTTATTACTATGATAGATATCCAGATAGGAGTAGGTTCCTTCTTCCGCGTATTTTTTTAGGTCTTCAATGATAGAGACATCGGAACCACCATAGGAATCCAGCATTTCAAAAGTATGTTTTAAATCAGCGATGGATTCGTTTGCCTCTTCTGTTGCACTATCAAAGATTCGGTCATGCATTTCCTGCATACGTTGTTCATTAAATGTAGAGTAATAATCGTATACAACAACGGTAATGATGAGAACCGGAATCGTTGAAAGGAGGAAAAAAATTATAAAAAATTTAGATCGTAGTTTCATAAATTGACCTCATTATAGTGATAGAATAATGTGTAACAAAAGTATACTTCATTTTGTAACAAAAGTATACCTTTATTATGATAATATAACAATTGTAAAAATTATTTTCAATAATTGGGAGGAGAAAAAATGATTAAGTTGAAAAAACTTGGTGCCTTAATCATGACAGGCGCTATGGCACTTTCATTATTATCTATGACCGGATGTTCTGGCAGTGGCAAAGATGATGATGGAAGAACCGTTATTACAATGATGTATTCGGGGTCCGTAACAGACGACGACTTTGAAACTACTGTATTACCTAAATTAGTTGAGAAGAATTTCCCGGATCTTAAACTTGAGGTTGAAAAGATTCCGGATGATCAGTATTACACATCATTAAAAACAAAATTAGCATCAGGCGAATGCCCTGACATTATTCTTGTACAGCCAATGTATGCTGGTTCAAATGCTGTAATTACATTAGCTGAAGCTGGATACTTAGAGCCATTAACAGATATGGAAGCGGTTAAGAAGAATCCGGTTGGAGCAAAATCTTTCACATATGACGGTGAAGTTTATGGTATCGCAAGTGGTGTAACAATGCTTGGAACATACTATAACAAAGATGTTTTTGCACAGTACAACTTAGCAGTTCCTACAACATGGGATGAATTCCTTAATGTTTGTGCTACTTTAAAAGACAATGGTGTTCAGCCAATCGTTATGGGTGACAAAGACATGTACGTAATGCAGTTTGGTTTATATCAGATTGCTTGTAACGAGGTATATGCAAAAGATGCAGAGTTTGATGAAGGTTTAAGAAGTGGAGATACATCTTTCACAGATTCAGACAGATGGGACACTGTATTAGAAATGTACACAGAACTTTATGACAAAGGATATATCAATTCTAACTCATTAGGTCTTGGTGCAGATCAGGCTCATACAGAGTTCAGAGATGGAAATGCAGCTATGATCTTTGACGGATCATTCAACTATGCAGCTGTTACAGAAAAAGGTGCTGTAGACTTCGAACGTGGATACTTCCCATTGCCAGCAGCAAATGGTGAAACATACGCAGCTATGGCAGCTGGAGCAGGTCCTGCAATTTACTCTAAATCAGAGCACAAAGAAGAATGTAAGAAAATTCTTGAAATGCTTTATGATGGTGAATCAGAAATGTACAAAGCTTACGTAGACAGCGGAAGAATCATTCCTACCTATGGATATGGATATGATTCAATTGACCCAATCTATGATGCATTCATGCCATTGTATGATGAAGGAAAAGTATTCTACTGGGCAAACCAGGCTTGGCCAGCAGGTGTTGAAAACGAAATGGAAGCACTTTTAAGTGAATATATTGGAGGCCAGGGAACAACGGTTGACGATATCACAGAAGGTATGCAAGACAAATTCGAAGAATTGTCAGAAGAAGAATAATTTTTTTAGTAAAAATGCCCCAGGGGTACCGTAAAGGCACTTTTGGGGCTTTACTTTTGCAAGGATTAGAAAGGAAACGAAAAGTATGAAACAGCATAGAAAAAAAGTAAGTGCAAATACGCTGGTATTTCCGAAGAGGATGTACTTTTTCATTCTTCCGGCTTTGGTGTTATTCTTGGTGTTCTGGGTATTTCCGATAATCCAATTATTTTTTTATAGCTTTACTAACTTTAATGGAATTAATCCTAATTATGATTTTGTAAAATTTAAGAATTATATCCGATTATTTGAAGAGGGAACATTAAAAAATTCAATTGTAAACACCTTAAAATATGCAATAGTGGTTGTTGTAGGAACCAATATACTCGGATTGGCAGTTGCGATGGCGCTCAATGTAAAGTTGAGAGGAAAAGCAATTTTTAGAACATGTTCTTACTTGCCGGCATTATTTAGTGCGATCGTTGTAGGTTTCATCTGGTCTTATGTATTTGCACCGGGAAATGGTATGATTGCTACAATAATGGATGCGGTAGGAATCGATGGTTCCAGTCTGAATTTGCTGGGAAATTACAAAACCTCAATCTATGCGATTGCAGCAATTGATATTTGGAAGGGGTTTGGAACAACTATGATTATCTATCTTGCCGGCTTACAAACGGTAGATGAGAGTTTACTGGAAGCAGGAAGAATTGATGGATGTACGGAATGGCAATTGTTCCAGAAGGTAAAATTACCTTTAATATCATCAACAATAACAATTAATGTGATTTTAAATGTGATTAACGGATTAAAAGCATTTGACTATTCATTTATTATGACAAATGGCGGACCTGGAAAATCAACAAACACATTAATGTTTACGATTTATAAGATAGCATTTACAGATATGAGAATGGGTAAAGGTAGTGCCTTGGCTGTTATGTCATTCCTTGTTATTATATTCATTACAATTATAATGCTTGGAATATTAAATAAGCGGGAGGTGGAATTGTAATGAGAAGGGAAAAGAAATACCGTGAAGTAGAAAAAAAAGTAAAATTTACACCTAAAATTTTACTATTATATATCGCACTTATTATATTTTGTATTGTAATTATTGCACCATTGGTTATCGTGTTTTCAAGTTCGCTTCGTTCGGTTGATAACATGGTATCGCCACTTGTTTTGTTTTCGGAATTTACGCTGGATAGTTATAAGGCCGCGTATGAAAAGATGAATTATCCGATGCATTTGCTCAATAGTGCAGTTACTACAGCCGGATCTGTTATTGTGATTGTAATTATTGCATCCATGGCTTCGTACCCAATTGCAAGAATTACATCCAAATGGAGTAAAGGATTGTATTATTTCTTTATTGCAGGATTAGTTATTCCATCACAGATGGTTATTGTACCGGTTGCACAGACAATATCAAAATTAGGAATCTCAAATTCGAGATTCACACCAATGATTATGTTTATTACCTGTAGTCTTCCGTTTTCGACTTTCCTATATGCAGGATTTATGAAAACGGTTCCAAAGGAAATTGAAGAAGCGGCTTATTTGGATGGAGCAGGTCTGATTACTAGATATGTAAGAGTTGTATTTCCACTTTTAAAACCTGCAACAATATCAGTTATTATTACGCAGGGAATGTGGATTTGGAATGATTATTTCTTCCCAATGATATTTACCAAAACACAGGAAGAAAAACCTTTGCCGGTAGCAATGATGCGTTTCTTGGGAGATAGAGAAAATCCGGCACAGTGGAATGTATTATTTGCAGCATGTGTATTGTGTGTAATTCCACTGGTAATTATATTCATTGCATTACAGAAACATTTTATTAACGGTGTAGCAGCCGGAGCGGTAAAAGGTTAGAGGATATGAAAAAGGATATATGGACAAATCCAAAGCAGGAAAGCAGTTTGGATGAAGCACAAAACCCATTGTGGTTTTGGAATGATAAATTGGAAAATGACGAACTGGTTCGTCAATTACAACTAAAAACGAATACCGGAATTAAAAGTACAATACCACATGCACGATTAAACGGTGGGGACGGTTATATCGGCGGGTATTTGGATGAGGATTGGTTTGAAAAATTCCAAACGGTAGTTGATTACAAAAAAGAGCATAACGAGATAATGTGGCTTTATGATGAGATGGATTGGCCGGCAGGTACCTGCAATAAAACGATTACAAAGGATGAGAATAATCGTGAGCAGTATCTGTGGTTTCAAACAATCGAATTAAAAGCAGGAGAGATATTCCGGTGTCAGCTTGAGGATGTTGGGGGACGTCCGATTGCAAACAAGCACTGGGAAGAAATTAAGAATTATGCGTTAAATGTTCGGATTTTTGATAAACAAAACAATGTTTTCCTTTCATTGGAACCATATGTCAAAAGCAGTATGTTTAGTGTATCATTAGACTTTCTGGCAGAAGAGGATTGCACTTTGTACATGGTACAGGTTAGAGTGGATTCTTATGACAGCTGGGGAGCAGGATGCGTGAACTATTTAGATGCAGATGTAACAGATCAGTTTATTGCATCAACATACGATGTTTATTATGGAAAGTGTAAAGAGGAATTCGGGAATACGATACGTGCAGTCTTTAATGACGAGACCAGAATGGCAAATGCTTTTCCTTGGTCAAAAGATTTTGCAAAAGAGTTTGAGAAACGGAAAGGGTATGATTTCCTTCCGCATGTTTTTGAACTGATTTTGCCGGGAGAAGAAGCAGGATTCTATCGTTGTGATTATTTCGAAATGGTTGCAACACTTTTTCAGGAGAACTTCTTTGGCCGGATTCAAAAATGGTGTCATGAACATGATATTAAACTGTTTGCACATTTATTAGGAGAAGAAACCTTAGGGGCACAAGTGAGGTATAGCGGCGATTTCATGCGCCAGATGAAGTGCTTAGATATTGCAGGAGCAGATCATTTGGGAAAAGGAATCGGAAGCTTAAACATAAAGTTCACATCATCTGCGGCACGAAGCTACGGTGTTGAAAAGACAGCGGTAGAAGTGTTTGCAGGATGTGGATGGGATATGACATTCGAAGAATATATCCGTATTATTTCATGGATGTATCAACAAGGAATGCAAAGTATTATCAATCATGGATTTTTCTATTCGACAAGAGATACAAGAAAGAATGATTGGCCACCATCTCAATTTTTCCAATGGAAACATTGGGATAAAATGAGCCATGGAAATGACCTGGTAAGACGTCTGCATTATGCATTGACAGGCGGAACGCCGGAGAATGATGTTTTGGTTTATTATCCGGTTGAAACATTCTGGATGGATTATATTGGAAATCAGTATTACAAACATGGATATGAAAAAGGACCAAAGATAGAAGGCAAAGAAGCACATGAACTGGATATAAAAATGCAGAAATTATTACAATATCTGCAGTGTGAGAATTTGGATTTTGAATTATTGCATAAAGATGCCATGGAGAATTTTGAAGTGGTTTCAAATCAAATTCAAAATAAAAAGAATGCTCAGAAGTTTCAGACATTAGTATTACCGTGGACAAAAGTAATCTCAATTGAAGCAATGAGAACGATAGCCGAATTCGCACGTAATACAGGTTCTGTATTTGTATTAGGTGAGTTACCAAAATACGCTATGGAAAGAGATTGTCAGCAAGAGTTTGAAAAGCTGAGAATGGAATTGGAACAGACGGACAATGTCGTTTTCATTCCGGCAACAGATGAAGAAAAAGCATTGTGTTCCGGATTGAAAGAAGTTTTAAAACAGCCTGTCAGAATCCTGACAGGAGATTATAATAATCATAATTCATATGTATTATATGAAGATGGTTTGATTGACCCATATGTACATACGAACGAAAACATCTATGGAATTAGATTTATAAGATATCAAAAAGATGGCAGAAGAAATACTTTTTTTGTAAATTATGACGACAAACCACGGGAAGTTACGGTGGAAGTATCTGCGGCAGAAGACATTGAACTTTGGGATACCCTAACGGGAGAAATAACAAAGCCGAATGTTTTGGAACGGGATGCTAAAATGCAAAAAGTATCTTTTGTACTACCTTGTAACTATGGTGTTGTTATGGTGTCAGATTTATAAAAACAGATTTAGGAGGTTATATTATGGCAAGTTTGTCATTTCGTAACATTGGAAAAAAATATCCGAACGGATTTGAAGCAGTAAAAAACTTTAATCTTGAAGTAGAAGACAAAGAATTTATTATCTTTGTAGGACCATCAGGATGTGGAAAATCTACAACACTCCGTATGATTGCCGGATTAGAAGACATAACAGATGGAGAATTGTATATCGATGATAAATGTGTAAATAATGTAGAACCAAAAGATAGAGATATCGCAATGGTATTCCAGAATTATGCATTGTATCCACATATGACGGTATACGATAACATGGCATTTGGATTGAAACTGCGTAAAGTTCCAAAAGCCATTATTCGTGAAAAAGTAATGGAAGCAGCTAAAATATTAGATTTGGAAAAACTTCTGAAAAGAAAACCAAAAGCCCTTTCAGGAGGACAAAGACAACGTGTTGCCATGGGAAGAGCAATCGTGCGTGAACCGAAAGTATTCCTTATGGATGAACCGTTATCGAACTTAGATGCCAAGCTTAGAGTTCAAATGAGAACAGAAATTGCAGCATTACATCAGAGACTAGGAGCAACAATTATCTATGTAACACATGACCAGACAGAAGCTATGACTCTGGGTACAAGAATTGTTGTAATGAAAGACGGTGTAGTACAGCAGGTTGACACACCGCAGAAATTATACAATTATCCATGCAATTTATTTGTGGCAGGATTTATCGGTTCTCCGCAGATGAATTTTGTAGATTGTGAGTGTAGAGAAAATGGTGAATTGGTAGATCTTGTTTTTGGAGATGTTTCCATTACCCTTCCACAGGAAAAATCTACAATTTTAAAAGAACAAGGATATATTGGAAAGACCGTAGTTCTTGGTATCCGTCCGGAAAACCTTCGCGAAGCAGGTTTGGACGAAGGCTTCGAAGTAAAACTGAACAACTATGAGTTGTTGGGTGCAGAAGCATTATTGTATTATAACATTCATGGAACGAACATGACGGCAAGAGTAGATTCTCATTGTCAGGCAAGAATGGGAGACACCATCCGTCTTGCTATGGATGCTGAAAGAATTCATGTTTTCGACAAAGAGACAGAAAATGTGATTACAAATTAATTTATTGAAATCTTCATAATTATCTTTCTTAATTTTTATATCGGATAATCAGAATATGGTTATCTATCAAGCACACCAAAATAGAGTTGGAATATGAATTCCGACTCTATTTTACTGTATTTGAACGTATAAAACATTGCATTTTATTCGGGTGATGTGTTATAATCAAAAAGGTTGAGAAAAGAGAGAAATTACACGAGATTTTCGAGAATGAAACCAATGAAAGGGAGGATTTATTATAATGAATCAGACAAAGTTAGGCAAGTATAATAGAAGCGTTTCTATTATCGGTGTCGGCTGTACACCATTTATGTATACTGTTGACAATCCGGAGACAGATGGTTTAACAGAAGGAGAGATGTTTGGATATGCTGCGCTTAAAGCGATGGAAGACGCAGGCGTTAATCCACAGAATGTAGATTATTACTTCCACGGATGTGCAAGCACATTAAATGGATCAAACTATTTAACCCCGAACGTTCAGATTGCGAACTGGTTCGGAATGAAAGGAAAAGGATCGATTCATCACTCAGAAGCATGCTGTACCGGATATCTTGCAATTGAGCAGGCGGTGAACGCAGTTGCATCCGGTAAATATAACTGTGTCTTAACAGGAGCAGTAGAGTTTGGTGACAGTACACCATTCCCGGCTGATAATGTTGAAACACCAAAACATCCTTACAAACGTGAGAAGATGACCATGGAGAAATTCCTAAAGACAACCTCCTGGTTATATGATCGTACCTATACCAGACAGTTAATGGCCGGACAGGAATTAATCTATGATGATGCTGCAGAATGGTACGTACGTACCCGTGGAATCACAGCAGAAGATATGAATAACACCATTAATGCAATGTGTGTAAACAACAGACGTAATGCATCTGTGAACCCACTTGCAATTGAGAGAAGAACATATGAATCCATTGCAGAAGAAGCAGGCATGACATTAGATGAGTACATGAATTCTCCATATAATCCTAGAATGGGAGATTTCCTTCGCGCAGGTGGTTTGGAATTAAAATGTGACGGAGCAGCGGCATGTATCGTATGTGCAACTGAGATGATTCCTCAGATTGCTCCGAATTTGAAACATAAACCAATTGAAGTACTTGCAGTAGGAAGTGCGGCTTGCGAAGCAACAACACCTCACTTCGAAGTGCGTGCAACAGAAGAAGCTGTACGTCAGGCTTATGAAGCAACCGGATTAACCGGAGAAGATATCGATATCTTCTATGCAAATGACTTCATTATTACTTCTCACCTTGTTTCAGCTGAGATTGCAGGTTACCTTCCATATGGCGAAGGCTGGAAATACATTTGTGAAGGTCGTACCGCGTATGACGGTGACAGACCAATTAACACCAATGGAGGAAGAACTTCTTTCGGACATGCGCATGCAGCTTCCGGTCTTGCAGATGTTTACGAAGCTTGTAAACAGATGCGTGGCGAATGTGAAGAACGTCAGGTTAAGAAACTTCCAAAAACAGCAATGCTTCGTGGTTACGGCGGTGCACAGAATGTAGCAGCAGTAATCTTACGCACAATGGAATAGGAGGAGATAATCATGGCTATAAAATTAGAAAAAGTAGTACAGACATATTATGAAGGCCTTGAAGAAGGTAAAATCTTAGGACGTAAATGCCCAAAATGCAGCAATGTGGAATTCCCACCGGTATATGCATGTAATGCATGTGGCTGCTATGAAACAGAATGGTATGAGATTAGCGGAAAAGCAAAAGTACATTCTATCGTACTTCCTGCAGCACTTTCTTCGAAACCGGAATATAAGAAATTAGGCAAATTCGCATATGGCGAAGTAGAGTTGGAAGAAGGCTCAAAATTAAATGCAGTCATCCGTGGAATCAGCAAGAAGAACAGAGAAGAATTAACTGCAAAACTTCCGCTGAATTGCCACGCAGCAATTGTTGACAGAGAAATCGGTGTTAAAACAGTAGTGTTTGACTTAGATGAAGAATAATTTGTCAGGAATAGTTGTTCATTCAACTATCTAATATAAAATTTAGTAATTACAAAAAGGAGATAACAAAATGGAAAGACAGGAATTAGAAGCACAGGTAATTGAAATGGTAGCAATGGCATACAAAAAGGATGCAAGTGAAGTAACGACAGAAAGCACTTTCAAAGAAGATCTTGCTGGAGCATCTGTACAGATGGTAGCTTTAGTATCAGAAATCGAAAATGAACTTGATGTAGCTTTAATGCTTGCAGATGCTAGTGCTTGTGCAACAGTTGGAGATTTAATTGATCTTATCGAAGAAGAATTATAAGAGAGGTATATGGAATGAGTGTACTTGATCAAATTTTTGAAAAAGCAAAACTCAATCCTCAGAAGGTTGCATTTCCGGAAGCTTTGAATGAGAAAATGATGCAGGCGGCTTATGAGACAGGAAAAGATGGTTACATTGTTCCTGTATTAGTTGGTAACGCAGAAGAAATCAAAGCAACCGCAACAGAAAGAGGATATGACGTAGACGTATTTACAATTGTAGATATCAATGAAGAAACATACAAAAACGAACTGATTGCAAAATACGTTGCATTGCCGGAGACTTTGTTAAAAGAAAAGGCATTAGCACGTCGTATGCAGGATCCGCTTTACTATGCAATGGTAATGCAGGCGGTAGATGAAGCGGATGTTACATTCGCCGGTATTGATTATACAACAGGTGATGTATTATTGGCAGGACAGATGATTATCGGTTTAAAACCGGGCATCAGCACAATCTCAAGTATCGGTCTTTGTGATATTCCGGGGTATGAAGGAAGCGAAGGATCATTACTGGCAATCGGTGATAGTGCAGTTTGCACGAATCCGAATTCAGAACAGTTAGCAAGTATTGCGATTTCTGCATGTGATACCGTTTCTGCTTTACTTGATTGGGAACCAAGATGTGCAATGGTTTGCTATTCTACACTTGGAAGCGGACAAGGCGAATTGGTAGACAAAGTGACAGAAGCTTTGAAAATTGCAAATGAGCAACGTCCGGATCTTGCGATTGATGGGGAATTCCAATTGGATGCAGCAATCGTTCCTGCAGTTGCAGAGAAGAAAGTAAAACGTGAAAGCAAAGTAGCCGGAAAAGCAAATGTAGTAATCTGGCCGGATCTAAACGTTGGTAATGTTGCTGTAAAATTAATTCAGCAGTTTGGTAAAGCAGATGCTTATGGACCAATGCTCCAAGGATTCAACAAAGTCGTTTGTGACTGCTCAAGAGGGGCACCAGTTTCTGAGATTAAAGGAAACGTAGTTATTTCCGCTGTACGTGCTGCCGGAAGCAAGAAACAATAATTGATTTTGGAGGGACGTAACAGCTATGAAGAATTATAAGATTTTTACAATTAACCCGGGTTCTACATCAACTAAGATTGCTTTAATCGAAGGGGATACTGTTCTTTTTTCAAAGAATGTATCTCACGATGCAAACAAACTGGATGAGTTTGACGGAATCTCTGCGCAGATGCCATACAGAAAAGAGACAATCTTGAATCTTCTTGCAGAGAATAATGTATCTTTAGATGGAATTGATGCATGTGTTGGACGCGGTGGCGGATTAATGGCTATGGATGGTGGTACTTATACCATCGATGAAACCGTTCTTGATCATGCAAGACGCGGAGCGAATGGAGTACAACATCCGGCACAATTAGGACCACAGCTTGCAAATGAATTTGCAAAAGAGTATAACTGTCCGGCATTTGTTGTTAACCCACCTGATGTTTGCGAGATTCAGGATTTGGCTCGTATGACAGGTATCAAAGGGGTACATAGAACAGTGCATTTACATGCATTGAATTTAAAAGAGACTGCAATTCGTCATGCAGAGTCTCAGGGTAAGAAGTACGAAGAGCAGAACTATGTTGTTTGTCATATCGGTGGCGGAATTTCCGTATCTGCACACAGAAACGGAAAAATGGTTGACGGTTTTGATATCGTTGGCGGTGAAGGACCGATGGCTCCAACCAGAAGCGGTTCTGTTGCAGTAGCAGACTTACTTCGTTATGCGAATGGCAAAGACTTAAAAGAAGTAAAGAGCGTATGTACAAGAACCGGTGGTCTTGTAAGTCACCTTGGAACATCTGATGCATTAGAAGTAAGCAATAGGGCAGAAGCCGGAGATGCTTATGCAAAAATGGTTTGGGATACTATGATTTACCAGATTAACAAATGCATCGGCTCTATGGCGGCAGTACTTCATGGAAAAGTAGACGGAATTCTGCTTGGTGGTGGAATGGTTTATAATGAAGGCCTTGTAGCTCAGATTAAAGAAGCTTGTGGCTGGATTGCACCAATCAGTGCATATCCTGGCGAATTTGAGATGGAAGCGATGGCATCCGGAGCAATTCGTGTTCTTTCCGGAGTTGAAGAAGTAAAAACATACTCAGGAAAGCCAAACTGGGATGGATTTGATTTCGAATAAAATACTTTATTATAACAAAAAGGAAAAACATTCTAATTCGTTAGAGTGTTTTTCCTTTTTTATGTAATATGTGAAATCTCATATAGAGTGGTGAATAACTTTTACGTTAGAAACGGAATGATTGGAACAGAGTGACAGTACATATTGTCCTTCAATTATTTCCTGGAAAAAGGAAAGACCTTTATCAGAACAGGAGATTTCATATGGTTTTATATCAAGATTGTATGAGAAAGAAAACGAAGTAAGTTCCATGGCAAGCCCCATTCCGGAATGCTTGATCCGGCTTTCTTTTAATGTCCACAGACGATAAAACCATTCGTTGCGGGATTGGGAATCGGAACTCATCTGATGTAAGAAAACCTTTTCTTCTTCGGTTAATACTCTGCGCAAGATGGTTTCAGGGAAATTACGAATTTCTTCAACGTCAACACCGATAGGAGAATGACCGATTGCACAGGCAACAATATCGGAGCAGTGACTGATATTAAAAGCAAGGTCTTCATGTGATGCCAGATATGGTTTCCCATGTGCTCCTGTCTTCAAAGATGACTGTAACTCTTCCGGTGTGATTGTAAGGTTGGCATAATCAAACAGAGCATGGGAAAGTAATTGTAATCCGGCAGCATGTTCTGTTTGGTGTTTTGATTTGGAAGTTGGTGCAAAATGTGAAAGATATACGATACACATAAAAAAATCCTCTTACTTGTTCTTTTATATGTATTATAATGGATTCTGGAATCAAGTCAATAAGTTGCATTTTTTAAGGATTTTTTAATAATTCAAAGATTATAATGACATCATCAAGAAGCAAAGGATGTATCAATATGTGGTTTCAAATAATTAAAAATGATTTAAGAAAAAGGAAAAGTACAAATCTTATTTTACTTGTCTTTGTCATGTTATGCACACTGTTTTTGGCAAGTAGTGTGCATAATATCATGATGACGGTAAATGGATTGAATTATTTTATGGAAGTATCAAATGCGTCGGATTTCACGCTATTGGTATACGGTCATGATAAGGAAAAAGTGATAGAATGGCTGGATAGCCAGAATGAAGTATACGAATATTCGTATGAAGAACTATGTGAAATTTCTGCTTCAGATTTATCGTTTGCAGATGAGAAATTATTAATTTTTTTGAATAAACAAGGTGGAGTTCATGCAAAGGCATTGGATGAGAATGGAAATGAATTGCATCTGAAACATGGAGAAGTGGCAATCTCAAAAGAAGTTATGAAGCAACATAACCTGAAAGAAGGAGAAACGCTCGAATTTATTTTTGAAGGAGAAACATATTCTTACACGATTGTCTCTTGTAAAGATATTTTATACGGGAATAATAATTTTAGTGTAAGCAGATTGATTTTTACGGAAGAAGATTATAACCGAATGGTTGTAAATTCGGATAATACCAGAGAGTACGCTTTTTATATTAATAGTACGGATTTGAAAGAAACAGCAAATTCATTGGAGCAACAGAATTTTACGGGATTGATTAGTGCATTTGAGAAAGCATTTATACCATATTTGTATATATATGACATGATTGTTGCCGGATTGTTTGTTGTTGTTAGTCTGTGTTTGATTATTATATCTTTATTGGTATTACGTTTTTCCATTGTATTTACATTGGAAGAAAATTATCAGGAAATTGGAATCATGAAGGCAATCGGAATGCGCGATTGGACGATTCAAAAGATTTATTTGATAAAGTACATATCAATCGTCTTGGCAGGTGCAGTCATCGGTATTATTGGAAGCATTCCGGTCGGAAAACTGATGATCGACAGTATGGCTCAAAATATAGTATCAGGCGACTCATCCGGCGGGCTATGGATTCATGTTGTTTGTGGTATAGTTATTGTGGGGTTTGTAGTGTTAATGTGTTTTTTGTTTACAGCGAAGATGAGACGACTATCCGCTGTGACTGCCATGAGAAGTGGTGAAAATGGAGAACGCTACCAGAAACGCAGAGGGCTTTATCTGTATAGAAGAAAGTCTATGCGGACAATACCGTTTCTTGCATTAAATGATGTAATATGTAATAAGAAAAGATACTTAACTTTGCTATTTAGTTTTGTTGTTAGTTTTATTTTGATAACAATTCCGGTGAATACAACCACAACGATGAATAGTGAAGAAATGACGCAAAAACTATGTATAGATACAAGTGCGGATATTTATATAAAATCCACAATGGTGGGGAATAGATATGAATCCGATTTGCAGGCTGAAATGGATAAGCTAAAAGCGGATTTGAAGCAGGTCGGTTATACCGCCGAAGTAAGCAGTATTGCGTATTATTATCTAAGATGGGAACATAATGGCGATGTGGTCAAGTGGGTAACTGCACATCCGGTGGGAGCTCATTCTGACTATTTGACAGTAGAAGAAGGGGATGTACCAAAGCTTGCCAATGAGGTGTCTTTTTCAAAGAAGGTAATGGAAGAATATGATTTAAATATCGGAGATACCGTCACAACGACGATATCAGGAGAAAAAGAAGAGTTTATTATATCCGGTTCTTATACAGACTATTTCCAGATGGGAAGAGGGGTTCGGTTGTCAGAAAGCGCAGATTTGTCGGATGAAGTAATGCTTTATAACTGGGTCATTATGGTAGATATGGATGAGAATATGGAAGAAGAGGAATTAAAGGAAATATTGGATGAGAAGTTGCCACAGTATTCTTGGATGACATCGGATGAGATTGTATCGGATCAGGTTGGCTCTATCAAAGGCACGATGGAAGATATGCAGTTGCCTATGACAATTTTGCTATGTGCACTAATTATGTTGGTCTGTGTATTTATGACAAAACTATTTATCGTCAGAGAAAAAAGTCAGATTGCAATGTTGAAAAGTATTGGCTTTGCAAATACAAGTATAAGGCTTTGGATTGTGTTAAGAATGATTTGGGTTGTAATTGCATCCATGATTATATCAATTCCAATTTCTGTTATAAGCAACCAAATCATCTTAGAACCGCTTTTTGGAATTATGGGTGCAGAAGTGCAGATTCAGGTAGATGTTTTGAAATCATATTTTATTTATCCGTTCGTGTTGTTGTTTGGAATTATTCTGGCAACAATATGGGCTACCGGAAGTGTTTCTAAGATTACAACAAAAGACATGATTAATGTGGAATAGGAGAGAACAATGAACGTATTAACTGCAACAAATTTATGTAAAACATATATTGTAAACAAGCGTCAGAATAATGTGCTTCGGAATGTGAATCTTACCATATCAGAAGGAGAGATGATCGCTGTTATGGGACCGTCCGGTTCCGGCAAGAGTACGCTTTTGTACACAATCAGCGGAATGGATGAGGCAACAGCAGGAACGATAGAGTTCTTTGGAAGGAACCTGACAGAATTATCCGAAAAAGAAATGAGTAATATGCGATTGAAAGAAATGGGATTTGTGTTTCAACAAATGCAGATGCTTAAAAATCTTTCCGTTTATGATAATATAATATTACCGGCATATCAGGCTGCCGGTAAATCTATAAATCGGGAACAAATTAAGGAACGTGCAAAAAAACTTATGTCAAAACTGGACATTAATGAAGTGGCGGACAATGACATCCGGGAAGTTTCAGGGGGACAGTTGCAACGGGCTTGTATTGCGCGAAGTATGATTAATGAACCAAAGATCATTTTTGCAGACGAACCAACCGGTTCGCTTAACAAACAATCCTCGGTAGAAGTGATGGAAGAATTGAATAAGCTAAACGAAGAGGGGACAACAATGATGATTGTAACGCATGACATCAAAGTGGCATCCCGTTGTGAGAGAATTCTTTATATTGAAGATGGTGATATCCGTGACGAATTTGTTCTGGGAAAATATCAAAAACAGGATGCAAGAACAAGAGAGAAAGAAATAAGTGACTGGCTAATGAAATTAGGCTGGTAAAAGAGGGGATTATGGCAGATATTTTAATTGTGGAAGATCAACAGGATTTGGCGAATTTGCTTGCTTTATTTATAAAAAAGGAAGGATATCAAACGCACATCGTATCTTCTGCAGAAGAAGCGTTTGATTATATGGAAAAGGAAGAAGTTCGTCTCTTGCTTTTGGATATTACATTGCCACAGATGGATGGATTCGCTGTATGTCGGAAAGTTCGTCAAAACAAAAATATTCCAATTCTTATCTTAAGCGCAAGAGTCGGAAAAGAAGACAAATTACATGGATTCGAATTGGGAGCCGATGATTATATGGAAAAGCCGGTAGATCCGGATATTCTACTGGCTAAGATAAATGCGTTGTTCCAACGTGCATATACGGAATCTGAAAGCGAAAGTATTTTACATGCCGGCATCATTAAAATCGATTTCGATGCAAGAATAGTATTGAAAAATGATGAGCAACTGGAGTTGAATGTAAAAGAATACGAATTATTGGAGCTTTTGATTCGAAACCGCGGGAAAACCCTAAACAAAGATTACATCTTTAATGAAATCTGGGGAGTGGATAGTTTTAGTGAACCGCAGACGCTTACGGTGCACATCAAGCGCCTCCGGGATAAAATTGAAGACAATCCGAAAGAACCACGTTATTTGAAGACTATTTGGGGAGTTGGATACCGTTATGAAGAAGTATAATTATTTGATTCTTGTATCGATTCTGTTTTATATACTTTTAGCCTTTGTAAGCGGGTTATGTCTGACAAGGTTAGAATACGAAAGAGGCAAACAACATCGGGTCGAGATGAATCGTATTCTTGCTGCATGGGAAGACCCTGATTTTGAACTATCAGATTATACTTATGTACAGGAAGTTACTTTTTTGCCGGTTCAGGAAACAGATACAGAGAAAATCGAGTTCTTTTATAATAATAATAATAGTAATCTTGATTATGAAATCCGTGCAGTATATGAAGAACAGGAACTAACCGGATATTTGAGGATGGATTACAAAGAGGATAAAACAGATGGACATGCACTTGTGATTTTGCAGATATCCCTGTTTTTGCTCGAAGTGTGTGTGTTGTTATTGCTGTTTCATTTGAAAACAAAACTTGTAAAGCCGTTTTCAAGAATGCAAAAGTTTTCAGAGGAATTATCAAAAGGGAATCTGAAAGTGGAACTAAAGGCAGAAAATACGGATTATTTGGGTGATTTTCTGTGGAGTTTGGCCCAACTAAAAGATTATCTGGATATAAGTAAAAAACGGGAATTAGAGTTGTTGAAAGAACGGAAACTGTTATTGTTGTCTCTGACGCATGATATCAAAACACCACTCGCAACGATTGGATTATATAATCAGGCACTGAAACAACAGGTCTATGAATCGACAGAAGAGGTAGAGGAAGCGCATCTGCAGATAGAAGAGAAAATTGCAGTGATTGAAGCTTATATTCGCGAGATTATGAAAGCCTCACATGAGGAATTGCTTGATATTCGGATTGAAATGGGTGAATTTTATTTAAAGGATTTAATGGAAAAAGTATATGCGACTTATCAGGAAACCTGCATGTTGCGAAAGATTGATTTTAGCATTGAAAAATATGATGATAGAATTCTTCGTGGCGATATACACAGGGCGTTGGAAGTTTTCGGAAATATAATAGAGAATGCAATAAAGTATGGGGATGGGCGGAAAATAGAAATTCGTTTTTCGTTAGAAGAAGGTTGCCAATTGATCCATATTTTTAACAGTGGAGAAGTTGTATCAGAGAATGATTTTTCTCACCTGTTTGAGAGTTTTTATCGAGGAGGCAATGTACATGGGCGGAATGGAAATGGACTTGGATTATATATCTGTCGGGAAATTATGCATAAAATGGGTGGAGAGATATACGCCAGAACAGAGGAAGACGGAATGACTTTTGTTCTTGTTTTTGCCTAAAAATCAAGAAGTTTGCTTGCCTTTAAATGCAACATATTATATCATGGATATAGTAAAAAACGGATGGAGTAAGAAATGAAAATGAACAATTATGGATTCGGAGTAGACATTGGCGGGACCAGAATTAAGATGGGGTTTTTCCGTGCGAATGGAGATTTAATCGACAAGTGGGAATTAGAAACAGACACAAGAGAGAATGGGGAACATATTCTTTCGGATGTTGCAAAAGCAATTGATAATCGTCTGGCGCAGGAATCGATATCGAAAGAACAGGTATGTGGAATCGGAATTGGCGTTCCGGGTCCGGTTACCGCGGATGGAATTGTTAACGGATGTGTGAATCTGGGTTGGGGGCGTAAAAACGTCGCTGAAGAATTAAGCAGACTAACAGCTCTTAAAGTTAAGGTAGCAAATGATGCAAATCTTGCGACATTAGGAGAGATGTGGAAAGGTGCAGCACAAGGAACAACAGATGCAATTATGATTACACTGGGAACCGGAGTAGGTGCAGGTGTAATTGTTGCCGGACAAATCGTTGCCGGATTTCACGGTTCCGGAGGTGAAATTGGGCACATTATTGTGAATGAAGATGAAATAGAACCATGTAATTGTGGGCAATATGGTTGCCTGGAACAATATTCGTCTGCAACGGGAATTGTAAGAATGGCGAAACGCAAATTGGCAAAAAGTGCGGAGCCTTCTACCTTGCGCAGTTTGGATAATTTGACGGCAAAGGATGTGTTCGAACAGGCGAAGTGTGGAGATGAATTGGCATTAGAAGTTGTAGAAGAGAATTGTAAAACACTTGGTGCAACATTATCGAATATTGCATGCGTGACAAATCCGGAGATTATTCTAATTGGTGGAGGCGTATCGAAAGCGGGAGATATTTTATTAAATACCGTGAAGAAGTATTTTATAGAAACAGCATTTAGACCATGTAAAGATACACGGTTTGAATTAGCAACGTTAGGAAATGATGCCGGAATATATGGCGCAATGAAAATAGCGATTGATTCGTAAGAATCAATCGCTGTTTTCGTTATGGATGGGATTTATTCAACAAGCTTGTTTTTAAATCGTATAGTTTCTGCGATAAATCGATGTGTATTTCCTGTGGATTAACAAAACGTTTTGTTTCATCCCATAAGGTGTCTTTTTCAGTAGAACAATACTGCCGAATCTCCATGACCGAAGGAGAAGAATAGATAGAGGCCCCATTTTTGATAACAGGGATCAGCATTTCCTTCATATCGTAAGAGCCGCCTTTTAATTTGGTTTTTTTCCATGGTGCATTCGGATCAAATAAATTTAAATCTGCAGAAGTGTCGAATTTCTCTTCTACAAGGCAGATTAAGTCCGCTTTGATTTTTCCTGTTTGTTTATCATAGATACGATAAAAGGTTTTGTTGCCCGGATTGGTAACTTTCTCGATGTTTTCAGATACTTTTATTTTAGGGATGAAATTGCCGTTTGTATCTTTTAGAGCGGCCAATTTGTAAACCCCGCCGAAGGAAGGATTGTCCTTAGAGGTGATAAGATTGGTTCCGACTCCCCAGGATGTAATAGTTGAACCTTGGATTTTTAAAGTTTCAATCAGATATTCATCCAAATCATTTGAAGCAGAGATTACTGCATCATGAAATCCGGCGTCGTCAAGCATCTTGCGAACTTTTTTAGATAGATATGCCAAATCTCCGCTATCCATTCGTATTCCATAGTTTTTCGGAACAATGCCGGCATCACGCATCTCCGTAAACACGCGGATTGCATTTGGAAGCCCGGAATTTAACGTGTCGTAAGTGTCAACCAGAAGCATGCATGAATTCGGATAGAGATTTGCATATGCCTTAAAAGCACTGTATTCGTCAGGGAAACTCATAATCCAGCTGTGTGCATGTGTGCCGAGAACCGGAATTTGAAACATTTGACCTGCAAGAACGTTTGAGGTTCCACAACATCCGCCAATTACAGCAGCACGAGCACCGTATACTCCGGAATCTGGTCCTTGTGCTCTGCGGAGGCCAAACTCCATAACATTATCACCTTGGGCAGCATAGCAGACACGGGCAGCTTTCGTTGCAATAAGACTCTGGTGATTTACAATATTTAAAATTGCGGTTTCAATGAGCTGTGCTTCCATGATGGGAGCAACTACTTTTAACATAGGTTCCCCGGGAAACATGATACTGCCTTCCGGAAGAGAATAGATGTCGCCGGAAAAATGAAAGCTTTCTAAATAATTTAAAAAGTCCTCATCAAATATATGAAGGCTTTTCAGATAGTTAATATCATCCGAATCAAAATGTAAATTCTCAATGTAATCAATGACTTGTTCCAAGCCGGCAAAGACGGCATATCCGCCATTGCATGGGTTGCGGCGATAGAAGGCATCAAAAACTGCAATATCATGTTTGTTATTTTTGAAATAGCCCTGCATCATAGTCATTTCATATAAATCAGTTAAAAGTGTCAGATTAAGTGTGCTCATTGCATCCTCTCCTTCTTTTATGCTTTAAATATCATTTTATCATTTTTATTTTGTTTTGCAATTATAATTAAATATGATAAAATGAATAATGGTTAATACGGAAAGGGGAACATCTAATGGATGATAATAGATTTTTGAATCAGAATGGAGAAGAGATAAAACAGTCTGTGCAACCGGAACAGGTAGCAGAGCAGAACTATAATCAAGCACCACAGTCGGAATCTTTGATGGGTACGGAATATAGCCAACCGATACAACAGCCAATACAGCAACCGGTAATGGATGGCGGATATAATCAGCCGATGCAACAACCGGTAATGGGAGGCGGATACAACCAGCCGATGCAGCAGCCGGTAATGGGAGGCGGATACAACCAGCCGATGCAGCAGCCGGTAATGGGAGGCGGATATAATCAGCCGATGCAACAACCGGTAATGGGAGGCGGATACAATCAGCCGATGCAACAGCCGGTAATGGAAGGCGGATACAATCAGCCGATGCAGCAACCGGTAATGGGAGGCGGATACAACCAGCCGATGCAGCAACCGGTAATGGGAGGCGGATACAATCAGCCGATGCAACAGCCGGTGATGGGAGGCGGGTATAACCAGCCAACACCAAATTATGGAATGGTAACGGCGTCGTCTCCTAAGAGTAATACAATGTCGATTGTTTCATTGATTATGGGAATTCTTGCAATACTGACATTCTGTTGGTGTGTGAATTATGTA
>JAZUQL010000073.1:0-2996 GCA_045605685.1 Lachnospiraceae bacterium
TATAACTCTAATTTAGCATATAGACCGCAGTTTATTTATAATGATAACAAGAATGGTCAGAAAGTATTCTCTTCAATTGAAGACGAACTGCTCAGATGTGACAGTTTTGCAATTAGTGTTGCTTTTATTACAAGAGGAGGAATCACTCCGCTTTTACAGACGTTGCAGGAATTAGAGCGAAGAGGTGTGCCGGGGAGAATTTTAACTACGGATTATCTTAGTTTTAGTGATCCAGTGGCATTAGATACAATAGCAAGCCTTTCGAACATTGAACTTCGTATGTACCAGACAGAGCGTGCAGGAAATGGATTTCATACCAAGGGATATATTTTCCAAAAGAATGAAGAGTATCGTTTCATCATTGGTAGCTCCAATTTGACACAAGATGCTTTGACACGAAATATGGAGTGGAATACAAAGCTTGTGTCTACCAATAAAGGTGAAATGGTAAGCTCTGTTTTGTCTGAATTTGAAAAACTTTGGAATGCTACAGAATATACGAAACCTTATGCAGAGTTTATCGAAGAATATAGAAGAAAATATGAAGAGAAGCAGCTGTTTAATAAGATGGTTGCAGAGCAGAAAAGGATTGCAAAGAGTGAAGCACTTCCGTCAGTTGAAGCGTACAGGTTGCAACCTAATTCGATGCAGAGAGCATTTATATATAATTTGTTGGAATTAAGAAATAAAGGTGTAGACAAGGCATTACTGATTTCCGCTACAGGTACAGGAAAAACATATGCGTCTGCCTTTGCGATGAGAGAACTGGGATTCAAACGAGTTCTGTTTTTGGTACATAGAAATCAAATTGCGAAACAGGCGAAGGCTTCTTTTGAGAGAGTATTTGGTAGCAGAATCAAGACCGGTTTAGTGTCCGGAATTAAGCATGATTATGAAGCGGATTTTGTGTTTGCAACAGTTCAGACATTAAGTAAACAAGAGAACTTGGAGAGATTTCCAAGAGATTATTTTGATGCATGCATTTATGATGAGGCGCATCATACCAGTGCTGGTAGTTATAAAAGAGTAATGGATTACTTCACGCCGGAGTTTACTCTGGGAATGACTGCGACACCGGACAAGCGTGATGACAATATAGAAGGACGCAATATTTATGAAATTTTTGACCACAATATTGCTTATGAGATTCGTTTACAGCAAGCGATGGACGAAGATTTGTTATGCCCATTCCATTATTTCGGAATTACCGATTTGGCGATGATATCTGACGAGGGTAATTCAAAGGAAGAGCAGCTTGAAAACTTTAGATATTTAACTAGCGATGACCGTGTGAAATATGTTATGGAGCAGGCGGCTTACTTTGGATATTCTGGCGATAGAGTAAAAGGATTAATTTTCTGTAGCAGAATAGACGAAGCCAGAGAATTGTCTAAGAAGTTCAATGAGCAGGGATTAAGGACAATTGCTTTAAGTGGTGCTGATTTGGAAGAAACAAGGGCGGAAGCAATTGAACGTTTGACAATGGATGTACAGTCAGAAGAAGATGACTATTTGGATTACATTATTACTGTGGATATCTTTTCTGAAGGTACTGATATTGTAGAAGTGAATCAAGTTATTATGCTTCGTCCTACACAGTCTCCGATTGTATTTATTCAGCAGTTAGGGCGTGGACTTAGAAAAGCGTCAGAAAAGGAATATGTAGTAATTCTTGATTTTATCGGTAATTACAAAAACAACTTTATGATTCCAATTGCATTATCAGGAGACCGCAGCTATAACAAGGACAATATTAGAAGATACTTGATGGAAGGTGGTAGAGTAATTCCGGGTGCAAGTACAATTCATTTCGACGAGATTAGTAGAAAACGTATTTTTGCAGCGGTTGATAATGCTAATTTTAGCGATATTAAGCTTATAAAAGAAAACTATACCAATCTTAAAAATAAGCTTGGCAGAATTCCAAGACTAAGAGATTTTGATGATTATGGTGAGATGGATGTCCTCCGAATTTTTGATAACAATAGTTTGGGAAGTTATTACAAATTCCTTGTGAAATATGAAAAGGAATATGAAGTCAGATTAGCGCCGGAAGAGGAAAAAGTAATCGAATTTGTATCTAAGAAACTTGCTAGTGGTAAACGAATTCAAGAACTTTGTCTTCTGAACAGAATGCTTGCGTATGCACATAGGCTAATGTTATTTGCAGGATTGCAGGAAGAACTTAGGGTGGATTATGGTATCCAAATGAGCGAAGACCAAAAGGATAACATTATTAATATTATGACAAATGAGTTTCCGGCTGGTGCAAGCAAAAATACATATGCTGAATGTGTTTTTATTGAGAAAGATGAAGGCACTGATTACCACGTTTCAAAATCATTTGAGAAAATGCTTGCTAACAGGGACTTTTATGAGATTTTAAAAGAACTTATTGAATTTGGTATCAGCCGTTACGAGCGTGATTTTTCTGACACATACAGGGGAACAGATTTTGTATTATATCAGAAATATACATATGAAGATGTATGTCGATTACTTAACTGGGAAACAAATGAAGTTCCGTTAAATATCGGCGGATATAAGTATGATAAAAAGACCAAAACATTCCCGGTATTTATTAACTATGATAAGTCAGAGGACATTAGTGATACGACGAAATACGAAGACCACTTTACAAGCAGTAGTAGTCTGATTGCAATATCAAAATCAGGAAGAAGTATTGCATCTGAGGATGTGCAGAACTTTTTAAATGCTACGGAGCGAGGAATACAAGTGCATTTGTTTGTGCGTAAAAACAAGGATGATAAGATTTCTAAAGAATTTTATTACTTGGGACATATGCAAGCAAGCGGTAAGGTTAGAGAATTTGTTATGCCAAATACAGACAAAACGGCAGTCGAGATTGAATGGTTATTGGATGTTCCTGTACGTGAAGATTTATATGAATATATCGTAAATGAATAGAGGTACGACATGAAAACAATACGAGTAGTAGCTGCAATTATTAAAGCAGTAAATGAAAATGGAGAACC
>JAZUQL010000074.1:0-9982 GCA_045605685.1 Lachnospiraceae bacterium
GGTTTTACGCAATTGCATAATTTTTTCTCCTTTTTACCAATATCTATATCGCTCTTTTTAATCGTTGGGCCACAGTGGCACCTACGCATCCAAAGATTGATCCGCTAACTGCAGAAACCCCAAGATAAAGCCATAAAACAGGCCCTCGCAACCGGAACACAATTAGATTTGCAGCCAAAGATGCCATAACTGCCCCTAAGGCATTTGCCATTACCATTCTTTCTGTGGGATTACATTTCATCTTTTTCTGAATTGCATAGATAATATCAATTCCTACACCTGATGCCATAAATGCCAAAGGAATTAATATTCCCATACTTCCAACTCTCCCAAGGGCAAGAGATACCAAGCCCTGGACTGTACTCATCAAAGTACCGCACCAGTAAAAAATCGGCTCACTTTTTACATCACATTGGCTTCTTACAATTTCTGTGGCAATAACCAAAAACATAATGGAAAATCCTGTACTGATTCCTCCGGGAATATGCAGACTTTCCGTAATGATATTAGCAAAAGGATTCATAAGCTTTTTGCAAAAAATACCAAGTATACAACATAAAGCCATGAAATTCATCATGACCAGTTTTGATTTTCTCATTCTTGAACTCCTTCTCAAAATAGAAAGCATACCCGTTTCCCGATATACTCCGGTGACAAAGTCACGGATACAGTCCATACATTTTAAAAATGGTTAGGTTCCTGTACCTCGAAATTCATTTTTATTTTAACTCAAGATACTCCTTCTTCGTATTAATATTTTGTAATTGCCAAGTATCTTTCTCGTCTATACGAACACATATAACTCTCATTTTATCAAGAGCAGATTGCATACGGTTATTTCCGGACAATATCTGCTCATTCAAAATGCTCACCGTGGATTGACGGTACACGCCACACAACGGATGCCATCTTCCATCCGCGGTTACGGCAACGACTGCATCCACGTTTTCTTTTAAGGATTCACAAAGCAATTTGGATAATTCACCTGTTAAAAAGGGCATATCACAAGTTGTAAAAAACATCGCATCTGCTTTGCAACAGGAAAGTACGGCATGAATTCCACCTATCGGACCTTTGTCCTTATAGATATCTTCGATTACTTTCCAGCCTTCTATGAAGCAATCCGGATTCGCCCCTCTTGCAATATACTTTTCAGAAAAGAATGCAAACCCCTTGCAAATCCGTTCTATGAATTTTTCTCCCTGATATTCCAACAGTGCTTTGTCCTGCCCCATACGTTGGCTTTTTCCACCAGCCAAAATAGCACAACCAATCTTTTTATCCATACATTAATCCAATTCAAGATATTCTTTTTCTAAAGTCAAAAATCCTATTGTGACTTTTGCGAGCCCACGATAAAACCCGGTTGCAGAATACTTCATTACATCCTGTACGAAAGCCGGTATCCAGTTACTTAAGTGGCAATTAAGAAAATCCTTCTGTTCTTGTACCTCTTCCTCACAGATTCTTCCCATGTATTCCAGTAACAGCCCGATATGGTCTTCCGGCACATGGTACATATCCATTCTTGGTTTTAAACCTTTTTGGGCAAAAAGTGCAGACACACTGCTTCCTGCTTCCTGCATAATCAAATGCTGACTGCTGGTGTATACCGATTCATACGGAAATGCCGCCTTGCCTTGTGCAACGCCTGCAGATAAAAATATTCGTGCATAATCCACAGCCAGCTCATCTACGGTATCTTGATTTACTTCCTTGCCTTTTAAATACTCTGCAATTTCCCAAAATCCCTGTTGCATATCTTCATTGATGCTATCTTCAGGTAATATAAGCTGTTTTAATGCTATAAGCTGTGCCTCATTTACTTCAAACAGGTAAAGATTACTCAAAAGATAATAGATGTTTTTTCTGGCAACGTTTAATGTATTATTTTCCATGATAATCTCCTCCCTGTTTTTCAAATTCGTGCGGCAACACATCAATCCAATCTGCATTTCTTAAAATGAATCTGCCCGATGGTTTATTTCCAAAGTCTTTTAGCGCATATACATGGCCTTCCGCCGCTGCAATCGCTTTGGATACCATACTTTTTGGGTCATTAACGTCTCCATACATCAAAGCATTTCCTGCACAGTTTCTTACGCATGCCGGCTCTTCGCCTTTTTCTCTTCGGCTTGCACATATATTGCACTTGTCTGCCACATGGAGTTCCTTGTTTAAAATAATGGCATCATACGGACATGCGTTTTTACATTTTCCGCATCCAATACAACGGTCTCGTTCAATCTTTATCACACCATCCGCCTCATCTTTATAACATGCGCCGGTTGGGCACACCCCAACACAGGTGGGATTTTCGCACTGTTGACACATGAGAGGAAGAAAATACATTTGCAGTTCCGGAAATATTCCGGTTGGTCCCATGGTGTATAATTTGCTTCTGGATGATCCTAACGGAATCTCATTTTCGATTTTGCAGGCAACCTGACAACCACCATGGCAACCGATACAACGGTCTAAATCTGCCAAAATGATATACTGCTTCATTATTTTTCCCCCTTTCCATAATGCTCTTTTTTAGAAGTATCCGGCACAGGTCCGATTCCCATAGGAAGCCAGGATTTAAAGTCCTCAGGCTTGGTCCATACTCCTTCCGGCGCTCCCGGTGCTTTTTCGATTTTTACTTGAAAAGCACGTAAAGTATAGGTTCCTACCACATCATTAAATGGCGCACTGGATTTGGTTAATACGTTTACGTTCATTTCTTTCCAACCGTGTGTCTTGGTATCTAAGGTTTCCGGATTCCAGAAACGCTCCATACACACTACCCCCGGATGAATTCCCTGTGTCACATATGCCTTTGCTGTGATTCGTCCTCTCTTAGAGGATACATAGGTCCAGTCGCCCTGTTCTATGCCATATTTTTCTGCCGTCTTTGGATGAATCCAGATTTCAGGCACGGGATACATCTCACGTAGTGCAGAGACATTGCGCAAGGTGGAATGATGATAGAACGGTACTCGCCCATTTGTCATAACAAGCGGGAATTCTTCCGAAACTTCATCCTGACGTATTGGACTTTCATATGGCTCCAAATAATATGGGAGCGGTTCATAATCTTTTGACGCCGGCGGTAATTGTTCTGCTGCAAAAGGTTGTCCGGTACGTCCCAATGTAATCATGCTTTCCAGATAAATTTCAAGCTTTTTGGATGGTGTTGGGAAACCTTGTGGTTTACCGGTTTTTTTATCAATATTCTTATATACGTAATAAGTTCTCCACTCATCCTTAGACATGTATTCATATGGTGAGACCTCTGTAAATGTCTTCCAATCCAGTCCTACTCTCGGAAGAATATGATTAAAGAATTCTTCCAAAGAATCCCAGTACGGCAAATCCTCTCCCATAAATTCTGCATCAAAGGATTTTTGGCAACCTTCGTGTCCCATCTGGGCACATTTTTTTGCAAGCTTGGACCAGAATAAAGTTTCGTCCATGGTTTCCCACAAATGTGTAACTGCCTGTCTTGCAATCAGCTTATTGCAGGTCTCAACTATCATATCTGTTTCCAACCACTCTTCTGCCGGAAGCAAAATATCTGCGTATGCAGAAAACGATGTAGGATACATATACATATGTACAATAAAATCCAGTTTCTCTATGGCTTCTACCCACTTTGCACTTTCTGCGACAACACCTAATTTATTACCGGAACGGTCAATCCACATTCGCGGCTGATAAGGCTTTCCTGTCAGTATCGCGTCACGGATACTGGACGGATGTCCCGCCCACCAGATATGTAATCCTTTATGTTCGGTACCACCCAAACGTTTTTCCAGTTGTCCTTTTGGAAGAAGCTTTGTCGCTTGCGGAACCGGATAGTTTGGCATACGGAGAACTCCGCTGGTTCGAAAACGTTGAAGAAGACTTCCCGGACGCTCTACATTTCCCATTAAAAGATCAATTGTCGCTGCTGCCATTGCCGCCTGTACGGAGTTAGGTGTCTGATCGGTTGCAACTCCAATGGCAAGTCCACCCGGTGTATTTTGGGCAAACATTAAAATGGCCTCTTCTATTTTCTTTTGGTCAAGCCAGCAGATATCCGCTGCTTTTTCCAACGTATATTCTTCTACGCTTTCCCATAAAAGTTGGAAACCTGTTTTATAGATTTTTCCATTCACCTCAAAGGTTCCCCATAGAGCCGGTGATAAATTTTCATCATACGGATATTCCATTGGCTGCATGGAATCTGTTTTTTCATCCCATACCATATAGGTATCCGGTATCCCTTCCTGTGTGCTTTTTTTGGCACGCAGCAAGAGCTTTGTTTCTACATCTACAAGATAAGGCAAATTACTCCAACGTAGTACCATCTCTTCATCATAGAGCTTATGCTCCATAATATATCGTATCCACGCCAGTTGCAGTGCCACATCCGTTCCCGGACGAATCGGAAGCCAGATATCAGCTTTTGCCGCATCCGGTGTAAATCTCGGGTCGATAGAAATTGTCTTTACGCCTCTTGCACGAAGTTCAACTACTGCATTACCACCACTTGCCGGACAGGAGTACGACGGGTCGGTCCCCCATAGAACCAGACATTGAATCGGCGTCTCATCCGGAAAATAAATCTCAAGTGCATTGGAATCTGCAATACTTGGATCCACTCCACCATACATCATGGTATAGGCAAGTACTCGCGGCAGATAACACTGTGCACATCCCGGTTCAAACCAGTTTGGTGTTCCAAACACATTACAAAAACGGGCAATACTCCAAATCTCAGGATTGCCGCCGCCTCCTGTAGAACAAAACACTGCTTCTGCTCCATATTTTTCCCGTGTACTCATGAGATTTTCTGCAATTGTTGTCAGCGCTTCATCCCAGGAAATACGTTTCCATTTATTTCCGCCTCTTTCCCCTACGCGTTTTAATGGAAACTTATTACGATTCGGATGATACAGCGCTTGAATTCCGGCCAATCCCTTGGCACACATACGTCCCTTACTCATAGGGTCTTCGGGATTTCCCTCTAATCGAATCACCCGTCCGTTTTTCACATATGCCAATACCCCACAATTGGCAATGCATGCTCTGCAACAGGTTTTAACAATCCGAACCGAATCATCCGGTTCTACTAATTTTGGCTCACATACTTCAAAAGCTCCCTGCTTTGGAACTACAGTATCAATACCATGGATAGAAATCGCTTCCAGATATTTCTGTAGTTTTTGCTTCTCCATAGGTCCCCTCCTATTATTTCTCATAGTCTTTACTCATAATTATAACGCAAACCTCCTCTGCATACAAATAGGTGTTCCATTTCCCTAAGATATCCTCTTTGGATACCATCTTAAAATCCAGATTGTGAAATGCATACGTTTTAAAATCTGAGATTTCTTTGTTAATCATTGACATATCAAATACTCCTTTTCTTATTTTCCATCGTTTAGTCTATCCCAAACATGAAAAAATACACATATTGCTTCAAAATAAGGAAATACTACTCTTAGCTTTATGAAAACGAGGTATGCTTATGAATCATCAAACAAACACATCTTACCAAAAAGGATTTTTTCCCTATGCCTCTGCTGCTTTTTTAATCGGTCTGATTGGCGGATTGAGTACGGTCTTAGGGCCGGCTTTTATGCTGGATATGAATCTTTCCTATAATAATGCAACATGGACTGCACTTTCCCAAGCCATCTCGACTGCGGCATGTTCACCGATTCTCGGGAAACTGGGGGATCTCTTTGGTAGAAAAAGAACCTTGTTTCTGGGCATTATCATCTTCACTCTCGGAAATATTCTTAGTGCCCTTTCGCCTTCTTTAATCTTTCTTCTCTTCGCAAGATTTGTAGTCGGAATTGGAACCGCCGCCATCGCGCCTACCGTTATGTCTTACATTGTAACTGAATTTCCTTCACAGCGCATCGCAAAGGGATTTTCCATCTATATGTTAGTATCCAGTGCATCTGTTATATTCGGTCCCATTATTGGCAGCCTAATTCTTCAATACAGTAATTGGCGTATGTTGATGTGGATTTCCAGCGTAATTTGTTTCGTTTTTTTTCTACTTTGCCTTTTTACTCACCCAAAGGGTCACTCTACGCCTCAGAACATTGCCGATTTTGACATAGGTGGGAGTATTCTTGTAGTTGTATTTTTTAGTCTTTTGTTGTGTGTTCCTTCCTTTGGACAAAACTTTGGTTGGTCCTCTATTCGCTTTCTTGTCGTTTTGCTTCTTGCTCTAATTAGTTTGGGCGGATTGTTTTTTGTTGAAAAAAGAGCTGCCAATCCCATTCTATCTGCGAACTTTATGAAACGTAAGGAGTTTGTACTGTCTGTCCTTATCCTGTTTCTTACGCAAGGGCTAATGCAAGCCAATATGACCAATACAATTGTGTTTATTAATTATACACAACCGGACAATACAATTATTGCCGGTTCTGCCATCTCCATTATGTATCTGGGCATGTCTCTGGGTTCTATTCTGCTAGGCCCTCTCGCTGACCGTTATGAGCCCAAGAGAATCCTCACCGGCTCTCTATTATTTACCGGAATCGGTTGCGGACTCATGCTACTGTATTCTTCCCAAACGCCATTTTTTATATTAGCATTCGCCTTGGGGATTCTTGGTTTTGGACTGGGTGCAAACGCAACAATTTTTATGAAAATCGTCCTTGCCAACCTGTCTCCTCAGACTGCCGGACTTGGGACCGGTACTTATGGACTGTTTCGGGATTTGGCCGCCCCATTTGGAGTTGCAGTATTTGTTCCTCTATTTACCAATGAAATCACACGTTTAACCGCACATTCTACCGCCCCGCTCACTGCTTCGAATGCTGCCGTAAATTCCATTCACATGTTATCCGTTACGGAGCTTACCTGTATTGTTGCAGGTATACTGATTGTTCAATTTCTTCCAAAAATTCATAACAAATAACACGTTAAAAGGAGAATCTCTATGCAATTAAAAAACAAAGTAATTCTTGTCACCGCCTCTACACGCGGCATTGGTCTTTCCTGTATCCAATCGTGTGCAAAAGAAGGGGCAATCTGCTATATGGGTGCCCGCAATTTGGACTTGGCCAAAAAACAAGCCGAAATACTAAACCAAAAAGGCTATCTAGTCAAATACGTCTATCATGATGCACAAAAACCGGAAAGTTACACTGAAATGATGGAGCATATCATAAAACAGGAAGGACATCTGGATGTGCTTATCAATAACTTTGGTACATCGAATCCTCGAAAAGATTTGGATTTTATCCATACCAACATGAACGATTACTTCGATATTGTGACTTTAAATCTCAGAAGTGTGTTTCTGACAAGTCAATTGGCTGTCAAACATATGAGAAATCATGGTGGGGGCAGTATCATCAATATCTCTTCGATTGGTGGATTAGTTCCTGATATTTCTCAAGTTGCCTATGGCACCAGCAAAGCTGCCATCAACTACCTGACCAAGCTAATCGCCGTGCAGGAAGCCTCTCATAATATCCGTTGTAACGCAATTCTGCCTGGTCTTACAGCTACAGAGGCTGTAGAGAATAATCTTTCAGAAGAGTTCCGCAATATTTTTCTACACCATATTCCTTTAACGAGAGCAGGTCTACCTGAAGAAATCGCTGCCGCAGCTGTTTATTTTGCAAGTGATGCCGCGTCGTACACAACAGGTCAGATTCTATCTGTTTCCGGAGGTTTTGGTCTTGCTTCTCCTATTTATGGTGATTTCATTTCCAAAGAAGACCGACGTTAAAGATGATAAAAAAGGACACTTTCCATTCTATTGAAAGTGTCCTAATAATCTGTTACTGATATAAATCAGTTTACATTTTCAATTGTATCTTTGTTATAGGAAGAATTATCATATGTAATAATTAACTCATCCGGACATTCAAAAAAGGCATAACTTCCAACCTTAGATAATGTCCCTATAATATCTACTTGTGTAAGGTCTTCACAATAGGAAAAAGCATTGTTATCAATTTCTATCACACCCTTTCCAATGAATACTTTTTCAACTGTACTAAATGAAAACGCATAGGTATCAATCATAATTGTGGTCGAATCATCTCCGGATTCTTCTCCTAATGATACTGTTTTTAAATCGGTGCAATTATAGAATACATATTGTCCAATGTCTATTTTTTCCCCGCTAATGGAAATATCAACCAATCCCTCACAATAAGAAAAACAATTATCCTTCAGTTCCATATCACACCCCTCTATCGTTAAGGATGTAACACCACTTGTCTGAAAAGCGTCTTCTTTTATTTTTCCTGAACAATCCGTAATTATAATACTTGCATCTTCTCCGGTATTATAAAATGCATATTTTTCTAAATTTATTGTGCTATTACTAATTTCAATTTTTTCCACATCATCACAGTGTCCAAAAGCATATTCCCCAATGGTGATATCACAATTGCGGATAATAATATTTTTCACTTCGCAAAGTTCAAATGCATTATCATCTAACTCTATTGTTTTATTTTCAATAATAATACTGTTTATATCCTTTGAGTTACTAAAAGCCATCTCTTCAATCCGTGTTACTATATCACCATCAGGAGAGTTCTCCGGAATCACAATATCCTTATCTTTACATTCTCCCTTATCTTTGATTGTACAGGTTCCGTCTCCATTACTCTCAAATACAAACCCTTCTGATTCCTGTATACTTGTGTCTTCCTGTATAGAACTGTCAGTTCCTTCTACCGCTTCTTTTTTTTCCCCACAAGCTGTTATTGATAAAAGCATAAGGAACGAAGTTATTAAAATAATCATTTTTCTATTCATCTTTAACCTCCTATCCCTGTACATTCTCTATTTTTATTTTCTTACGTTTTCTTTTTTCCACAATCAACCATACCGCACCTGCAAGTATTACAATTCCAACAATATAGGTAAGAGAATTTACAACTCCCCAGTCATACAAACTACTTGGGAATACTCTTCTATCCTTAAAATCAAAATGTATCAACCAAAATACGCCCATTGATAAAAGGTCAAATACGATAACTGCACTCGGGAGTCTGCACAACGCAAACACTAACGTTAAAAATGCAAACACTGCAAATAAGATAATTACAGCCATACCGATAATACACGTAGCTTCTTCCACCCCCTGTCTGATTCCCTCCCAATATATCTGAATATATTCGAACAAAGACAGATTGGTGGCTTCCTCATATGTCATGTCAATCTCTTGTACATAATAACCATCCGGATTGTCTTGGATGGTCTGCCTGAATTTTTCTGTTGCCGATGCATACGGCAGAAATAGCATGGCTACTAATAAAACTGCTCCTACAATACAAAGGATAAATGGATACATTATCAGTGATTTTTTCTTATTCATTCTAAAACCCTCCTTCATTATTCTTCTAAACTTTTGATGTATGCCTCAGTTTCCTTAATTTTATGTTCTAGTCTCCCGGAATCTGCTTTAAGCTCTACCACACGTCTTTCCAATGCCTCCTTTAGAACATTGTTTGGTGCATCAATAATTTCCTTGATTTCTCTCAGTTTAAAGCCTATCTCTTGTAAAAACCGAACCATTTTCGCCCGTTCTAACGCTTTGTGATTATATAGCAAATGCCCATATTTATTCTTACTTGTTGACACCATTAATCCTAAATTCTCATAGCGTTGAATCACTCTTCTTGATACCCCTACTGAATTGCACAGTTCTCTTAAACTAATCATTTCCATATTTTTCCTTCTTTAGCCTAAAACTGCACCACTGGTGCAGTCAAAAAGTTTTTTATTCTCAGTTCTTATATAAGGAAATGTAATTTTCGCGAACTGCCTGTTTATGCTATATATGGACTTTTTCGCTCCGAATCAGAATTTAAGAAAGAGCGGTTAAAGATTTCTCTCTAACCGCTCCAATTAAAAAAACCTATGAGCATATCTCAATACTCATAGGTTTTATCTTGGTATTTATTTCAAACCGTCTAAATTCGACATTAATTTTGAATGGAATGTGTATTCGCTATAAGAAGAACCG
>JAZUQL010000075.1:0-64762 GCA_045605685.1 Lachnospiraceae bacterium
TAACCGAAGTGTCGTAGGTTCAAGTCCTACTTGGGGAGTTTTCGTTTGAAAGAACGAAAAGAAAATGGCTCCATGGTCAAGCGGTTAAGACATCGCCCTTTCACGGCGGTAACACGGGTTCGATTCCCGTTGGAGTCATTACTTATTTGCTACTTGACGTATGAGATGCTGTTTGTTAAAATTGTAAATGCAAATAAGGAATTTAATATCTGGTGACTTAGCCAAGTGGTAAGGCCCCGGTCTGCAACACCGTCATCGCCGGTTCAAATCCGGCAGTCACCTTTATATCTCTTGAAGAATAATTCTTTAAGAGATTTTTTTTAAAATTGGAAAATTTGATAATACTAAAATATAGAAACTAGCATTGTAAAAAGGGGGGTTGCTATATGTTGGAGAAACTATTCAAATTATCAGAGAATCGAACGAATGTTAAGACAGAAGTAATTGCCGGAATTACAACATTTATGACAATGGCTTATATTTTAGCACTTAATCCAAGTATTTTATCAGATGCCGGGATGGACAAGGGTGCGGTATTAATTGCTACGGCACTGGCTGCATTTATTGGAACAATGACAATGGCACTAGTAGCGAATTATCCATTTGCTCTGGCACCGGGGTTGGGTTTAAATGCATATTTTGCATATACGATTTGTGGAGAGATGGGATATTCATGGCAAATTGCACTTTTTGCAGTATTTATTGAAGGGCTGGTTTTCATTGTATTATCGTTAGGTAATATAAGAGAGGCTATTTTTAATGGAATTCCGGATCAACTTAAAAAAGGAGTAACTGCAGGCATTGGAATCTATATTGCATTTATAGGGTTTCAGAGCGCCGGAGTAGTTGTAAAATCAGAATCTACATTAGTGAAGTTAGTTGATTTTAGACAGAATTTCCAAACAGAAGGAATCGGTGCTTTATTGTGCATTATAGGGGTTTTGCTGATTGCAATTCTATACGTAAAGAAGGTAAAGGGGGCAATTTTAATCGGAATACTATGTACCTGGGTAATAGGTGTAATTTGTGAATTAACCGGAATCTATGTAGTAGATGCAGAACTTGGATATCACTCGCTTTTACCGGTATGGAGTTCCTTTGATTTAGGAGCAATTGGTTCAACGTTTGGACAATGTTTTAATATAGAATTTAGTGCAATCAAGTTAATAGACTTTATGGTCATGATTTTTGCATTTTTGTTTGTTGATATGTTTGATACCCTCGGAACTTTAATGGGTGTAGCAAATAGTGCGAAAATGTTAGATAAAGAGGGACGTCTGCCACGTATGAGGCAAGCCTTGCTGGCGGACGCAATTGCAACGTCGACAGGAGCGGTACTTGGTACATCAACAACGACAACATTTGTGGAAAGTTCAGCCGGTGTACTTGCCGGAGGAAGAACCGGTTTATCATCGGTTGTTACAGGGTTGTTATTTTTATTAGCGATTTTTCTCTCACCGGTCTTTTGTGCAATACCAGGATTTGCAATTGGGCCGGCCCTAATATTTGTTGGATTTTTGATGATTCGTACAGTGGTTGAAATTAAATTTGACGATCTAACGGAGGCAATTCCTTCGTATTTATGTATTATTGCGATGCCTTTTACCTATAGTATTTCAGAAGGAATAGGAATTGGAATTATTTCTTATGTGTTGATTAATTTGGTATGTGGTAAAGCAAAGAAGCTGGCGCCACTTATGTATATACTTGCAGTTTTGTTTGTTTTAAAATATATTTTCCTGTCGTAAGAAAATTAAAAACAAAATTAATTTGTGAAAGAAAAGGTCATAAATATGGTTTATACATTAACATTGAACCCTTCATTAGACTATATGATATATCTGAAAGAGTTTCAAACTGCAAAAATCAATCGCAGTCACGAAGAAGCTATTTTTCCGGGAGGAAAAGGAATTAATGTAACACGAATGCTTCATGCGCTAGGATGTGAGACGGTTGCATATGGTTTTATAGGCGGGTTTTCAGGAATGGAAATAAAGCGTCTCTTAGAGGAAAAAGGGATAAAAACGGATTTTGTTCTCTTACAGGGGAAGAATTCAAGAATCAATGTAAAACTTTGCGCGAAAGAAGAGACGGAAGTTAACTGCCAAGGACCTGAAATCACCGACGAAGAGATTAAGGCATTGGATGAGAAGATAGGGCATATAGAAAATGGGCAGATATTGGTGTTATCCGGAACAATTCCTCAAAGCATAAAAAATTCGTATTATGCGGGCATAATGGAGAAAACGGCGGAAAAGAATCTGCGTGTTGTAGTCGATACAACAGGAGATTCGCTGAAGGAAACATTGAAATATAATCCATATTTAATAAAACCAAATCAGTATGAATTAGGGGATTTATTTGGTGTTGAAATAACAACGAAACAGGAAGCAGTAAATTATGCTCAAAAACTACAGGATATGGGTGCTAAAAATGTTTTAGTATCTCTGGGAAAAGATGGAGCAATCCTTCTAACAGAAAAAAGAGAATATTTTGAAATGAACGCACCGCAGGGAAAAGTAATTAGTACTGTGGGGTCCGGAGATTGTATGGTTGCCGGTTTTTTATATGGGTATGAGAGGTACAAGGACTATAAGATTGCACTGGAGTATGCGATTTCTGCAGGAAGTGCGAATGCATTTACTAAGGGAACCGCAACAAAGGAACAAATTGAGATTTTGCGAAAGGAACGAATGAAGCTATGAAAATAATAATCATAAGGCATGCAGACCCGAATTATGAAATTGACTCATTGACACCACAGGGATTTCGGGAAGCGGAATTGCTGTCAGAACGAATGGCGAAATTAAAAGTAAAACAATATTATTGTTCTCCGTATGGAAGGGCACAGGATACGATAGCACCGACGTTGAATCGAGTAAACGCTTCTGCAGAAACACTAAATTGGCTAAAAGAGTTCCCGCCAACGATTAACCGACCGGATAACAAAGAAGAAAGAAAAGTAGCATGGGATTGGTTACCGCAGGATTGGATGAAGGAACCGATGTACTATGCAAAAGATTTATGGCATCAGACTCCGGTTATGCAAGAGGGAAAAGTGCAGGAAGAATACGAAAAAGTCTGTCGGTGTTTTGATGAATTGTTGTCAAAACATGGTTATACAAGAGAAGGAAATTATTATAAAGTAGTTTGTGCAAACGAGGATACTATTGTACTTGTATGTCATTTTGGTCTGGAATGCGTTTTGTTAAGTCACTTATTAAATGTATCACCAATGCCGTTGTGGCATGGTTTATGTGCGGCACCGTCTTCTGTAAGTACTATTATAACAGAAGAAAGAAGGGAAGGGATTGCATCCTTTCGGATGAGCTCATTCGGTGATATATCGCATTTGTATTGTGCAAGCGAAGAGCCGTCTTTCGCAGCTAGATTTTGCGAATGCTACAAACACTTTGACATGAGACATGACTAATTTTATTTCAGAAATTAATCATTTACCTTTCTATAAGAATCAAGTAAAATAATACAAAAGGGATTTTTGGTAGGAGAAAAAAATGGGTGCACAAGATAAAATAGAAGAAGTACTAAGGGATATACATATGATGGTTTCTGAGGGAGAAGAACACTCAGATGACCCAAGTCTTGTAATCATTAACAAACAGAAGATGGTAGACTTATTGACCGAAATGAACAAAGCTCTATATGAGGTTATGGAAGAATATGAGTTAACACAGCAGAGCAGAAATCAGGCAGAACGAGAATTTCGTAAGCATACAGATGAGATTGTACAGGATGCAAGTCAGAAAGCGGAAGATGTATATGCGGCATCCGTAATGTATACGGATGGGGCACTAAACAGTGTTCGCGACATTATGAAAGAAGCCACTGCATCCATTGCAGAGATTTATGCAGAGATGGATGAGAAGCTCAAGAAGCAAGAAGAGATGGTTCGTCAGAATCAGAAAGAACTTACATCTCAGTTACAGAACCTATCTGATACGGATAAGTATCTAAAATTGATAGAAGAATGGAATCGCCAGAAAGAGAAGGAAAAAGCGAAGAAAGAAGGAAGAAAAACAGTTCGCAATGATACATCAAGATATGAAGATCGTCGGACCGAAATACGAGTAAATCAAGAATTACTAGAGAATATGGGAATGTCAACACAAGAGGACAGGGAAGCTTATGAAGAAAAGATAAATACAATCGCGAAGGAAGGTCCTAAGATTAATGTAAATCTTGATTCTGAATATTTCCAATGGAAGGAAAATGAGAACAAAGAGCAGACACCGGAGAAACATCAAGCGAATTCAAAACGCAAAAAATTCAAGAATTTTAATGTAAACAAAAAAGGGTCATCGCAGTAATAATGTGAAGACCCTTATCTTATTCAAAGACTTGATTTTACTAAGGGATACGGATATAATGCAAATAGTAACAATGGAGGTACAAAAATGAAATTATACGAGAATGGTGCATATGTAGTCCAGGGAAAAGACATAGTGATTGCATCTGCAGACGCATCGGAACAAGTTAAGAGTAAAACAGGAAAAGAAATTACAAAAGAACAGGCAAAAGAAAATACAATTGCCTATGGAATTTTAAAAGACCACAACACATCAGGAAATATGGACAAGCTCCAGATTAAATTTGATAAGCTAACATCACATGATATAACATTTGTTGGAATTATTCAGACTGCAAGAGCTTCAGGGTTAGAGAAGTTTCCAATTCCGTATGTTCTGACAAACTGTCATAACAGCCTATGTGCGGTAGGGGGAACCATTAATGAAGATGACCATATGTTTGGACTTACCTGTGCAAAGAAATATGGCGGAATCTATGTTCCACCACATCAGGCGGTAATACATCAATTTGCAAGAGAAATGCTCGCAGGTGGCGGGAAAATGATACTCGGCTCAGATTCTCATACACGTTATGGTGCGTTGGGAACAATGGCAGTTGGAGAAGGTGGACCGGAATTAGTAAAACAGCTATTAGATAAAACATATGATATAGATATGCCACAGGTAGTGGGAATCTACCTTACCGGAACCCCGATTAAAGGAGTTGGTCCGCAGGACGTTGCGCTTGCGATTATCGGTAAAGTATTTGGGAATGGTTTTGTTAAAAACAAAGTTATGGAATTTATCGGACCTGGCGTCTCTAATCTGAGTGTTGATTTCCGTATCGGTGTTGATGTAATGACAACAGAAACAACCTGTTTGTCATCTATTTGGAAAACCGATGATAAAGTAAAAGAATTCTATGACATTCATGGAAGAGTAGAAGAATATAAAGAACTAAATCCGGGTGAAGTTGCATATTATGACAGTTTCATCGAAATAGATTTGAGTGAAATCCGCCCAATGATTGCAATGCCATTCCATCCAAGTAATACATATACCATTGATGAGCTAAATGCAAACTTGATGGATATACTAGATGACTGTGAGAAGAGAGCACAAGTAAGTTTCGATGGAAAAGTAAATCTTGATTTAAAGAGCAAAGTAAAGAATAACAGATTGTATGTAGACCAGGGAATTATCGCAGGTTGTGCAGGCGGAGGATTTGAGAATATTTGTGATGCAGCAGATATTTTGAAAGGATCCTCAATTGGAGCAGATGAGTTTACATTAAGTGTATATCCGGCTTCCACACCTATCTACATGGAGTTAGTGAAAAACGGAGCAATTGCGAACCTAATGGCAACTGGAGCCATTGTAAAAACTGCATTCTGCGGACCTTGTTTTGGGGCTGGAGACACACCGGCAAATAATGCATTTTCCATCCGTCATTCAACCAGAAACTTCCCGAATAGAGAAGGTTCTAAGGTTCAGAACGGACAGGTATCATCCGTTGCACTTATGGATGCACGTTCGATTGCGGCAACGGCAGCGAATAAAGGCTTCTTAACAGCGGCAACCGATATAGATGTAAATTATACAAAACCAAAATATTTCTTTGACAGCACAATTTATAATAACCGTGTATTTGATAGCAAAGGAGTAGCAGATCCAAGTGTAGAAATCCAATTTGGACCAAACATTAAGGACTGGCCGGCAATGAGTGCACTTCCGGAGAATATGTTATTGAAGGTTGTTTCAGAGATTCATGACCCTGTAACAACAACAGATGAATTGATTCCATCCGGAGAAACATCGTCATTCCGTTCCAATCCATTAGGGCTTGCGGAATTTGCACTTTCAAGAAAAGACCCGATGTATGTATCACGTGCAAAAGAGATACAAAAAGCACAAAAAGCGATAGAAGAAGGAAACTGCCCGGCAGATGCATTTGGCGAATTAAAGCCAGTTATGGATGTAATTAAATCAGAATTTAACGATGTAAGCAAAGAAAATATGGGATTTGGAAGTACGATTTTTGCGGTAAAACCGGGTGATGGTTCTGCAAGAGAACAAGCAGCATCCTGTCAGAAAGTATTAGGCGGATGGGCGAATATCGCAAATGAATACGCAACAAAACGTTATCGTTCGAATTTGATAAACTGGGGTATGCTTCCATTTATTATAGATGAAGGTGACCTTCCATTTGAGAATCTTGATTATATTTTCCTTCCGGGAATTAGAAAAGCAATCAAAGAAAAGGAAACCGAGTTTGAGGCATATCTTGTAAAAGATGGTAAATTATCACCATTCAAATTAAAGATGGGGAACCTAACCGATGATGAAAGAGATATCATTTTGAAAGGATGTCTGATTAATTACTACAGAGGATAGGAGGAATTGGAGTTGCCAGAGAACAATGTATCTCCACCTAACGATAACAAATTAACCAATAAGCATTATTTTAAGATTGGATTAACGGTCTTTTTGACATTTGCGGCATGTATCTTGTTTTTCTTTATTATTTTGCGTTTCAAAGAATTTTGCGAGATTATTAGCAAGATAATGACGGCAGGACAATCCATTATAATTGGTTTAGTAATTGCATACCTGCTAAATCCGATTATGAAAAGTTTGGAAAGGCCTTTGTTGAAGTTCTTTAAGAAGCGCGTAAAGGATGAAATAAAGGCAAAAAAATATGCCCGTT
Organism: Lachnospiraceae bacterium; assembly: GCA_045605685.1. Taxonomy (GTDB): domain Bacteria; phylum Bacillota; class Clostridia; order Lachnospirales; family Lachnospiraceae; genus Roseburia. Next base: position 7,015 of record JAZUQL010000075.1, read on the forward strand.
ATATTGCGATAGGCGGATCCATATTTTTCTTTATTATCATAATCGGATTGTTGATAGCTGCCATTGTACCAGCTGTTTATACCAGTATAAAAAGCTTAATTGAAATACTCCCGTCAAGTGTGGACAAGTTTGTAGATAATGTGCACAGTGGAAAATATATCAAACCGGAACATGCGGATTGGCTTAGTAATATGGCGGAAGGCCTGGTAGATAATCTTGAGGCATGGAGCAAGGAAGTGCTTCTTCCAAAGGCGCAGACATATATAACTCAGATTACATCCGGGGTTATAACATTTATGAAAACTATATTTAACTTTATCATCGGAATTATAGTTGCCGTATATGTTATGGTAATCCAGGATACTTTAAAGGGACAAGCTAAAAAAATTATTTATGCCATCTTTAAACCGAAGAAGGCAAATGTAATAATAGAGACCGTTAAAAAATCCAGTGATATATTTGGAGGGTTTATTTCCGGTAAGATAGTCGATTCCTTAATTATTGGTTTATTGTGTTACATCGGATGTTGCTTCTTACAGATGCCAAATGCGATTTTGGTGTCCACCATTGTAGGCGTAACCAATATAATCCCGTTTTTTGGCCCAATAATCGGAGCGATTCCAAGTGTTTTCTTTGTTGTAATTCAAAGTCCGATACATGGTTTATATCTTTTGATATTTATTATTCTGTTACAACAATTAGATGGCAATGTAATTGGTCCAAAGATTCTTGGGGATTCCACAGGTCTTTCCTCGTTTTGGGTTATGTTTGCACTGCTGGTAGCAGGAGGATTATGGGGATTCTTCGGAATGCTTCTAGGAGTACCGCTTCTGGCGGTTATCTTCTACATAATAGGAAGAGCGTCAAATGCACGATTAAGAAAGAAGAATTTGCCAACAGAGACGGAACAGTATATACCATCTGTTAAGGTAGATGTATTGACCAATGAGCTTATTCCGGTTGTGTATACGAATCAGAATAAGAAAAAAAATGAAAGCACGGTTCTTAAACTTTACAAGAAAATAAAAGAAAAAAAGAATCAAACCCAAAAAGAAGATAATAATAAATAAAATAAGAGCATGGAGAAAGCATAACTAACTTAATGCTTTTTCCATGCTTTTTTTTGACATCTAATATGGGCTATGATACACTTTAAAGTGGTGTATTAACCGAAAATGAGAGTGTTTATAGGAGTGACAACTTGTGGATAAGAATGAATATAATATAAAATTAGATGAAATAAAAAAGAAAATAGAAACAGAGAGTTACGATGAAGCTGCAGAAATTGCAGACAGCGTTAATTGGATGAAGGTAAAGAATGTCAGTGTTCTGGTAAAAGTTGCACAAGTTTATGAGAAAGCGGAAAGATATGAAGACTGTAAAGATATGCTCCTTCTGGCATATGATCGTTCTCCGATTGGAAGAATGATTTTATATCATTTGACAGAGGTGTGTATCAAGTTAAAAGATTATGAGTTGGCGGAGAACTATTATGAGGATTTCATAGATGTTGCACCACACGATAGCTTAAAATACATTCTGAAATATAATATCCGGAAGGCACAAGGCGCAGACCTGAAAGAATTAATTCCGATTCTGGAAGAATTCAAAGAACAAGAATACAGTGAAGAATGGGCGTATGAACTAGCGTACTTGTATCATAAGGCAGGTCGGGGAGATGATTGTATTGCAGCATGCGATGAGTTAATTCTATGGTTCGGAGACGGTCCATATGTAGAACGAGGGCTCGAATTAAAAATGTTATATCAGCCTTTAACAAAACAACAAGAGGCAAGGTATAGAGAACTTACGCTTGGGAAAAAGGGTGTTACTACCATTGATTCGAATGCGATGGAACGTGCCGGTGAATACGGACACGGCACAGTTGAAATTCCACAAGTGATTGAGAAAACAGAGAAGTTTAATACGGTAAATCTCCAGAATGAAATTGCAAAAAATATGCAGGTAATTATGGAGGCAAAAGAGAAGCAGACGGTATCAGACAGTATGGATAATATCAAGAAGATAGTAGAAGATATTCCGTATCTGCAATATGCAAAAGAACGACAGGTTGAAATGGCGGAAGAAAGGCATATTGAGACAGATGAAGAGATTGATGGCTCTCTTAAGATTAACTTTCAGGAACTGCTGGGAGAAGATTCAGATGGACAGATGAGTTTATTAGGCGCTGAAAAAGGTGAAGTGGAATCACAGATTACCGGACAAATGAGCATATCCGATGTTCTTGAAGAGTGGGAGAAGACAAAAAAAGCAGCAGAAACAGCTTTAGAAGAAGCAAATCAGCGCAAACTGGAATCCGCGAAAGCCCGTGCCTTGCAGGAGGCAGAAGATATTATGGATCGCCTGTCTATGGTCATTCCGCAATTAGATGCAGGAGTAAGTCCGAATGAGCTTCTTAGAAATGAATACTTAAATGTTGAAAATCAATATAACATAGAGAATAAGTCAGAAACAGATAAGAAATTAAATCAAGAGTTAAGCAAGCCAACAGCCCCGGAAATCGAAACAGAGGAGATTTTAAAAGATGTAAATCAGATGTTGGAAAAAGAAATCATTCGCTTAAGTACGGAAAACGAAGAAATGGACCGTGAGATTGCAAAGGCAACAGCTACCGGAAAGTCGAAGGAAGAGACAGAATCAACATCCCCAATTACCGAAAAATCCATAGATGAAAACCAGACAGATTCGTCGAAAAAATCATTTGCCCAAAAGGTAGGAGATGTGACAGAGTCCGCTATTCAAGCAGGTGCAGCGGTTGTTGCCACATCACAAACGATTGCACCGATAAAGGCAGAAGAAGTTACAACCGACATAGCAAAGACGCTTGTGGCAGAAGCAAAAGATGATGTTTTTGCAACAAAGAAAATGCCATCTTTAAAGGATTTACACAAGAATCCGGAGGATAAGTGGAAGACCGGAAGATTACCGGAAATTACACTGCCGGAAGATATGGATGAAGTAGAAGAGAAGGTGGCGGTACGAGAAATTAAGAAATTGTCAAATGATCAGAAAGCGATTTTCTCGTATTTTGTGCCTGTAAAAGGAATGGAAGAGCAGTTATGTCACACATTGACCAACGTGTCCAGACACTTGAAAAAAGATTATAATTCCATAACGGGAAATATTATTATACAAGGCGGAGAAGGCTGTGGAAAGACGATGTTAGCCACAAGTATAATCAAGGTTTTACAAAAAGAAGTTGGAAAACCGAACGGAAAGATTGGTAAGATTAATGCACAAGCATTAAATAAAAAAGATGTCCAATCGTTAATTGAAAAAGTATCCGGCGGATGTATGATTATTGAACATGCAGGTGCAATATCCAAAGAAACAGCTTCGAAGTTGTCCATGATTATGGAAAAGGATACCAGTGGACTGTTGCTTATTCTGGAAGACACAAGTAAGGGAATTAAGAAAGCGCTTTCACAGGATTCGGCATTTGCTACAAAGTTTACGGAGAAAATAACGGTTCCGATTTTTACAATTGATGAATTGGTTGCTTTTGCCAGAGCATATTCGAATGAGCTCGGATATGAAATTGAAGAAATGGCAATTCTGGCATTATATAATCGCATTACAAATATTCAAAGTCTGGATCAGCAAACCACTTTAACAGAAGTGAAGGAGATTGTTGACGAGGCGATAAAAAGAGAGGAAAACGGAGGAATTAAAAAAGCATTTAGTATATTAACGGCAAAGAGATATACAGATGATGAGAAAATTGTACTCCGCGAGAAGGATTTTGAAATGTTATAGGAATAAAAAGGGAGGAGAAATATGCCATATTTTACACATGAAGACGGTGAATTGTTTCGAAGAACCGTACATTATGACATTTACAAAAAGCTGGGTGCACATCTTTTTGTAAAGGATGGAGTAAAAGGTGTATATTTCAACGTATGGGCCCCAAATGCAAAACAGGTATTTGTTGAAGGAGAATTTAATAATTGGGACGGAACGCAGCATGAAATGCATCGCGTTGAACCAATAGACATGGGAGTTTATGAGTTGTTTATCCCTGGAATTCAGGAAGGGGATACTTATCAATATTGCGTAGTTACGTCGGATGGAAACATACTCCATAAATCGGATCCCTATGGAAATTATGCAGAAGTATCGCCAAAGCAAGCATCTGTCGTAACAGATATTACAAAATTTATCTGGACGGACGGAGTGTGGATGAAGCAACGCCGAGATACCAAGAATAGCCATAACAAACCGATGGCGATTTATGAAGTACACCTGGGATCATGGAAAAAACCAAAGAATTCAGACAATCAGTTTTTTACGTATCGAGATTTGGCGAAAATACTAATCGATTATGTATGTGAGATGGGCTATACCCATATAGAACTAATGGGTATTTTAGAGCACCCATATGATGGCTCTTGGGGTTATCAGGTTACCGGTTATTACGCACCTACTTCCAGATATGGAACGCCGAAGGATTTTGCGTATTTCATAAATGAATGTCATAAACGCAATATAGGAGTAATCTTGGATTGGATGCCTGCACATTTTCCAAAAGATGCGCACGGTCTTGCCCATTTTGACGGGACGAACCTATATGAATATGAGGATACCAGAAAACGCGAACACCCGCACTGGGGGACGTACGTGTTTGATTATGGAAAGAGTGAAGTAAAGAATTTCTTAATAGGAAGTGCTTTAATGTGGATTGAACATTTCCATATAGACGCGTTAAGAGTAGATGCAGTTGCTTCAATGCTATATCTGGATTATGGAAGAGGACCGGGAGAGTGGGAACCAAATGAATATGGCGGAAAAGAGAATTTAGAAGCTGTTGAATTTTTAAAACACTTAAATTCTATTATAAGCAAACGAAATCCCGGAGCAATTACGATAGCAGAGGAATCCAGTGCATGGCCGGGGGTAACAAAACCGGCAGAAGAAGGCGGTCTAAATTTTACATTTAAATGGAATATGGGCTGGATGCATGATTGCCTAAATTATATGCAGACGGAACCATTTTTAAGGGGCAATTGTCATCATAATATGACATTTCCGATGAGTTACCATGAAAGCGAAAATTTTATTCTGCCATTGTCTCACGACGAGGTAGTTCATGAAAAAGGGACGCTAATGCAGAAAATGCCGGGGTCAGAAGAAGATAAGATAAAAAATATCATGGCCCTATATGCTTTTATGATGGGGCATTCAGGCAAAAAATTGTTATTCATGGGACAGGAATTTGCACAGAAAGAAGAATGGTCGGAGATACAATCTTTGGATTGGGATTTATTAGAGAATCCGAATCATAAAAAAGTACACAGGTGGGTAAAGGAACTTCTAAAAATATACCGGGAAAACAGATGCATGTATGAATTGGATGCAAATTGGAACGGATTTGAGTGGATGAATGCAGATGATAAGGAACGTAGCATTTATAGTTTTGTCCGAAGAAGCAAGGACGGGAAAAACAATCTGCTTTTTATGATTAACTTTACACCAGTAGAGAGAAGTGATTATCAGGTAGGTGTTCCCAAGAACAAATCATACGAATTGATTTTAAACAGCGAGGACTTCTTATATCCAAGACAAGCGGGAAATGCAATGGCATTCTACCGTGCAAAAAAAGAATCAGTTGATGGAAGGCCTTATTCCTTATCCTATGAATTGCCGCCATATGGAGTAGCCGTATTTAAGTTTTAAAAGAATGAACCAGACAGAAAGCAAGAAAAAATTATGCTTTCTGTCTTTTTTATTATGAAAAAATGCCGATATATTTCATACAAGCATTCAATAACAAATTACGAGGTAGAAGTATGCAGGTAGAACAGGCATTATTTAATGAGACAAAAGGGATTGCAAATTACATATGCGAGGAAAACCGCGTGGCGGTCAAACAGGAGGAGAGAGTGTCTGATGATGGATACATGTTGTCTTCTTCAAGCGTTCTTCGGACGGATATGACCTACCAGAAGCCTTCTCAGGAAGAGGATATGACGGTGGCAGAGCAGCTGGATTTACAAATGGATATGACTGCTCAAAATCGCCGGAATCAGATGGTTGTGTTATCAAACACAATGTCGCCGGAAGATTATAACAAATTGCAAGAAGCCGGATTTTCGCTATCAGAAACGGATAGTCATACGATTATAACAGTGACAGACGAAATTAAGGCAGTATTAGCAAAAGCCGGAGTAGATATCTCTGTGTATGGAGATACGCTTAGCAAAGAACAATTAGAAGAAATTACCGGCAGCGTTGCGCTTGCATCACAGATTACAAATGCATTAGAGGCCAATGATCTGCCAACCACGAAAGAGAATGTAAATGAAGTAACGAAGGCAGTAACACAAGCGCAGAGCATATCAGAACTTGGACCGGATGCAACGGCATTTCTATTAAAAAATCAGCTTTCACCAACTATCGAGAATCTTTATAAAGCTTTTTTTTCGGGAGGTGGAAGCGCAACAGAGAATGAACTGTTCTATAACACAACGGAAACAACTACGTTAGAAAATCTAAACGAACAAATAGAAAAACTCTTAAAAGACTCTGGAATAGAGGGTAGTATAGAAAATAAAAACAAGATTAAATGGATGGTATCGAACCAGATATCGGTTACGGTATCAAGCATTCAATATATGAATACGCTTACAACCTATCAAAATGCCAGCATAAGTCAGATACTAAGAGGCATTATTCAGGCAATACGAGAAGGAAAACGACCATTAGAAGGAATTCTGTTGAATGGATACTCTCTGCAGGAGAAGGCACAACACGCCATGGATGTAATCTCTAATTGCACCGATCAAGACTTAGCACACTGTGTTCACATGCAAGAGGAGATAACAATCGAAAACTTAAGTGTTGCGATGGAATATCGTAATGAAAACGGTGACTATATTGAGGTTACCGGAAGTGTAACATTTATTCGAGCGAAACGACAGTTGGAAGAGACCCGATTGGCCATGACGGCAGAAGCAAACTACGCACTTCTAAAAAGAGGAATTTCAATTGATACGAAACCGTTAGTAGATTTGGTTGAAGACTTAAAAAACCAAGAAAAATCGTATTATAAAGAATTATTAAAACAGGATAATACAGGTGAAATAAATAGCCAGATGAACTCGCTTCAAGCAACAACGACAGCACTTTCTAATTTAAAGAGTGCACCTGCATATATTCTTAATTTTGAAAGCAGCAGAGAAACACTGACGGTATTGCATGAAAGAGGACAGGCTTTAAAGGATGTTTTCGTAAAAGCCAATGAAAGCTACGAAGCATTAATGACCTCGCCAAGGGCAGACTTGGGGGATTCTATCCGCAAAGCATTCGCAAATGTGGATGCAATCTTAGAAGATTTAGGGTTGGAGCAAACAAAAGAGCATCAAAGGGCTGTACGTATATTAGCATATAACAATACAGAGTTAACGGTAGAGAATATCCAAACAATAAAGGCGGTAGACGAGAATGTGCAGCGTGCATTTAAAAATATGACACCGGCAGTGACGCTTGAAATGATTCGAGAAAACATTAACCCGCTCGAGATGGATATAGAGACACTTAACGCTACGGCATTAAAAATTAAAGATAAACTTAATACTGCAGAAGTGGAAGAATTTAGTAAATTTTTGTGGAAGTTAGAACAAAATAAGGAAATAAGTCAAGAAGAAAGAACGTCATATATCGGTATTTACCGCTTAATGGCACAAGTGGAAAAAGGAGATGGAGCAGCAATTGGCAGTCTGATTCAACAGGGTGCAGAAATTACTATGAAGAATCTATTAACTGCAGTTCGCTCGAAGCATAAATCAGGGTTGGACTATGAAGTTTCAGACGATTTTGGAGGAGTATCATCTACATTTGCCGGGATAAAGATTGATGATCAGATTAATGCATCCTACCAGAAGAATTGTCTAATGGATGCAAAAGAACTGATAACACCGGAGAAAATGCACACGATAGGTCTCGATACGATAGAAGGGCTTACCCCTGAAGAGTTGAAAGCGAAGTTAGAAGCTTTCAATAACGAGGAAGCAGACTTAGATATGCAGTATGCAAAAGAGCAATTATCCGAATATGTAAATGTTTTGTCTGCATCAGAGGACGTTTATGAGTATTTAACCCGATATGATATGACAAACAATATGATAAATGTACTTTCTGTGTCAGAAATGATGCGCAGACCGGACAAGGTAATGCAACGTTTATGGAAAGGTATTGAAAACCACTCAGACGGAATGGAAGCGATTGCACAAATAAAAGCAGAGATTATGGAAACGTTTGGAGAGGCAATCAAAACGCCGGATGAGATGGTAAAAGCACAGGAAACACTTGCCGAAATTGCGGAAAATGTCATGAAGAACATGATAATCCGAGAGGAACAGGTATCAGCGTTAGACTTAAAAGAAATGCGTCTTATGACAAATCAATTCCGTTTGTGTGCACAGAAAGCAAGAGAAGAATCCTATATGGTTCCGGTTGAAACATCCGAGGGTGTAGGAGGCGTTTCTCTTAAGATTGTCCGGAAAAAAGACGAAAAAGGTTTGGTAGATATTTTGTTCCGACAGAGTCTGGCAGGTAAAATTGCGGCAAGTTTTCAGGCACAAAATGACTCAGTATCCGGTACAATAACTGTTAGTGAAGAGCGTATAAAAGAACAGATAGAAGCTAATATAGAAGAAATTAAAAATAGATTAAAACAGAATCAAACGGATACCGTGACAATTCGTGTTGCAGTTTCAAAGGATTTATCGTTAGAAAAATTTGAAAACCGAATGCAAGGAGAACGTACACAAAGTGAAGTGCTTACAAAACGTTTGTATCATATTGCAGAAGAATTTATAAAAACCATATCAGAGACCCTCTAGATATTCTTGGATTGCGGATGAAAGAGACGCTGCAATCTTATTCTGGTAGGTATCTGAAACAAGCATATCTGCTTCAGATGGATTACTCAAAAACCCACACTCTACAATAACGGTAGGTGTGGGTGTTTTTTTCAGCAGGTAGTAGTCTGAGTTCGCTTTTGCGTTTCTGGGCGACGTCGGTTCTAAAAACTCATTTAGTGAATTTTGTAAGAGTTGTGCGATTTGCATCCCGTCATCTGATTTTGAGTAATAGAATACTTGAGGGCCGCTAACGTTAGGATCGGAAAAGCTGTTTTGATGGATACTTATAACCAAGTCCGGTGAAATTTTCTCGATTAAAGCAGCACGGTTTTTCATATCACTATTTTTGATATTCGAAGCGTTATCATCACTTAAGATTTTATCAGAACCTCTTGTAAGTATCACTTTAACAGGATGTGTTCCTATAGTTTGCTCCTCTAATAAATCTTTTAATTTAAGGGAAATAGCCAGATTAATATCTTTCTCTAAAGCTCCGTTTACTCCGACTTTGCCGGAATCATTGTCACCATGGCCGGCATCAATAACAACATAATAGGCATCATCACTTGAGGCATCGCTATGCGTAAGAAAAGCTGTCTTTCGGGCAAGATAAAATGCAGAAACCAAAAGACAGCAAATCATAAAAATTTCAAATCGTTTTTTCATAGAAGCCTCATTGATAGGTAGTTACTTCATTCTATGAAAAATAATTATAATTATGTATTTAATTAATATATTTAATAACCGTATCCCAGATACTGTCTTTTTCAAAGCCAAGCTTCCAAAAAGCAGCACCGGCCAATTGTTGATCATTAACAATTTTTAATCGTTCTTCCATTGAGGAAGAATCTTCCAGCCAAACTTTATATATAACATCATCTTTCGTGTATTCGGCATAATATTGTCCGCAATCATCCAACCAGACTTTTTCAGCGGAATGAGAGTTGACAAGCTTTTCAGCGGCAGACATTCCATATGCTTTCGAAGTCACCTTATAGAGGATTTCGGATTCTTCTGATACATCTGAAAGAGACAGAGTATTTCCGTTTTCATCTACCGGCGTAAGAGACCATACTCGTGTATAGAATGGCATTGCCAGTATAATCTGATCAGCAGGAACTTCTTCAAGGGTCTTGTTGACCCCTTCTTTGACCCAATTGATGGAGGCGACAGAGCCGGCTTCATCAGAACCTGCAAAATGTTCATCGTATCCCATGATTACAATATAGTCGGCAAATAAAGCCTGTTCCTTGCGGTTGTAGAACATGGTGTAATCTGTCGGAACATAATTATCTATGGATAATATAATTCCATTATTCTCACATTTGATGGAGAGCTCTCTCACAAACTGAATATAAGCATCACCTACAGTATCCGGTGCAAGTGCTTCAAAATCAAGGTTAATTCCATCCAGATTATATTTTAATGCATTTGCAATAATCTGATTCACGAGGTACTGACGGGTTGAAGTATGTGTGAGGACATATGCAGAATCGACTTCTGTGTTTTCGAAGTTACTTACAAGTGCCCAAACTTCAACATCTTGGGAATGACAATAGTTGACGTAATCTGTGGATGCAAGATTTGCAAGATTACCATTGTTATCATTTAAATAAAACCAGGTCGGAGAAATAACATTAATTCCCTTCGAATCAGATAGAATAGAAGAAATATTGCTGTTTGCACTCTTGGCTGTAACCTGATGCCATGCTAAACAGATTTGTTCATCTTTTTTAATATGATGAAACGTTTCTTCCTGAAAATCGCTGGTGAGTGTTTCCGTTTCCTGATTCTTTACATATTTGGATTTGACATATCCGATTATACCGTCATTGGTAGCAACCTGTGTCCACTTTTCATCTTCTTGTAAGATAGTCACTTTATCTTTTTCTGAAAGATGTTTTAAAATAGGGCTCTTGATTCCGCCTTTGGTACGAACTTCCGTGTCTTTCTTAACGGTTGCTGTCGTGATATCGCCCCATTTGTTTGTGATAAGGATTCGATTTGGATTCTCGCAAATCGAATATTCGAAATCGGTATACTGCTTTACAAAATCAATATGGATATATGCCGAATCAGCAGTTGCTTTAACAATAGCTTTGTCAAAATCAACAGAACTCTTCGTCACGGTATAAGATTCGTTATCAGCATATGCCATGATAACATCAGTGCTTGTCGTATATAAAAGAACATTTTCATAGGCATCCCAATAAAAACGATCGTTTAAATTCTTCTTCACGTAATAGTAATCAAGGTATATGTTTCCATTCAACATTTTGGCGTAGTTTTCAGAATCAACAACATTGTTAAAAACAATTGCGACCTGATCCTCAGACGTGATGTTATAGTATTCACTTAAATCTTTTTCCTCCTTTGTAGGAGTGTATTTCTTAATTAGTGATGAGATAAACAGGCCGGCCAAAACAAGTATAATTAGAATAAATACTACAATAGCAGGCAACAACTTCTTCTTCATGTAAAATCTACCTTTCCTAAATAAATATATTCCAATTGAGATTATATCATTGTATATATAGTGTTTCAAATATAAAATTGTCAGGAAGCCGATTTTGATTTAAGGGGCAGTTTCCCGAAACTACCCCTCATGATGTCTTTTATCTCAAATAACTGTTTTGCAAGTTACAAGAAGGCATTGAGACTCCTTCTTCCATACAAATTTAAATTTATTATATTATAGAAAATAAAATTATTCTGTAATCACCTTCCTTCTGTTCTATGCATATTATAGTATCCAAATAATAAAGGCGCTTAAATATGCAGGACCAAAATCAATAAGCAGCTGATTTTTATTCATTTGTTTCATATGATGCCTCCGTAATCTAAAAATATTGTGGTATATTAAATTCTTTTCAGCAGTATTTCAAAAAATGGCCAATCAGCAGGCGTAAGTTGAAACGGATTTTTTATATAAGGTATCGAAAGGACAGAAAATCCGGTATATGCATGAAATATTTTTTCATATTCTTTTATCCCAAGGTTAGCAAGTAAAATAAAACAATCCCGAATATTCATTATATTTGATAGTTTTTTTAGGTAATCAGCATATGTTCGGGTTTTCCAAGGGCCGATATTTCCGATAATAATTTTCGTATCTGCTTGAGAAAAAGCCTGCAGAGTATGTTCATTTAACACACCAAAATCCAGAATCAGATTGGCAGATGGTTGGGATAAAATAGTTGGTAATTCGGCTAATGTTACATTTGAAAAAATAAATAATCCCATAAAATGAAATGAATTGACGGGTGATTTTGGAAATAAATTCTTGATTTCATTTGTTCCATTTACCTCGATATAAATCGCCTTCTGGTGCAATTTGTTGGTGATATAGTTCGTGAGTGAAAGACTAAGAAATGTAGTTCCGCAGTTCGGGGTCACACCACAAATCGCAATTACTTTTTTGGTGGGAAAATGTGGTTTATGATGTTTGAAAATATCCGTACACGTCCTTTCCTGTTACACAGCCATTTGAAACAGTTCCTTTTCCATTCGGTGATATCGAATGGGTTTGGATCAAAGTCATAATAATGAATCGGAAGCTTATAAATTTTGACAAGTTCCCTGGCACGTTTGCGAGTTCCCATATTATAGATGATTTTTAACCGGTCCTTATAATGATATAAAGGATGGCTTTCTTCTATCGCAAAAGTCTTCTGCCACAAAGAATCGTTTATAACCAGTAGAATGAAATCAGCCTGTTTCAGGTCATAATCTGAATAGATAGATCCATAATCGTAGATAAAGGTGGCATTATCAGGCTTTTCAACAGAAATGCCGGGTCCATAATTGGCAAATCCACGAAATGATTTATAGTACATACATCCGTTCTTTTCAGTGACTTTCGTAGTATTGGTTATCATATTAATAAGGTTATGGGAATTCTTCTCAATGTAATAGGCAGATTCGCCCATGCTGTTAAGAATGCTTGTCAAAGCAATAGAAATGTGCGTGCTTCCGCACCCATGATGGTTACCAATGACTGCAATATTAGATAGGAGAGCGTTTCGATTTAACTGAATCATTTGTGTATTAAGCTCATTCCGAAGAATTTCGACCGTTTCATAACGAAAATCAGGGTTGGAATGAGTTGATTTAACAATAATAAAATGGATACTTTGTGGAATTGGTTCTTCTAAAAAAGATGACAAAAACTGAATTAATTTCCCGATACTATACACGTCAGAAGCAACAGACAATGTATGTGAGGAAATATATTCCGGAGCAGAAAAATCCAGATTCCCAAAATACATGTAGTTATTTCCTAAACTGGAAACATCTAAACATACGCCAAAATCGATTAATTTTAACTGATTCCCATATACTATAATATGCTCCGGTTTTAAATCCTGATAGAAAAAAGGTTCCGGTGCAAACGTATGAAGATAATGAAAGATGCTGCACAGTTGTAGAGAAAAATCAAAAAATATTTTCTTGGAAATAAATGATTGATGAAGCAGATAATCTGATAAGGATTCTCCCGGAATATATTCTTCCACAATATAATAATTCAATTCGTCTTCGTCGAAATCATATATGGCTGGAATGCCGGGATGTTGAAGTGACCTTAATAATTGTGCTTCGGAAAAAATGTTAGATTGTGCAGATTGGCTTTTGGGGATAACCTTAATTGCACAGTCAGATTTTAAAATAAGATGTTCTGCCAAGAAAACCGAACTTGTGCTCCCATCGCCTAAACGACGAAGTATTCGGTACTTCCCGGACAAAATAATAGAATTATTTTGAATCATACGCTCCTTAGAAATCGGTAACGCATCTCCTAGTTACAGATATAGCATAAGGGAACTTTTAATGCAAGAACTTTTTTATAAAAAATTTAAGGAGTCTGTTTAGAAACATTTTATAACTTGTCATACTTTACATCAGAGAGGCATTTTATTATAATGAATGTACAATTTACAAGAAGATTTTCAAAGTAAGGATGTGATTATATGAAAATTGAAAAAGTAAATGAGAACCAGATACGTTGTGTGTTGACCAAAGAAGATTTGGCAGACAGACAGATACGCTTAAGTGAACTTGCATATGGTAGTGAGAAGGCAAAGAGTCTTTTTCGCGACATGATACAACAGGCGAATTATGAGTTTGGATTTGAGGCGAATGATATCCCGTTGATGATTGAAGCCATTCCGGTAACGGGAGATACAATTATATTAGTCATTACGAAAGTGGAATATGCAGAGGAGCTGGACACCAGATTTTCCAAGTTTTCGGAATCGGATGCAGATGTTTTTGAACAGGATGGTCTTAATTCGGATGACATGCCGGTGTTGCATGGTGCGGATGATATCTTAGGATTATTTAATAAGATTCGTCAAGAACATCAGAAATCGAAAGAAGAAAGAAAAGAAGCCGGAGAGGAGCCTTCTTCTTCAACAGAAGGAGCGGATATTGAGCCGGAGGTAGTAATAGACTTAATCAAGATGTTTGAGTTTCACTCAATCGCCCAGGTAGAACAACTGGCGAAGGTTTTAAATGGTTTTTATGTTGGAGAGAATGATTTGTATAAGAACGAGAAACTAAATCGCTACTACCTGGTGATTCACAAAAGTGATCATACGCCGGAAGAATTTAATAAGGCCTGCAATATTATATCAGAATATGCTTCCAGCAAGAGTTACACGCCATCCGTAAGTGCGTATTTTAAAGAACATGGGAAAGTTATTTGCCGCAAAGAAGCAATACAGACCCTGGCATTACTTTAATTATTTCTGGGAATAAAAGAACCATCACAGCTACAATCGTCGTAGCAGGATGGTTCTTTTTGTGTCTTAAAGAAAGATTTATGCTAAATCATGCTCTAAAAAATTATTAATCTCTTCTACAAGCTGGTCCGGGTCAATGCCATGAACCATAGCCGCTTCTTCAATTGATTCCATCTGAGAAGATGGGCATCCTAAACAGTGCATTCCAATATTTAAAAGTAATGGTGCGACATTAGAGTCGATTTGCAATAATTCACCAATCATAGTTTGTCTTGTAACTTTTGCCATGAAAAACGCCTCCTTAATTAATTATTTAACGTAGTCATTATAATATGATTTGTATTAAAAAGCAATTTATCCTCGCAAAGTGTTAAGAAAAAAAGGAAAAAAGACGATATAAGTAGCAGATATGATAGACAAGGATGGTCAAATCAAAAGCATGGAGGCTCATATGCGAATAGGCAGGAATAGGAGAGAGTATGAGAATTAACAGAAATATGACATCGGTAAGAGCCAATAAACAACTCCTTCGAACCGAGAATAAATTAGCAACATCGGTAGAAAGATTATCAAGTGGATATAAAATAAATAAAGCAGGAGACAATCCGGCGGGGATTGCGATTTCGAATAAGATGAGAGCACAGATTGACGCGCTAGACAGAGCACAGTCCAATGCGACGGATGGAACAAACGTACTACAAATTGCGGATGGTGCGCTAAGCGAGGTCAGCGATATCTTACAGAGAATTCGTGAATTATCTGTACAGGCAGCAAATGGAACCAATGCATATAGTGAAAGAGAATCTCTGCAGGCAGAAGTAAATGAATTGGTTAAGGAAGTAGATAGAATTTCAAGAGATACGGAATTTAACACCAAGACGCTCTTAGATGGTTCATCTGATGTAAGAATCTATGCAGATGGAGCAAGCAGAATTGAGGTGTCGGATACGGTAACCAGTGGAATATATGAATTGAATGTTGCAGCAGCTGCAACACAAGGAAGTCTGACCATTGATATATCCCAACTGGCGATTGGAGAGGAAGGGTCTATTTCGATTAATGAACAGGATGTAAAAATTGAATCTCATATGACAGAGGATGAGATATATGAAGCCATTCTTACAGCAGCTACAATAGGCGAGTGCGAAGTAGAGCGAGATCCGGATGATCCAAATCAGGTTACAATACGCTCAGAAGAATATGGAGCAGGAGTAAACCTTAATGTAATCGTATCGAACAATATGCATGAAGCTGTTCCGGTAGCAACTTACGATGCAGAAATAGGCAATTATGTTGCGAATGTACAGGGAACAGATGCAGAGGTTGATTTAACGGTAGATCCTACAATTGTAACAGGTTTTAGTGAGACGGCATCCGTATCGGTAGACGGAAATCGTATAACTGTAATCGATCGCGATGGATTCTCAATGGACTTTTTGTTAAATAACGGATTTACAGGCGATTTATCCCTTGAGGTTACAGAGATTGGACCTATGACCATGCAGATTGGTGCAAATCAATATCAGACGGTGGAGGTAAGAATTCCGGAAGTATCATCAAAGAGTCTGTATTTGGACACGGTTGATATAAAAAGTGTATTTGGAGCAGAAAAGGCAATGGATACATTAGATGATGCAATTGTTAAAGTCTCCGCAGTGCGGTCCAGAATCGGAGCATCTCAAAACAGGTTGGAACACGCAATTAATTCTCTTTCTGAGACGGAAGAAAATATGACGGCAGCATATTCCGGAATAATGGACACAGATATGGCTGAGGAAATGACAGAATATACACAACAGAATGTTTTAAACCAAGCGGGAGTATCTGTTTTGGCACAGGCAAACGATTTGCCGCAGCAAATATTATCATTATTGCAGTAAGGTGAAGGGGGATTGTCTGTGAACAAAGAATTAAAACAAGATTTTACAAGACGGTTGAGCCAGTGTAACAGAGGAGAAATGATTATAATTATGTATGAAATCGGGTTCTGTTACCTGGAAGAGACAAAAGAACAATACGAAACAGATCATGAGTCCTTCAAACAAAATATTCGTAGAGTGATTGCGGTAATGGATGAGCTGATTCAGGCTTTGGATTTTTCGTATGAGATATCATCTGATTTATATCAAATCTATTCCTATTGTAAGAAAGAATTATTTGTTGCAATGTCGCGAAATCGCACAGATGAGATAGAAGAAGTAGAAAGGCTCCTAAAGAAATTGTATGCAAGTTTTCTAATTGTTGCAAAACAAGATACTTCGGAGCCATTGATGACAAATACCCAGCAAGTATATGCCGGAATCACGTACCAAAAGAATAATTTAAATGAAAATTATATAGAAATTGATGCTCAAAGGGGATTCTTAGCATAAGAATCCTCTAATTTTTTGACACACTCGAGAAGATATTTGTATCGTATTTGTACCGCTTTCGTTTGGTAAATGTAATAATCAATCAAGTCAGGGTCGCTTACATTTTGGAAGTTAGTATATGCAGTTTTTAACTCGATTGTAGTTTTTCTTAAATCATCTTTTAAATTTTCATAATGGTTATCTGGTGCAGTGTTCTTTTTAAATATTCGCAAAGGTTCACCTGCTTTCAAAATCATTTTATATTACAAGTATAGGTAAAAAAGGAAAAACTATACAAAATTTTTTAATTTATTCTATTATCGCTTTATGCAGAATCCGTTTTGACAATGCCTACTCGTGAATTTAACAAGGGTAGAACGATTTGTAAAAGCAAATTACATGTATAATTTGTGAGATATCTACAAAAAGATGATTTTGCCAAAAAGGGTATTTACAAGCAAAAATCACATTGCTATAATCGGGATTACAACAAAAGAGGTGATGCGACGTTGAGTGTGAATCAGATAACATCTATGGCTGCATTATATACAATCATGATTCTTGCTGTCATTAGTGATTGTCGAACTATGAAGATTAGGAACCGGCTAATCGTCATGGGCCTGGTGTTAGGATTAGGCTTTCGAATTCTTTACGAAGGTCCGATGGGAATCGTTTACTTTCTTGTGAACATTATTCTTCCGGTTATTCTGTTATATCTTTTATATCTCATGGGCATAATTGGCGCCGGAGATGTCAAACTATTTTCCGTAATAGGTGGATTTGTTAATTTCAAAGAGCTTATGGCGTGTATTCTGTTTTCTTTTGTAGCAGGTGCGGTATTATCAGCAATGAAAATGATATTAAAGCGTAATTTAATTACAAAACTATCATCTGGAGTTATGTACCTGATGGGGATTTTGCACGGAAAGATAGAACCGTATAAAAACCGGCAATTTGAAAAGGGAGATGTCATTCATTTTTCGGTTGCAATTTTGGTTGGATTAATACTATCTCACACCATAGGCTTATCTGTTTGAGGAATTGAAAGGAGGGACTATGCCGAAGAGCAGATTAATTATTTGTATTGAAGATACAGAGTACGAGCGTAGATTTACGAATTGCCTTTTAAATCATTATAAGGATCAGTTCGAGTTACATATCTATAACACCATGGAATTCTTGGAACGAACCAATCCGAAATCGTATGATGTGGCAATATGTGCCGGTTGTCTGGAGCAGATTCTGCAGATGGACAATACAAAAGGGATTCCCATTTTGTATCTATATGATATGGATGAGAATATTTCAAATGATATCCGATTAGAAGTGCAGCTGTCTTTTGCAGAGAAGTATCAGTCGGTTAATCTTATTGTAGATGAGGTTCTTAAATTGATCGGGAACGAAGTGCGCGAGATATCATCGTATATTACAAGTGATAAACCGCAGTTATTAGCAGTATATTCCTTATCTGGGAGCGAATTTCAACTTCCGTTTGCAGTGACGTTGGGATCTATATTAGGGGATAGGTACAAAACGTTACTTGTTGATTTACAAGAGAACAGTGGATTAACAAAGATGAGTTCGGAGAAGAAGGAGTCTGGTTTGGAGGATATGCTGGTAATGGCAGAGAGCGGGAAGTTTTCAAAGACAAGAATGATATCCTGTATTGGACATCTTGAAAATTTTGATTACATATACCCGCCAGATAATTCAGAGTGTGTCTGCGAGATATCATATTCGACGTACAAGACATTATTTCTTATGTTGACCAGAGAATTAAATTATCAATTAATAATTGTTAATCTGGGAGGAAGATTCAACGGATTCTTTGAAATGATTTCAGAATCACAAAAATTATTTCTGTTGGTAAAGAATGGGGGACTGGTAAAATGGAGAGAAATGGAATTTTGCAGAGAGCTTGAACAAAAAGGGCATTCTGATATTCAGGATAAGATGGAGGATGTGGAGCTTCCATTGATACAGAATCCAGGCATGGATTGTGAAAGAGTGGTACAACAATGGAAGTGGGACGAATTCGGGAATCTTATCCGGACTTTATTAACAAAAGAGGCATATTTTGGATAAGATATACGAGGAAATCCGCGAAGCTGTAATTGATGCGATGGATTTAAGCAGAGATACATCAGATGAAGAGATGGATTCGATTATTGCGAAAAAGACAGCACTTGCTTTAAAAAATAAAAAATACTCGGTCAAAGAACGCGTTCAAATAGAACAGCATATTTATAACTCGTTACGAAAATTAGATGTAATTCAGGATTTAATAGATGATCCAGATGTAACAGAAGTCATGGTTAATGGACCGAATCAGATTTTTTATGAAAAGAATGGACAAGTGTATCGCTACAAATATAAGTTCTCTTCTGAAGAAAAAATGCAAGACATCATACAAACAATTGTTGGAAAACACAATCGGGTAGTAAACCAGTCATCGCCGATTGTGGATACTCGACTTAAGGATGGTTCCAGAGTTAATATCGTGCTTGCACCGGTATCGATTGACGGTTCTGCGATATCCATCCGAAAGTTTCCAAAGAAACCGCTTACAATGGAAGATTTAATACAAAGAAATTCCATTACAAAAGAGGCAGCCCATTTCTTAGAAGGCCTTGTTAAAGCAAGGTATAGTCTATTTATATCCGGAGGGACCAGCTCCGGCAAAACAACTTTTCTAAATGCACTATCGCAATATATCCCAAATGATGAAAGAATTATTACAATAGAAGATTCCGCAGAATTGCAACTGTTATCGATTGAAAATCTCGTTCGACTTGAGACAAGGAATGCAAATATTGAGGGCGTTAGAGAGATATCAATTCGTGATTTAATTAGAACGGCGTTGCGGATGAGACCGGATCGGATTATCGTTGGAGAATGTCGTGGAGCAGAGACGCTCGATATGTTACAGGCAATGAATACCGGTCACGATGGGAGTCTGTCTACGGGTCATGCAAACTCTTGCAGAGATATATTAAATCGAATCGAAATGATGGTACTGATGGGGGCTGAACTTCCGCTAATGGCAATCCGACAGCAAATTGCAAGTGGAATAGACATTGTTGTACATCTGGGAAGGCTACGCGATCATAGCAGGCGAGTTTTGGAAATTTCAGAAATTGCAGGAATCGAAAATGGCGAAATTGTTTTGAATCCGCTCTATAAATTTCAAGAGACGGATCATTCAACAAATAATGAGTTTGTCAGCGGATGTTTAAATCGAATCGGACATCTGAAAAATACATTCAAATTACATTCTTACGGAAATGGAGAATTTCAGACGTATGGATTATAGAACTTACAAATTAAATTGGAAGGAAGAAGCAAAAATAGTAGGTCTTGTCCTATTGCTGACAAGTGTTATATCAGTTTTGTTTTATAATAATTTCTTTGGCTTTATTTTAAGTCCAATTATTTGGATCTATATGCGGAAGAAATATAAAACAAATAAAATTGCTGCAAATCAGAACATAATAGGAAGGCAGTTTTTGGACATGGCGAAAAGTATAAGTGCTGCACTATTGGCAGGATATTCAATAGAAAATGCCTGGACAGAAGCGCAAAGTGAGATGCAGTCATTGCATGGAGAGGATGCGTATATCTGCAAGGAATTGCAGAAAATGAATCAGGCAATTGCATTAAACGAACCAGTGGAACGGCTGATGGAGGAATTCGCCCTACGAACCGGGGTAGAGGATATTATTGCTTTTTCTGAGGTTTTTTCGTTTGCGAAGCGGAGTGGAGGCGATTTTGTCGGAATCATCCAATCTACTATATATAGAATGCAGATGAAAAAAGAGACAGAAGCAGAAATTGAGGTTTTAGTTTCCGCAAAAAAATTGGAATCTCGTGTTATGAATTTTGTCCCGATATTCATTCTGGCGTACTTGCGTATCACATCGGGAGATTATCTGGATGCGATGTATCATAATTTATTTGGGTTTATTTTTATGACAGTCTGTCTTGTGGCATATTTTATTGCATTTCTTATCGCAGAAAAAATACTAAATATTGTATTTAAGTAAGGGAGTAGAGGTTTGAACAAGAAATATAAAATTATATCTATACTTATTTTCTTGATTATTATTGCAATTGCCTATGCTTTAGAGAAAACTGATGCTGGAATAATAGAAAGTGGAGTAATCCAAAGAGGGCAATATGGAGAAGGGGACACAGAACAAATACTTGTTGTGAACGCAGATGGAGTTTTGGAGGATTATACTTACGATCTGATTATTAAAGAACAAAAACTAACAAGTGCCCAAATACAAAATTATATAGATGAAGCAAAACAAGAAATCGAACAAACCTTCTGTGGAGAGAACCAGAGCCTGGAGAACATTCGAGATCATATAGTAATCAAAGACAAGTATGCAGGAGGAATTGTAAAAGCAGATTGGCAATTTGCTCCGAATGGAATTATTTCAGAGGAAGGTCGAGTCGATGAGACAAAGATATCCGATGAAGGAACTCTTGTTAACACATCAGTAGAAATTGAATGTGAAGACTACAAAGAGGTATATCAGTTTTCTTTTTTGGTTTATCCGACGGAAAAAACAAGAGCAGATAAATTGATTATGGAACTCGACAGATATTTCGAAAATGAGTATAAAGAAGCCGGATTAAAGGAGGTAAAGCTACCAAATGAAATTGATGGAGTCAAGCTTGCCTGGTCTGCGCCAAAACAATATTTGGTGATAAAGGTAATCATTTTTGGGCTTGCATTTATGGTGTTATTGCATCTCAGCAGGCAAAATAATAGGAAAAAAGAACAAAAAGAAAGATTGAGAGAACTTGAATTGGATTATCCGGACATGGTTGGAAAACTCGCTATTTTACTGGGCTCCGGCATGACACTAAAAAAAGCGTGGGATACAATTTCCGCTCGATATTCGTATAATAGGCAGAAAGGAACAATTCGAAAAAGAAAAGTATACGAAGAGATGCTTAAAACGAATCGTGAAATTTCCGACGGAGAGGCAGAGGTAAAAGCGTATCAAAAATTTGCAGACAGAACAGGTAGTAATTTATATCAAAGATTAATACGTTTATTAATTCAAAATATTCAAAAAGGTAATAAAGAAATACATAACGCACTTGAAGAAGAAACACTTCGTGCGTTCGAGCAAAGGAAAAATTTGGTGAAAATTATGGGGGAAGAGGCCGGAACAAAAATGCTTTTTCCACTCATATTGATGCTAATCATTGTCATGGCGATTGTTATTGCGCCTGCGATGCTAAATTTACAGTTATAAGGAGGGAAATTATGTTAAGATTTAACGAATTTTTAAAGGAAGAAGACGGAATTGGGGTCGTTGAGATGATTTTAATACTGGTTGTGCTGGTAGGATTGGTTGTAATCTTCAAAAATAAGCTTAGTAGAATTATAAATAGTGTCTTTAATTCAATTACAGATAGCATTGGAGATTTATAAATGAGAAAAAAGAGAGCAAACGGATCAACAACTGTTTTTTTGGCAATCTCTTTTATGTTAATAACAGCATTTTTATTTGTTCTTATAGAATGTTCTCGATTGGTAGAGGTTCATAAAGTCTGCCACATGACATCTGATATTGTAATGGAATCTATTTTTTCGTCGTATAACGTGCCGGCATGGGAAAACTATCATCTTCTACTTTTAGAGGGAAATGAAAACGAAGGAGAATTCGAAATAAAAAATGTGGAAAGTATTTCTAAAAGCATATCTTCTGACATAATTAATTCTGGATTAAATGATATGGTCAGTGTGGGAATGGACGGTGTGAATATAGATTCTTATCAGCTTATAACAGATGATAAAGGGCTTGTTTATCAAGAGGCTGTTTGTACTTATATGAAGGAAAACATTGTTTATGAAACAATGCAGGAATTCATGTCAAAGTACAAACAGGTAAAAGATATAAAGGACTCAAAAGAGTATGGGACAACAGAATCCACTATTCAGGAAGCACAAAACATTTTATCGTCTAAGAACCAAAATAAAGTAAATGCGTCAGGTGGGCAAAATCCATTCGATTTTGCCACCTCCTTACAGGCGCAGGGGGTTCTATCGTTGGTCATCAAGGATATAGGTGAACTTTCGACAAAAAAGTTAAGCAGAGATGAGTTGGTAAGTGAAAGATCATGTAAGGAGGGGAATTGGGATGAAGTCTATAATAAAACTCTGATTTCGGATATTTTACTTAGATTACATGCTGCATCCGTATTTTCAGACTATACAAATAGAAAAGAACAGCATCCATTAGAGTATGAACTGGAATATCTGATTTCTGGGAAAACACAAGATATAGTGAATCTGGAATTGGTTGTTATCGAATTGATGGCGATACGTGAAGCGGCTAATTTCATATATTTACTTACAGATAGTGCAAAAGTCGCGCAGGCATTATCGCTTGCAACAATTCTTGCCGGCGCAACTGCAAACCCGGCAGTTATAGAAGTTGTGAAAATGGGGATTCTTGCAGCATGGGCTTTTGTGGAGAGTATTCTGGACATAAGAAATCTTTTGCAGGGAGGTAGAGTTTCGCTTTTAAAAACTCCGAATGAGTGGAGGTGTACGTTATTGGAGATGCCCACCGCATTGTCTGACTGGAGTGTTTCTGAAAATAAAACTGGGTTTAATTATAAAGATTATCTCATGGCTTTATTGTTTTTCCAGAAATCAGAGGAAATTTCTTATCGATGTATGGATATTCAAGAATTGACAATTCGTCAGGAACAGGGGATGGAGGATTTTAGAATGGATTACGCAGTTGTTCGTGCATCGGCAACCATGAATTATAAATATAAAAGTATATTTCATGGACTAGGTAACGATTTATTTTCGAGAAGATGGAATTTTAATGTAGAAAAAAAGGCAGAATTTTCTTATTTTTAATCAAAATGAAAGGTAGGTGTATAATAGTGCCTCATTGTAACTTAGTTCATAATAAAAATCAGTGTAAATCTCTCTCAAAGCATGCATTTTCTATAAAATCCAAATTTAATAAAGACAATGGGGCACTGTTATACACCTACAAAAATGGGTATATGACTCTTGAGGCAGCAATTGTTCTTCCCTTAGTTATTTTATTTATGGCAGGAGTGTTATTTTTCTTTCGGTTTTTACAGATACAAACGGGAATTCAGGAAGCTCTTGATTATGCCGGAAGAAAAACCGCGGTCTTATGTGCAACAAATGAGGACGATTTTCTGGTGACAAGTGCGGCAAATTCTTATTTCAAAGATGAGTTACAACTAAAAGCGCTCCAAAAGAGGTGGATTTGTGCAAAAAATGAAGATTTGAGAATTGAAATGTCAGACAATAAAGGTGAATACGTATTTTTAACGATAGAGTATGAAGTTAAAACTCCATTTAACATATTGGGATTCGGGAAAATTCCTGTAAGGCAAACAACAAAATGTCGAAAATGGATTGGAAATCAGGTCAGTTTAGGGCCAGAAGGAGAGGAATATGTGTACATTACAAAAGATGGAGATGCATTTCATAAAACGCTAAATTGTAGTTATTTAGATTTGAGTATAACGCCTCAAAGTATTGAAAATATAGGAGATTTGAGAAATTTAGACGGAAATAAATACCGCCCTTGTGTTGAGTGCGTGGTAGAAAATCAACAAAATTTCATATGTTTTGTCACGAATTATGGAGATTTTTATCATTCAAGTATAAGTTGTAGTGCTTTAAAGAGAACTGTGTATTGCGTAAGAATTACGGAAGTTGGAGGAAGGCACCCGTGTGCAAAATGTCTGAAAAATTGACACAATAAAGGAGAGGAAGATGAAGGTTATTATCAGTTTTCTTTTGGGAGGTTTCATTTTTATAAATTCGGTGTTTGATTTAAAAGAAAAAAGGGTTCCGATCGTACCGTGTTATTTTTTAATTCCACTCGGAATTGTAATCAATATCATGTTCCAATTGCAATCAATTCCTAATTTAATATTTTCATTTATACCAGGATTTATACTGATGATTGTTGCGAAGTTGACAAACGAAGAAATTGGTTATGGAGATGCTTGGATTGTTATGTGTATCGGTGCATATTTCCCCCTTATTCATGTCATAACTATCCTTTTTGGAGCTTTTATTCTAGCCGGATTATGTGGGTTAATCATGATGATAAGGTTTCATAAGCACAAAAAGCTAACAATACCATTTATTCCATTTCTTTTTTTGGCATATTTATTGGAGAGGATTCTATTATGAAAGCAAAAGGCAGTTATTCCATCGAAGCAGCGGTAATTACAGGATTGATATGTCTGATTTATTTCATTGTAATGAATGTTGCAATAAGTCTGTTTTTAGAAATCAGACACGAAGATGAGCATAAAAGACAGGAAAATTTATGGATTATAGAGGATTTTTACAGGTATAAACAATGGGAGGAGGGGAAGGATGATTAACCGAGAGATTATATATGAACGTAATTTGATGGGAAGTTATATGAAGATTCCACAAAGTCTACAAGAGACATTTGATGAAAAGCTGATGCTTCAAAAGAAACTTCCAGGTTTGCTGCCTGTGGAAAGATGTTATGTGAACGGAGAAGGACAGTATTGGTATAACATATCCGGAAAGCAGTCGCTCGACGTTTTTTGTAAAATGAAAAGTATAAAAACAGAATTTGTAGAGCAGTTAATTCTAAGTATATGTAATCAGATAGAAATAATGGAATGGAATCTATACGATATAAATTGTCTCATGTTAGATCCGGAACTTATATTTATTACAAATACAAACGGAGAGATTATTTTTACGATGTATCCAATGACACATGCAAATTTGTCGGAAGAGTTTCAGCAATTGATGGAGTACCTATTAGGAAAGGTAGATCATAGTGATGTGACTTCTGTGCATTTCGTTTATTCTGTGTATGAAAAAACAACGCGAGAAGGCTTTAGTATTATGGATATTCGGGACGCAATTGTAGAGGATAAAAAGAATAAAATAAAAATTTCGAATCATGAAAGTTTAGAAATTAATCATACAGAGGAATCCCACGATGTATTCCAAGAAACTGCAGAAGAATTGGAAGAAAACGAATCTATATTAAAAAAGAAACTCAATCAAATACATCAGAATATAATGTCTGTATTAACGGATGTGCAGGCAAAGTTTTTTAAAGTGGTTGCTCAAAAGGAAGAAGAGAAGGATTCGGAAGAGTTTGTATTTAATATTTCTTATTCGGAAGAAGTGGACGAAGGAAAGAGTATGGTACATCCGACTGTTTGTTTGAGTCAGTATTCGAAAAGTCCAAGAGGAATGCTCTGTTATGAAGGAAATGAACAGTTTGAAGATATTTCATTGGGAAAAACAAAGTTGTGTGTCGGGAAAGGTGAGGATGCAGATATATGGATAGGAAAAGAAACAATAAGTCGGTTCCATGCACGCATAGATTTTGAAGATGGTGGATATTATATAGAAGATTTAAATTCGACGAACGGGACTTTTATTAATGAAAAGGCACTCTCATACAGAGAAAGGAAGATTTTAAAGGAAAATGATGTGGTACGATTTGCAGACGTTACGTATCGATTTGTATAAGGCTGAATAATTGATTTTTCATTTTTTAATAACTATAATATTGCTATAGTCCAAACACAATTGGGAGGGATAGGATGAAAGAAAGATGGAAGAATTGTCCCATTGTAACGTATGGAATCATCGCAATAAACGTAATTATTTTTTTATGGTTAGAATGGATGGGCGATACGGAGAATGTTATTTTAATGGTGCGAAATGGTGCACTGATGAAAAATCTTGTGATCGACGAAGGGCAATGGTGGCGGATGCTAACGAGTTGTTTTCTTCACTTTGGATTTTCCCATATACTTGGCAATATGATTATTTTGGCTTTGGCGGGGGACTTTCTGGAGAAAGAAATTGGTCATGTGCGTTATACGATTTTATATTTACTATCAGGAATAGGTGGGAATCTATGCTCTTTATATAGTATGACGTTAAAGGACGAAATTATCGTATCAGCAGGTGCATCCGGGGCAATATTTGGTATTGTAGCGGGATTGTTATTAATTGTAATCAGAAATAAAGGAAATTATCATGGGATAAGTGTGTCAAGAATTATATTAATGATTGTACTTTCCTTATATAATGGATTTGTCTCTGAAAATACAGATAATGCGGCACATATTGGAGGGTTAATAGTCGGATTTGTAATGTGTTTTCTTTTCTCTTTAAAAAGAAGTAAAGTTGTTGATTTTGGAGATGAAACTTAATATACTTAATATATCAATTTTGTGAAGAGGTAAAGTATGAAGATTAATGTATATTATGGTGGAAGAGGCTTGTTGGATGATCCAACCCTTTACGTAGTTAATAAGATGGAAGATGTTCTGCGAGAACTGCGCGTAACCGTTGAACGTTACAATATTTATGAACATAAGAATGAGATTGCAACTTTGCCTCAGACTTTTAAGGATGCCGATGGCATCATTCTTGCAACAACTGTAGAGTGGTTGGGAATCGGTGGTTATATGCAGCAATTTTTAGATGCATGTTGGTTGTATGGGGATAAAGAAAAGATAAGTACCACTTATATGCAACCGATAGTAATGTCTACAACCTATGGAGAGCGAGAGGGAGAATTAGCCTTGCTGAATGCATGGGAGATTTTGGGGGGACTGCCGAGTCCCGGAATATGCGGATATGTAGAAGATTTGGTTTCCTTTGAAATGAATGCAGACTATAATTTAATTATAGAGAAAAAGGCCGAGAATCTTTATCGAACGATTTCACAAAAAGTTAAGAGCCTGCCAACCAGCAATCTTGCTGTAAAACAAAGTGTTTTGCGAACACAACAGATGAATCTTACACCGCAAGAAAGCGAGCAATTATCAAAGTATGTATCAGATGATACTTACGTGAAGACACAGAAAGAAGATATAGAACAATTAGCATCTATGTTTAAAGATATGTTAGGAATGGTGCAGGATGAATCGGAAGGACCATTTATAAAAGAGCTGGAAGCTCATTTCATGCCGGATAATGAATTGAAGGCAACATATATTTTCCATATTGATACACAGAAGAAAGATTTGTTTATCGATATTAATGGAAAGAACCTGAAGATACAATATCAAGAGGTAGGAGATGCGGAAGTATATATCAAACTTTCTGCAGGTGTACTTCAGGATATTATTGATGGCAGAATGACATTCCAACGTGCATTTATGACTGGAGAGATTACCGCGAAGGGCAATTTTAAAACCTTAAAAAAATTAGATGACGTGTTTATTTTTGCCTAGTTATGATGAATTGGAAGGTGGATGGAAAAGGTTGTTTCTTTTTCTAAAGTAGAACTACATAGTAGCTTTCCATTGTGCAAGTCAATAATTTTCTTTGTAATAGGAAGACCGATTCCGGTTCCGGTTGATTTGGTTGTGAAAAAGGGTTCATATATTTGCTTCATATAGGACTCCGATATTCCGCAACCTGAATCTGTAATAGAAAGAACTACATGATTATCATAACAGAAAGTCTTAAGATGAATTGTTCCTAACAAATTCATCGCTTCAGAGGCATTTTTAAGTAAGTTTAATACGGCAAGATGTAAAAGAGTAGTATCTGCTTGTGTAGGAGGAAGATTTGGTTCTAAATCTAAATGAATTGATATTCCTTCCTGAAAGATAGAGTCTGTACTGTGTAGAAGATTTTGAAGAAAATCATTAACGGATATGGCAGTCGGCTGAAATGATTGTAGCAGTCTGCAAGAAGATATTTCATCAAACATCTTGCAAAGGATAGAAAGTTCAGCAGTGATAGTATTCCAATGATTATAGGAAGACAATTCCGGATGCTCTTTTTCCATAAGTTGAACAGAACCGTTGATTACACAAACTAAGTTCTTGATTTCGTGAAGTAATTGTTGATATTCTCTTTGTTTCAGCATAGTGCTCACTCCTTCCAGAGAGAGTGTAGCATTAGAAAAAATAAAACGCAATGCGAACTTGTTTACATCATTCGACAAAATTATAGATAGGAGAACATTAAAATGGTACAAGAAAACTGTATATTCTGCAAATTGGCGAACGGAGAGATTCCGACGAACTCGATTTATGAAGATGAGAATTTTAAGGTTATTCTGGATGCAAGTCCGGCGACAAGAGGACATGCCTTAATTTTACCGAAACAACATTATGCGAATATTTATGAGATTGATGAAGAAACATTGGCAGAAGTTGCAAAACTATCCAAGAAAGTAATCGCACATACAACAGATGTTTTACAATGCGATGGGTATAATATTGTTCAGAATAATGGAGAGGTTGCGGGGCAAACGGTATTTCATTATCACATGCACCTAATTCCAAGATATAAATCAGATAATAATAAGAATGTACTTGAATGGAATCATAAAGAGTTCACGCAAGAGGAGATGGCTGGCATAAGAGACGAACTACAATTCTAAAAACCAGGGCCATGCCCTGGTTTTTATTTATTTGCTTGTAAGTTCTTGTATTAAATTCATAATGGAAGAAATAGAATCCATTTGTCCGCTTTTGGTCATAGCGGATATATATTGTTCTTTGTTCTTATATACTTCATGAACTGTAGATAGTAACGTTTCGGAGGATGCATTTTCTTCCTCTAATACATAAGAAAATCCCTGGCGTTTAAACGAATTTGCATTGAGAATCTGGTCTCCCCTGCTGGCATTTGCAGAAAGTGGGATTAATAGATTAGGCTTTCTTAAAGCAAGAAGCTCACAGAGAGAATTAGCGCCGGCTCTTGAAATCACAACATCCGCAAGAGCGAAAATATCTGCTAATTCTTTGTTGACGTATTCAAATTGTGTATAGCCGATTAATCCGGTTAGGCGGTTATCCAGGTTTCCTTTTCCACAGATGTGTACAACATAAAAAGTTTCCAATAATTCCGGTAATATGTTTCGGACTGTTTCATTAATTATTTTTGAGCCAAGGCTGCCTCCAATAATCAATAAAACCGGTTTTGCGTTATCCGGAAAGTTACATAGTTTTGCTGCATTAGCGGCATTGCCATTAAATAATTCTTTTCGAATAGGAGATCCGGTTAAAACACCTTTGTCTGCAGGAAGATATTTTAATGTTTCCGGGAAATTACAACATACTTTTTTTGCGCCTTTAATGGCTATCTTGTTCGCAAGTCCCGGCGTAATATCGGATTCATGTATGATGGCCGGGATATGATAGTGTTTTGCAGCCAGTACTACCGGAACGGATACAAATCCGCCTTTTGAAAAAACCACGTCAGGTTTTTGTTCTTTTAATATTTTTTTTGCCTGTGAATATCCCTTTAGGACTTTAAATGGATCGGAAAAATTCTTCCAGTCAAAATAACGGCGCAATTTTCCGGAGGAAATACCATGATAAGGGATGTTTTGAGCTTCAATAAGTCCTTTTTCAATTCCGTCATAGGAACCGATATAGGAGATTTCAAATCCGGCATCTTTAAGAGCAGGTAGTAGGGCAATGTTCGGTGTCACATGCCCGGCTGTTCCGCCACCAGTCATGATTATTTTTTTCATAATAGCGTTCCTTTCTTATTATGGAAATCTAATAAATTTATAATATACTTCCAATCTAAAATGTCAAGAAAGAAATGAGGAATCGAGTTGAAATCAAGGAATTTTCGACATTTATTTAAAAATTTTGATCATAAGATCCTGCAGGCGGGTTTCATTTGGAATAGAACGTGGGAGCTTTATACAACATATGCTTACATAGCAAGTTCGTATGAAGATAATATCTATGAAACAGATATGCGGGGAACCGGACTGGGGGATACGATCGAAAGTCTGGATTTGTGTGTGATGGGTGGATATACGGCATGTGATATCAAAAACTTGTTGAAAATTCTGGATGAGGTCAAAGTAAAAACGGTAGTTCTTCCTTATATTATACCAATCCAAAGGTTATTTATCGCTAGAAGTATTCCATTGGATTTAAAAGAAGGTAAAGATATATTGGAATTTTTAAATGACCCATATGAATTTTTGCAAAAAAAGAAAATTCCCAATATCTATTTTTTGTATGGGAATACGGTAGATGTTAAACTGGAACCGGAGACGTTGCGGGCAGGACATCATTTTCAAGAACCGGATGAATTGATTTTAGCTTCTATATATGAAATAGAAGGGAAACAAATACCGGTTGTAAATGCAGGGTATATTTTAGAGAATGAGTGGTTGTATTATTTTGGAGTGTTTGGCTCCGATTTGACAACGATACAGCATTTTGTAAAAGAGCATATAAAGACGCATCGATATATTGTAAAAACAGAAGATAAAGAAACCAGTTACCCACAAATGGACGAACTGCTTCAAGAATATGAGAAGAAATTTGGCAGTGATTCTTATGCTTCTATCGCGATGTTTCATGGTCCTGTCAAAACCACTCCGAAGGAGAAGAAATCCATGATGGTTGGGAAGATTTTCTCTGGAGCACAAAGATGTGATGTAGGGATTCCTAGGGAGGGGACGGCTTGTAGTTTGGTATGTCAACATAACTATGACCATGATGTATATCAAAGATACAAGAATTCGGAAGTAAACCAGACCAAAATGGGAATCTGGTTGCTGGGAAATGTTAATTTAAAGAAATATTATACGGAGACGGTAATTCGCTTTTGGCATCTTAGGGATAGAATTCGTGCAATTAGTATCCCAAATGGTGGGGATATAGAGTATTGGGATAATAGTATTTTCTGCATGTTTAAAGAGCCGGATTATGTATATTGGATACTACCGCTACAGGAGAATACATCTCAGGAATTGTTGTTTGAAATATTAAGCGCAAATGCTTATAACCGATTAATTCGAATTAATAAGGAAAATGGATTTTGTTTTTCCGGATTTTTGATTGATTCTGATACTGTCGAATAAAATATTAATATAGAAAAAACCGTTTTATTTAAACGAAACTTGCGATGAAAAGTGTTTGTCGTAGGTGATACTTGTTCGTTATAATTCTAATGAGAGTATGGAAGGAGAATTATATGGAACGGATTATGGATTTGGACACAAAAGATATTTTAGTTGGCGCTTTTGTTGTGTATCTTGGCTTGGTGATATTGATGATAATCATTCTAATCAATGTAATTTGTACAAATCACAAGTTGAAGAAAATTACAAAAGAGGTGAAAAACTATTTAAGTTATATTATGGAGACGGAAGAAGAAAATTCTCCAATTCAAGAAAAACATAGCACTATGAAAACAGAAGACAGAAAATATAGGAAAGATGAGCAAGAAAGTCGCATACTTTCAACGGTTTTAAACGAAATTTTCCCTTGATAAAACGAAAACCCTTTGTTATTATGGAGAATAGAGTTGATACAAAGGAGCGATATAAATATGAACAAGGTTTCATTCGATTATTCAAAGGCAACATCTTTCTTTGAGGAGAAAGAATTGGATTGTGTCCGCAAGGAAGTGGAAGAGGCACGCAAGTTGTTAGTCTCAAAAAGCGGAGAAGGCAATGATTACTTGGGATGGATTGATTTACCGGTTAATTATGACAAAGAAGAGTTTGCAAGAATCAAAAAAGCAGCAGATAAAATTTGTGCGGATTCAGATGTATTGGTTGTAATTGGAATAGGGGGTTCATATTTAGGAGCAAGAGCAGCAATTGAATTTTTAAGACATGGATTTTACAATAATATCTCTAAGGAAGCACGTAAGACTCCGGAGATTTATTATGCAGGAAATAACATGAGCACTACATATATCAAAGGTTTAATTGATGCGATCGGAGACAGGGATTTCTCGGTTAATGTTATTTCAAAATCCGGAACTACAACGGAGCCGGCAATTGCTTTTCGAATCTTCAAAGATTTGTTAGAGAAGAAATATAAAGAGGGTGCGGCAGAGCGTATTTATGCTACGACGGATAAAGAAAAGGGTGCACTCAAGAAGTTGGCAGATGCCAAAGGTTACGAAACCTTTGTCGTGCCGGATGATATCGGAGGACGTTTTTCTGTGCTGACAGCAGTTGGATTGTTGCCGATTGCCGTAAGTGGGGCAGATATCGGCCGTTTGATGGAAGGAGCACAAGCCGGACGCAGACAGGCCATTGAGAATTGTTTTGAAGAGAATGATGCAATGCAATATGCAGCAGTGCGTAATATTCTTTTAAGAAAAGGAAAATCTATCGAAGTATTGGCGAATTATGAACCATGCTTCCATTATGTTGCTGAATGGTGGAAACAGTTGTATGGGGAGAGTGAAGGCAAAGACCAGAAGGGAATTTTCCCTGCAGCAGTAGATTTGACAGCGGATCTTCATTCAATGGGTCAGTATATCCAAGACGGAGCAAGAATCCTATTTGAAACCGTTTTGAACTTAGAGGATGCCGGAGAAGATATTATGATTCAGGCAGATGAAGCTGATTTGGATGGTTTGAATTATCTGGCAGGAAAAACAATAGATTTTGTTAATAAAAATGCAATGAAAGGAACGGTTTTAGCGCATACGGACGGAGATGTACCAAACTTTATGATCAATGTTCCGGCACGTGATGAGTATTCCTTAGGACAACTATTCTATTTCTTTGAATTTGCAGTTGGAATGAGTGGATACATGTTAAAAGTAAATCCGTTTAATCAACCGGGAGTAGAGAGCTATAAGAAGAATATGTTTGCTCTTCTTGGAAAACCTGGTTATGAAGATGAAAAAGAAAAATTATTAAAAAGATTATAGTCTGTAAAAACCGGAGAAAAATTTTTCTCTGGTTTTTCATTTCTATGGAAGAAACCCTTGAAACACTATTGCTTATAGGCAATAAAGTAATTTTTACGGAACAAATTTTACAAAATTATTACATAACAAAACGGCCTCAAACACGCATAAATATAGGAAAAACATGGAAAATTTGACATTTAAAGGGCAGTTTGTTATAATCGCATTTGTAACAATTTTGTAACATTTTAAATTTTAAATGTTTAAAAATCAAAAATACGTGCAATAATAGTTTTTAAAATTGTACGTTATGGAGGTTTATATGAAACTAAACAAACAAGTGACCCAAAGTATAGCGGTTCTTTCTATGCTGAGTGTACTGATGGTCACAGCGGTTACTAGTAACGGTAAGGTTGCAACGCAGGATGCAACAGAAGAGTACGTGATAGCAAACACTGGTTTGGAAGGTTATGGAGATGCCGGGATAGCGGAAGTGCTGAAGGATTATGAGCAAGCAGCAATGGGCAACCTGGCGATTGCAAGTATTAAAAAGGAAAATGTTAACATTGTAAGTGCTTCTTCTGAAAGCGAACAATCAGAGGAAGAAGAATGGCAGAATTATTTAATGCCGAATGTAGAGAAGTCATTAAATGTTCGTGCCGAAGCAAATGGAAATAGCGCAATTGTTGGAAAGCTTTATAAAGGAGCAAGAGCAACAGTTATAGAAAGAGGAGACGAATGGACAAAGATTTCTTCCGGAAATCTAGAAGGATATGTATTGAATTCGTATTGTTTATTCGGAACAGATGCTTTAGCATATGCAAAAGCAAATTGCGATATCATCGCAACAAACTATGCGGATGGATTGAGAATCCGTAAAGAACCGTCTACAGAATCGGGTGTTGTAAAAACACTTGCAAAGGGCGAGGCGATTATTGTAGACAAAAATGTTGTATCCGATGGGGAGTGGATTGCAGTTATTTGTGATTCCAAAACCTGTTATGTAAGTGCTGACTTCGTAGAACTCTCGATTCTTGTTGGAAAAGGTATTACCATCGAGGAAGAAAAAGCGGCTCAGGCTGAAGCGGCAAGAAAGAAAGCAAAGAGTGGTTCCGGCGGCTCCGGATCAAGTTCCGGAAGAACATTGGCACAAACGGTAGACCAGGTAACACTCCTGGCAGCATTGATTCAATGTGAAGCGGGCGGAGAATCCTATGAATGTCAATTAGCGGTAGGTGCGGTTGTAATCAATCGTATGAAGAGCAGCATATATCCAAACGATATGTATAGTGTAATTTTCCAGAGAGGCCAATTTGGTCCTGCAAGAACCGGGAAATTAGAAAGAAGATTGCAGTTAGGAGTAAGCAGTACAGCATATAGTGCAGCGCAGGCGGCATTAAGCGGACAGGATAACACAAATGGAGCAATGTATTTCAAATTGACTTCAAGCGGTCATCCGGGAATTGCAATCGGAGCATTAGTATTTTATTAAAATGAAAATAGAAATAACCAGTGTGTGGCTGTTGCAGAACGCAACAGCCACTTGTATTCTTAGAACAAATGGAGTAAAATTACATCATTGTTGGAGGAGGAACGGGACATGACGTTAAAAGGAAGAAATTTTTTAAAGTTAATTGATTTTTCTGCAGAGGAGATATTATACTTAGTTGATTTGGCTGCAGAATTGAAACAGCAGAAGAAAATGGGTATTTTACATAATAGTTTAATTGGGAAGAATATCGCACTTATTTTTGAAAAAACAAGCACCAGAACAAGATGTTCATTTGAAGTGGCTGCACACGATTTGGGGATGCATGTAACTTATTTGGATCCAAGCAGTTCACAAATTGGCAAGAAGGAAAGTATTGCGGATACAGCCAGAGTACTTGGAAGAATGTTTGACGGAATCGAGTATCGCGGATATGGTCAGGAGATTGTGGAGGAGTTGGCGAAATACGCAGGAGTGCCGGTATGGAACGGACTTACCAATGAATTCCATCCAACGCAGATGTTAGCCGATATGCTTACAATACGTGAACACTTAGGCACTTTGAAGGGTCTTAAATTTGTATACATGGGAGATGCCCGTTATAATATGGGGAATTCTCTGATGGTTACATGCGCAAAATTGGGAATGGATTTTGTGGCATGTACAAATAGAAAATATTTTCCGGATGAAAAATTAGTAACTTATTGTGAAGAAGAAGCAGCTAAGAATGGATCCTCTATTACCCTAACAGAAGACGTTGCAGCAGCAACAAAGGACGCAGATGTTATTTATACAGACGTTTGGGTTTCAATGGGAGAACCGGAAGAAGTATGGGCAGAAAGAATTGCAGATTTAAAACCGTATCAGGTAAATGCGAAGGCTTTTGAGAACGCGAAAGAAAATGCAATTTTTATGCATTGTTTGCCGGCATTCCACGATTTGAATACGACAATCGGACAGCAGGTATATGAGAAATTTGGTTTATCCGAACTGGAAGTAACTGATGAAATCTTTGAAGGACCACGATCTGTAGTGTTTGAAGAAGCGGAGAACAGAATGCATACAATCAAAGCAATCATGAAAGCAACATTATCTGACTAAAGAAGATTAACTCTGAGAAGGAGAACTTATGAAAGCAGAGATTCTCGCTGTGTTACGACAAGATGCCGGGTATGTATCCGGTCAGGAACTGTGTAATAAATTTGGTGTGTCGAGAACGGCTATTTGGAAAGCGATTAAGAGTCTGAAAGAAATGGGTTATGAGATCGTGGCAGTGCCGAATAAAGGGTACCGCCTGATGGGAATTCCGGATAGCATCAACCAGATAGAATTAAAAAGCATACGAGAGACGAATTGGGTTGGGCAGGAAATCATATATTATGATGCAACAGACTCAACCAATGTTAGAGCGAAGGAATTGGCGGAGGACAACTATCCAAACGGAACGGTAGTTGTGGCAAATCACCAATCGGCGGGTCGTGGGCGTCGCGGCCGGAGCTGGGAATCCTGCCGGAACAAAGGAATCTATATGAGTATCTTGCTAAAACCGGATATTCATCAGAATAATGCGTCGATGCTAACTTTGGTAACAGCACTTGCAATAAATAACGCAATCCGTGATGTAACGGGACAGGATAGTTATATTAAGTGGCCAAATGATATTATCATAGATGGGAAAAAAGTCTGCGGGATTCTTACGGAAATGAGTGCACAATTTGATTATATCAATCACATCGTGATTGGTATCGGAATTAATGTACACCGTCAGGAATTTTCAGAGGACGTCAAAAGGATTGCCGGAACGATAGAAAGTACCTGCGGAAAAGAAATCCACAGAGCGTTCCTAATAGAGAAGATTCTCGAGAATTTTGAGATTTATTATGAGAAATTCCTAGAAACAGAGGATTTGAGTCAGTTAGCGAAAGAATATAATTCACAGCTGATTAATATGCATAAACAAGTAAAAGTACTGGATGCGAAGGAAAAGATAGAAGGAAAAGCACTCGGAATCACAGAACGGGGCGAACTCATTATAGATACCTGGGAATCCAGAAAATGTATATCAAGCGGAGAAGTATCAGTAAGAGGAATATATGGATATGTTGAATGAAAAAGTTGTATTGTGTGCATCTAACTCATACAATCAGAAGTTTTACCTAAACGAACAATTCAAATCACTTCCGACATCGATCAAGGAAGAACTGCAGATCTTGTGTGTTTTATACACGGAAGATGTTGGAGGTATTTTAGAAATCTTCTTTGATGAAGACGGAAGCCTTCAGTTTATGACCACTTGTGAAGAGCAGGATTATTTCTATGACGAAATCGGAAGTGTTCTTAAAATCAAACAATATCGTAACGAAAAAAGAGAACTATTTGAAGCAATCGAAACATACTATAGAATTATGTTTTTGGGACAAGGGTTGGATGAGGAGGAATAGACTATGATTTTGACCATTGACGTAGGGAATACGAATATAACAGTGGGAGTCTTTCATGAAGAAGAACTTGTAGCCAGCTTTCGTATTACGACTAAGATGTCGAGAACATCAGATGAGTTTGCAACCACGCTTGGAACCTTGATTGAAAGGAATAACATTGCTTTAGAGGACATAAAGGACGCAATTATCTGTTCCGTCGTGCCAAATGTTATGCATGCGCTGGCAGGAGCATTCATAAAATATTTTGGAATTAAACCAATTATTGTAGAAGCCGGAATAAAGACGGGGATTCGAATTGTCACACCAAATCCACAGCAAATTGGGGCGGATCGAATTGTAGATGCAGTTGCAGCATACGAACTATACGGAGGTCCGGTACTAGTAGTAGACTTTGGAACGGCAACGACCTATGACCTTGTGGATGAGAGTGGAGCATTCCTCGGAGGGATAACGGCACCGGGAATTCGAATCTCGGCGAAAGCGCTTTGGGAAGATGCGGCAAAATTGCCGGAGATTGAAATTAAAAAACCGGAAAACATTCTTGGAAAAGATACGATTACCAGTATGCAATCCGGATTGGTGTATGGTCAGATTGGGCAGACGGAATACATTATAAAGAAGACCAAAGAAGAATGTCAGTTGGAGAATGTGAAAGTAATTGCAACCGGAGGACTGGGAAGAATCATTGCATCTGAAACAGAAGCGATTGATGTGTATGATCCGACACTTACGTTAAAAGGAATCTATCAGGTATATAAGAAACAAAACCGAAAAAATAGACAACTATGATACAAAAAAACATCACACCACTAACCATAGGGAATGTAACACTTCCGAACAATTTAATATTAGCGCCAATGGCAGGTGTCACAGACCTGCCTTTTCGTTTGTTGTGTAAAGAGCAGGGGGCAGGACTGCTTTGCATGGAAATGGTAAGTGCAAAAGCGATTCTATACAAGAATAAGAATACCAGACAACTTCTAACCATACACGAACAGGAACGTCCGGTATCGCTGCAGTTATTTGGCTCCGATCCGGATATCATCTCACAAATTGCACAGGAAATAGAGGAACTTCCGTTTGATATATTAGACTTAAATATGGGATGCCCGGTTCCGAAGATTGTGAACAACCATGAAGGTTCGGCGTTAATGAAGAACCCCCTATTGGTAGGACAGATTGTTGAAAAAACAGCTAAAGCAATCAACAAACCACTAACTGTCAAAATCCGCAAAGGTTTTGATGAGAAACACATTAATGCAGTAGAAATTGCCAAAATTGCACAGGAATCAGGTGCAGCAGCAGTGGCAGTACACGGTAGAACACGGGAGCAGTATTATTCCGGAAAAGCGGATTGGGACATCATACGACAGGTAAAGGAAGCGCTATCTATCCCGGTTATCGGAAATGGCGATTTGCTAACGGTCGAAGATGTAATTGCCATGAAAGAACAAACCGGCTGTGACGGATTTATGATAGGGCGGGGAGCACAAGGAAACCCATGGATATTTCATCAAATCCTGCATTATTTTAAGACCGGAGAAAAAATAGAGAAACCAACGTTTGAAGAAGTTTCAGAGATGATTCTTCGACACGCGAAGATGTTACTTGAGTATAAAGGGGAATACACAGGGATACGCGAAATCCGCAAGCATGCTGCATGGTATACGGCGGGTTACCCGAACTCAGCAAAACTGCGCGTTACAATCAACGAAATTGAGAATTACCGGGATTTGGAAAATTTATTGGAAAAAAATATTAAAAACTTTTTTATGTAGTATTGAAAACTACATAAAAACGTGTTACAATCTATTTGCTGATGTATAATATAGGAGGAACGTATGAGTAATTTTAAAATTGTGACAGATTCAACGGCAGATATGCCAAAAAGTTATTATGAAGAACATAATGTTGGGTTACTACATCTTTCATGTATTATAGATGGGGTTGTGTATGGAAAAGACAACGAATTAAGTACAGAAGAATTCTATGCAGGACTTCGCGGGGGAAAGATGCCGACAACCTCACAGGTAAATCCGGAGGATGCGAAGGAAGCCCTGCTGTCTTATATGGAAGAAACAAAAGAAATTCTTTATCTTGCATTTTCATCCGGTCTGAGTGGAACATTCCAGAGTGTACACCTTGCGGCAGAGGAGATTATGGAAGAAGATCCGGAAGCAAAAATTATTGTAATTGATACTTTATGTGCTTCTGCAGGAGAAGGGCTTATGCTCCATACTGCAGTAGAAATGAAGAATAATGGAAGTACCATGCAAGAGATTGCTGATTTTGTAGAAAGCCATGCATTAAATCTCGCACATATTTTCACAGTAGATGATTTATTCCATTTACACCGTGGAGGTCGTGTCAGCAAGACAACAGCAATCGTTGGTAGCGTGATTGGTATCAAACCGCTTCTACACGTTGACAATGAGGGACATCTTGTAGCAGTTGGCAAAGCGAGAGGTCGTAAGAAATCCCTTCTGAAATTGGTAGACATGATGGAAGAGCGTCTTGGCTCTTACGCGGGCAAACAGGAGAACGTATTTATCAGCCACGGAGATTGCGAAGAAGAAGCGAAATTTGTTGGAGAAAAGATTAAAGAACGTTGCGGTGCAAAGAATGTATTGATTAGCTGTATCGGACCGGTAGTTGGAACACACTCAGGACCTGGAACTATTGCAGTATTTTTCTTTGCAGATGAAAGATAATACATAATAGCATAAGAAAGTGCTCGGCTGATGAATTGGCATCGGTCGGGTGCTTTTTGTTGTGTGGGAGGTAGTGCCCCGGCAAGCACAAAGCCGGGATTCTTGACAGAATGCTTACAATTCGTTATAATACATAGGTTAAATTAGACGTATTATAACAAAATATAACGGAGAGAAGGAATTATAATGGATAAGAAAAACATCCTGACCTATGAAGGTCTTACAAAACTCGAAGATGAATTACAGGATTTGAAAGTAGTAAAACGTAAAGAAGTTGCTCAAAAGATTAAGGAAGCTCGTGAACAAGGCGACTTGTCAGAGAATGCAGAATACGATGCTGCCAAGGATGAACAGCGTGATATTGAAGCACGTATTGAGGAAATCGAGAAAATCCTTAAGAATGCAGAGGTAGTAGTAGAAGAAGAAGTAGACCTTGATAAGATTAGCATTGGATGCAAGGTTCGCATTCTTGATTGTGAATATAATGAAGAACTTGATTATAAGATTGTTGGTTCTACAGAAGCAAACAGCTTGAAAGGTAAGATTTCCAATGAATCTCCGGTTGGAAAGGCTCTTCTTGGAAAAAGAGTTGGAGATTCCGTTAAGGTAGAAACACCTGCAGGTGAGTTAGAATACAAAGTTCTTGAAATTCAACGTTCAAAATAATAGAAAGCCCACGTGGGATTAGAGTGGAGGATATAATGGATAATCAGAATAATGCACAGCAGCAGGATATTAACCAGCTTCTTAAAATTCGCCGTGAAAAATTACAGGAATTGCAAGACAATGGCAAAGACCCATTTGTCATTACCAAATATGACGTAAGCAATCACAGCATCGATATCAAAGAGAATTTTGATACAATGGAAGGCAAGGAAGTTACTATTGCCGGCCGTATGATGTTTAAGCGTGTTATGGGAAAAGCATCTTTTTGTAATGTTCAGGATTTGAAAGGCAACATCCAGGCATACGTTGCAAGAGATAATATCGGTGAAGAATCCTATAAAGATTTCAAGAAATATGACGTAGGTGATATTTTAGGAATCAAAGGAACGGTATTTAAGACCAAGACCGGAGAAATCTCCATCCATGCAACAGAAGTAACTCTGTTATCCAAGAGCTTACAGATTCTTCCGGAGAAATTCCACGGATTAACCGATACGGATACCCGTTATCGTCAAAGATATGTGGATTTGATTATGAACGCAGAGGTAAAGGATACCTTTATCAAACGTTCCAAGGTTATCAGCAGCATTCGCCGCTATCTCGATGGAGAAGGCTTTATGGAAGTTGAGACTCCAATGCTTGTATCCAATGCAGGTGGTGCGGCAGCAAGACCATTCGAGACGCATTTTAACGCATTGAATGAAGACTTAAAGCTTCGTATTTCCTTAGAGTTATATTTGAAGAGATTGATTGTCGGCGGCATGGAGCGTGTATACGAAATCGGCCGTGTATTCCGTAACGAAGGCTTAGATACCCGTCACAATCCGGAGTTCACTTTGATGGAACTTTACCAGGCATATACGGATTACCACGGCATGATGGACTTAACCGAGAATTTATACCGTCATGTGGCACAGGAAGTGACCGGTTCCTTAGAGCTTACTTACGGCGACCATGTTATGGACCTCTCTAAACCGTTCGAGAGAATTACCATGGTGGATGCGGTTAAAAAATACGCAGGTGTTGACTTTAACGAAGTTGCAACAACCGAAGAAGCAAAAGCACTTGCAAAAGAGCATCATGTTGAGTTCGAAGAGCACCACAAGAAAGGTGATATCTTAAACCATTTCTTCGAAGAGTTCGTAGAGGAACACTTGATTCAGCCAACATTCGTTATGGATCATCCAATTGAGATTTCTCCGCTTACCAAGAAGAAACCGGAGAATCCGGATTACGTAGAGCGTTTCGAGTTCTTCATGAACGGCTGGGAAATGGCAAATGCGTACTCCGAGCTTAATGATCCAATCGACCAGCGCGCACGTTTCGAGGCACAGGAAGAGTTGTTTGCAGCAGGCGATGAAGAAGCAAACCACACAGACGAAGACTTCCTGAACGCACTTTGCGTTGGTATGCCACCAACAGGTGGAATCGGATTCGGAATTGACCGTATGGTTATGATGATGACGAATAGTCCGGCGATAAGGGATGTGTTGTTGTTCCCAACGATGAAGTCATTAGACAAGTAAAATAACGATTTTATAAGGCTTTCCGAGATTTTCGGAGAGCCTTTTTTAGTGATTTACACGGAAATTACACGGATTGCGATTGAATTTGTGTAAAGCGTGTACGGACATAATGAGCATAAAGAGAAAGACACCAGCACAAACAACGTGCCGATGTCTTT
Organism: Lachnospiraceae bacterium; assembly: GCA_045605685.1. Lineage (GTDB taxonomy): Bacteria > Bacillota > Clostridia > Lachnospirales > Lachnospiraceae > Roseburia. Next base: position 49,670 of record JAZUQL010000075.1, read on the forward strand.
TTTATTGCTAATTTTGTGAGTTAGAAACTGGAAAATAAAGTTTTGCATTGGATTTATTTTTCCTTTTTTTGTTAGCATAATAAGATTGACGAGGATTGAATGAAAAACTAAATGCAAGGTGAAATAAGGGTAAATTATAAAAGTTCTTAAAATAGGCATATTTGGAGTTTAAACTGGTGTATAATGAGAGCAAAACTGTTAGTTATACTCTGTTTTGAAGCATGGCAAACAGGCAACGGTCAAAATATTTGTAAAAGTAAATGAGACCCCTACCGTAGTTGGAACTATGAAGTGACTGCCTGACCTATAGACGATTATTATTTACGTTTTAGTAGCTTTGGTTTCAAACACACTTCATCGGGTGGAATCGGAGAAAGTGCGAGTGTATCTAACAGTTTTTTGTATTCTTCTTTGTGCATTAACTCAAAAGGAGTCTGGTTTTCAAAAAGTTCTCTAACAACGCTGTTTACATGACAGGTTACGAGGTGGATGTCGGTGTCTTCCAATGTCCGGAAACTGGTCCCTTTTGGCAAAATCTGGCGTATAAGGACATGATTCTTCTCAACACGTCCTTTCTGCCAAGAAGCCTGCGGATCACAGTAAAATACGCGTGTTCTTCGGGCACCGTTTTCGGTGAACTCAAGATGGTGAGAACCTTTGAATTCCACACCATTATCCGTAAGAATAACTGGAAAAATCTTTCGAAATGTTTCGATGCCTAGTAATAGAGTTAGTTTGTCGAAGACAGCTAGAACACTTTTCTGAGTACCGTCAGGAAGAAGAAAAATCAGCATAAAGTTTGTATCTCTTAGGATCATTGTAAGGAGCACTTTCTGACTGCCGCGGGCACCTTTGACGGTATCCATTTCCCAAATGGAAAGTTTAGGGTTCTGATCCATGAAGGTAGTGAAATCGGTATAGGAACGACCTTTGCGGTATTGATAATCCGTTTTCATAACGACATCATGTGGATGGCGCTAGCGATATCGGACTTTCTTGGGGAGGTCAATGTTTCGGACATGAAAAGCATTCATATCAATGTAGTTATAAATAGTTTTTTCGGAAAGTCCAATCTCATCTGCGTGTGAAGCAAAGATGTGGTTGATGGACTGACCTTTTCCAATGAGAGGCGTTAATAAGTCATTCAGTTCCATGAGTCGCTCGGGACTGGTACGAATACCTTTTCTGGCAGTACTGAGTTGTTTGACATATTCTGTATGAGCTCTGTGAGCCGTGTAGTATGCATGGTTTCGTTTGCAAGTCTTTTCATCTGGGCAGCAAGTGCACACATAAGGCGGCTTATCAAGTAAGTGACAATGCATGGAAACATAATCATGGCATAAGTCATGACAGGAATACTCGGTACAGGTTTTGCACCGACTGAAACAAGTGTATTTGCTTTCCGTACTGCAAAGATTGCGTCTCAGACAAGTGCGGTAGTTAACGCAGTCATTGGATGTGTAGCGCACACCATTCACAAAACAACGATGATTTTTTACCTCACGAGAGATGGTTGTGGCAGAACGGTTGAGTCTTCTTGCGATATAAGCAAAGGACATATCCAGAGCGATGTATTTTTCAATAATAGCTCTGTCAGATAAGGTCAGATGTTTACTCATAGGTCTGCTCCTTTCTGGTCAGACAGCTAAGCGTATTATCGGATAGAAACAAAGATTTGTAAAACTAAACGCACGATTGTATGGGTAAAAGTAGGGTTTTTCTGGCTTTTAATTTTACGTTTTAATTTTACAATTAAAGATGTAAGTAGATTACATTGAGTACGGATTATTGGACAGTTGGTGTGTTGAATTTTAGATGTAAAAAAGAAATGAAAGTTGTTTTTGACCTCACAAAGAGGTGGAAAGGATGAAGATTATGTATATTATACTATTTATTTTAGTTTTTGGAATACCTCTTTTGAAGGAAGCGATAGAGAATCAGAATTATAGGGATGCATGCAGGAGAAGAGGCGATAAGACGTATTGGTCTACGGATGGTTTGAGATACACAAGTAACAATACAAAGGTTTACAAGTAGGAAGGGAGGTACAGACTATGGGATTATTTGATAGCAAGAGTTCAATCATCGGAACTGCATTAGGTGTTAGCGGTGCATTTGATAAAAGTAGAAAAACAGATAAAGCGGCAGCCTTTGGAGCAGCTCTCGGAGCAAGTATTGGTTCAGGGCAGAAGTGGACAATGGCGGATTCGCTTAGATTAGGAGCTGCTATCAGTGCTCTTGATGCAGCGAAAGAAGATTCTTTAAGTAGTTATTCATACAGTGGCAGTAGTCATTGTAGTGATGATTATAAAGCTGAGGAATATAGTAGTGTCAATTACAGTAATCATATCAGTTCGAATAATGAGTACGATGATTTGATTTTAACATCGGAGCAGGAAGAACAGTTAGAAGAAGCAGGGATAGATACCTTTGACTTTGAGTGTATGGACGATGATGAAAAGATGGAAGCACTGGAAGAAGCAGGATTGGACCCGTTTGATTTTGATATGTATTAAGATACCTACACAGAAGGGAGTACAGACTATGGCAATGTATGATTGGAACCATAACGGTAAGAAGGATATGGCGGATAATTTTATTGAGTACCAGATATACAAAGATGTGACAGGACAGAAGAATGAACCATCTTATACACCAAGCAGAGGTAACGGTATGTCTACCTTCGGGGCTATTGTAAGTGTGATTGCTGGTCTGTTCATGCAGGCTGCTTTATATGTAGCACTGGGTATTGATGTTGAAAATGTACCTGTACTTGTCATTATTATTCTGTGGGCTGTTTTCTCAACGATTGCAGCGGTTGTAGTAGATAAGATTGGCTTATAAATGATTGAGGGAACTGGTGTATGCTGGTTCCCTGATTCCAGTGCAAGAAACTTCAATATGTGATTGCTATTGTTCCGATAGTGGAATATAATAGAAGACAATAGGGAGGTTTCACATATGGAATATTTAACAACAGTAGAAATGTCTAAGAAATGGAATATTTCTTCAAGAAGAATCGGTGTTTTGTGTACCGAGGGAAGAATTGAAGGTGCTGTCAAAAAAGGTAAGATGTGGTTGATACCAGATAATACCCAGAAACCTGCTGATGCAAGATTTAAGAAGGAGAAGACTGCCGAATGACAAATGCTATCAACTCAAATGAGCAGATGATAGAGAAAATCAACGAAGTCCTTCAGAATAAGAAGGATGCAGTGGTCAATATTGTCAATGATAAGCTGACAATATCGGTTTTTTCTTTGTTGGAAAAGAATCTGCATAACGTAAAAGAAATCAACTTTGTAATTCGTGATGTGAAGTTCTTACCGCATCAGAGCGAGATTGCACATGAATTTGAAATCAATCCTACGGATATACTGTTTAATTCGTATGATATTACGGAGAAAAATAAGCTACAGCATTTCTCCAAAGCACGTAATATGCATGATTTTATACAGAAGCACGTGAATATCCGTAAGGTAAACTCAGGTATCCGTATTGGCGGTAATATCCTGATTATAGATGATGATTTTATGATTCAGGGTTCCTCTTCACTGGAAGTATCCAAGAAGATGAGCAGGGAATCATTTAGTAACATCAATTTTGATACTATCTTAACTGGTAGTGCTGACAGAGAACAAATAATGGCGGCACTGAATACATTTAAACAGATATGGTTTAATGAGCAGGTGTCCGTGGATTATAAGGAAGAGCTACTGGCAAGTTTACAGTATGTGTACAAAGAGCATTCACCAGAGTTTTTATATTACTTTACGCTGAATGAATTGTTCGGAGACCAGTTGGATACTGGTGTAGAGCGATTTGAGAAGGATAGTACTCGATTTAAGAAGACAGAGATTTGGAACTCACTGTATGACTTCCAGAAAGACTGTGTTGTATCAGCAATCCGTAAGCTGAATACATACGGTGGTTGTATTATTGCTGACTCAGTTGGTTTGGGTAAGACCTTTGAAGCTCTTGCTATTATTAAATATTTTGAGATTGGTATGAACCGAGTACTGGTTCTTACGCCAGCGAAACTGTATGATAACTGGAATTCTTTCCGTGGTGATTACAAGGATTCATTCCTTCACGAAACTTTTAACTACAGAATCATGTTCCATACAGATTTATCCCGATATAGTGGAATGTCGCGATCGGGGCAAGACTTAAAGAAATTTGATTGGGGATTGTATGACCTTGTTGTTATTGATGAATCCCACAATTTCAGAAACCGTAATGATAGATATGATGAAAACGACCAGCTTGTAATGACACGATATGCAAGATTGATGCAGGATGTTATTAAGCATGGTAATAACAATACAAAGGTACTCCTGTTGTCGGCTACGCCTGTAAATAACAGCTTGGTTGACCTTAAGAATCAGATAAGCATTATTACAGGGGATAAGGACTATGCCTTTGAAGAAGAAGGTATTGGAAGCGTAGATAATCTTTTAAGAAAGACCTCTACCTGTATCAATGCGTGGGAGAGACAGCCTGGGCATAAGAAAGAGGAACTGTTAGACAGTCTTCCTTCGGACTTTTACAAATTGCTGGAGCTTATGACGATTTCCAGAAGCCGTAAGCATATCACTAATTACTACGGTAACAAAGGTGTGGGGCAGTTCCCGAATAAGAATGTGCCAGAAACCTTAAATAGTGATATTGATACTATGGGCGAGTTGCTTAAGTTCAAAGAGACCAATGAACTGTTAGAGGCTCTTATCTTAAGTGTGTACACACCTACCAGATATATCAGAGAAGATTGTAAGAAGATTTACATGGAGAAGTATGCGTTCTCTGGCAAACGTGGTGGACGTATGGAGTTTGATATACAGTCCAGAGGTATGATTATCTTACATAGATTTAATCTCTTCAAACGTTTGGAAAGCTCTGTGTACTCATTTGAAGAAACATTACGCAGACTGCTTGAGCGTATTGAACGTACTGAACAGTTACTGTTAAAGGGTAGCGGTCAGCTGGACGAAGAGAACGGTGAGTTAGAAGATGAAGAATTCTATCTGGAAGGTAAGTATGAGATAGATGTAAAGCATCTTCGTGTAGATGATTATTTGGATGACTTGGCAAGTGATAAGTACATCATTCAAGAGATTCATAAACATGCCAGAAGGATTTTGGATGAGCAACGAGACCAAAAGTTACAGGACCTCAAAGAAATTCTTGTTAGAAAGGTAACAGAGACACCATATAATGCAGGCAACCGCAAGGTACTGGTGTTTACTGCGTTTGCTGATACAGCAGATTATTTATACCGTGAGCTTGCAACTGTTATGAAAGAGTACGGTGTTTATACAGCCTGTGTTACTGGTAAGGATATCCGCTGTAATAATCGTAATGTGGATTCGGATTTTAATTCGGTATTGTGTGCATTCTCTCCGATGTCAAAGATGAAGAAGGAGATACCAGCGGAAGAACAGATTGATTTACTGATAGGTACAGACTGTATTTCAGAAGGTCAGAACTTACAGGACTGTGATACGGTAATCAACTTTGATATTCAGTGGAACCCAGTGTCCTTGATTCAGAGATTTGGTCGTATTGACCGTATCGGAAGTAAGAACGCTAACATTCAGATGATAAATTTCTTTCCAGCTATGGAGCTGAATGATTACTTGGGACTGGAGCAGCGTGTTAAGGGTAAGATGACAACGCTGAATCTGGTATCTACAGGTGATGAAGATATCCTGACTCCTGAAATGAATGACTTCAATTTCAGAAGAAGACAGCTGGAAAGATTACAGGCTGAGGTGATTGATATAGAGGATGCCAGTGAGAATATATCTCTTACAGACCTTAATATGAATGAGTACTTAAACGAATTATCTGAGTACATTCAGTCTGTACCGCAGATTAAAAAGATTCCGAAAGGTATTTACTCTGTAACTGATAGCGAACACAAAGGCGTTTTATTCTGCTTCAAGCATCGTAACGATATGGAGAAGCCGAAGTCAGACAGTTCCTTGTATCCATATTATCTGATTTATATATTAAATGAGGGTACTGTATTATATGGTAACGGACAAGCCAGAGAGGTGGTTAAGCAGTTTAGAAAGCTCTGCTATGGTAAGAGTACACCTGTCATGGAGTTGTTCGGTAGATTCTTTGAAAGAACGAAGAATGCTACTAAGATGGAGTTCTATTCCGACTTGTTAAATAAAGCGATTCGTTCTATCAAGGGAGAAGAAGAGTCCAAGGCTGTTCAGATGATGTTTGATTTTGGTGGTTTCAATAATGCATTTGCAGGAGAGACCGCTGACGACTTTGAGTTAATTTCATTTTTGGTGGTGGAATAAATGTTTAATATACCAGAGCATTATAAAACAGATGTTAAGCTGGCTTTGAAGGACTTTATACCAAAGGATTTAAAGCCCGATGATAAGAAGCGTATTAAAGATGCGGTCAAAGAAGTAAGACTCATGTACCAGATTGCAGGGGAAGAGATTCCTTCAGTAATCAATGATGAGTACAGGTGTCAGGCAATCCAGTTTTATGATATGGAATTGCAGAGCATCAAGGATGCAGCGTATCTGGCATCCATGTATCAGAACCTGATTAAGCCATTGTGTGTGATTCGGATGCACGACTCACAGGATGAGCTGTATTCATTAGCAGTTAAGAGATTGAATCAGACTGACGAAACCCAGATTGTAATTGAGTACAGCATCTTGACGGAGAAATATCCAGTGGGATTACCAGATGCTGGCAGGAACCGTCTGCTTAAGTATCTGGACTATATACAGATAAAGAACAAGACCAACAAGGTAAATCTGTACAAAGAATGGTATTACAGGACGTATATGCTGATGAACGAGAAAGCATATGCAAATGCAGAGCTTATCTTAGACGGCAACGGTTGGTATGACAGTAATCGAATGGAGCAGTTGTATGCATACTACAAGAAGCTGGTGGATACAAGGGGTATGTTGAAGAAAGCGGTATCCAACGCCGAAAGAATGAGTCTGAATAAAGAAATAAAGAAGGCGATTCAGACATTAGATGATGCGAATGCTACATAAAACTTGATATCACAGATTGTGATTTCAAGTTTGTTAGAGGAGGTACTTATGGCAGATAAGCAGTCAGAAGAGATTACGGTCCGAGAGAACAAGCAGTTACCTGACATCGAAATCTCAGAAGTTACAATTAAGAATTTAATATATGTGGTCCGAGGTCAGCAGGTAATGATGGACAGTGACTTGGCCATGCTATATCAGGTAGAAACAAGAGTATTGAATCAGGCGGTTAAGAGAAATATAGCACGTTTTCCTGAGAAATTTCGGTTTCAGCTATCAGAAGAAGAGTACGATGACTTGAAATCACAATTTGTGATATCAAGTGAAGAGGATGAGAGTACCCATGGTGGTAGAAGAAAGCTTCCGTATGTATTTACAGAGCAGGGAATCGCAATGTTATCGGCTGTATTGCGGAGTGAACCAGCGGTACAGGTAAGCATAAAGATTATGGATGCCTTTGTTGAAATGCGTAGATTCTTGGCAAGCAACGCCCTGATGTTCGAGAGAATAAATGAAATGGAAGTCAAGCAGCTTGCATTCCAGAAGAGTACAGAAGAGAAGTTCGATAAGATTTTTCATTACATATCAGAACATGAAGAGTCTTCGCAAAAGATATTCTTTGATGGACAGATATACGATGCATTCAGTTTGTTGGTTGACTTGGTATCCAAGGCAGAAAAGAAGCTGGTACTGGTAGATAACTATGTAGATGTAGGTACGCTGAATATATTAGCAAAGAAGAAATCTGATGTGGAAGTCATTGTGTACACGGTAAGAAGGACGAGATTATCGGAAGCAGATGTAAATAACTTTAATCAGCAGTATCCGACATTAGAAGTTAAGTACACAGGGGTATTCCATGACAGATTCTTGATTATAGATGATACTTGTGCGTATCATATCGGAGCATCCATTAAAGATGCTGGAAAGAAATGCTTCGGTATCAGTTTGATTGAAGATACAAGGATTGTTAAGGATATTTTGGAACGCTTGAATCTGGAATCAGAGGAAGCCGATAATGAATAGAGAAATTTACTAACAGGAGGTTACTTTAATATGGAGTACAATAAGGTACAACAGAGTATTAACGATGTAGTTGGCGATAACGTAAAGAAACTGGCACAGTTGTTTCCGTCAGCTGTGAAGGATGGTGAGGTTGATTTCGAGGCTCTGAAAGAAGAACTGGGACAGTTCACTGAGGTAGATAGCGAAAAGTACGAGCTGACATGGGCTGGCAAGAAGAATGCGAAGAAGATTGCTCAGGAAGATATCATTGGTAAGACACTGAAATTCATTCCAGAGGATAGTAAGAATGCCGATACTACAGAGAATCTTTATATTGAAGGTGATAATCTGGAAGTGTTAAAGATGCTGCGTCAGAATTATTACGGTGCGATTAAGATGATTTATATCGACCCACCATATAATACGGGGAATGATTTTATTTATAATGACTCATTTGAAATGAGTAAAGCAGAGTCAGACGTGGAGGAAGGTGTAGCCTCTGCTGATGATAGATATACAGTTAATTCTAAATCAAAAAATAGATTCCATGCAAGATGGTTAAATATGATGTTAAGCAGATTGACGATTGCTAAAGATTTGCTTACAAACGATGGTGTGATATTTATTAGTATTGATGATAATGAAATAGATAATCTTTTTAAAATTTGTAATGAGGTATTCGGTGAAGAGAACTTTGTATCATTATTATCAGTGGAAATCAATCCAAAAGGAAGAAAAAATTCAAAATATATATCTGTAAGTAATGATTATTGTTTAATATATGCGAAAGATATAAGTACTGGATATTTTGTTGAAAATGTTCCCAAAAATGTTAAGGATTTAACTCAGGACGAAAATGGTAATTATGTACATAATAGTGGAAAGCGTGTATTGGTGGGTGAGAATAATTTTAATAATGTAGTAACCAATTATAATACACCGAAGCACTATACTGTATATTATAATTCTGATACTAAGAAAATTGAAATTAAGAAAGAACAAACACTTGAAGAAGTGGACCAAACATTGTTAGATGCAGGGTATGTCAGATATTACTCATATAACGGAGATTCTTTTGTTGAGAATACATATACTGATGGTAAGTTTTTAGAATTATTTACAGAACAAAAATTGGAATTTAAAAACGGTAAAATATATGAAAAAAATATGAGTACAGAAATTAGATTAAAGAGTATGCTCGTGAATAGAGATTATGAAGCTGTTGTAAATGGTCAAGCAGTCAATTTTTCGTTAGATTATAAGACTACCTCTGCAGGAACTGCATTAAAGGAGTTGTTTAATTCTGATGATGTATATTTTACGGCACCTAAAAATGTTGGTTTAATTAAAGTTCTGATGACGCTTTTGGATGGTGATGATTTCTTTGTTTTGGATTTCTTTAGCGGTTCAGCAACCACCGCACATGCTGTTATGGAACAAAATATGATAGATGGAGGAAAGAGAAAATATATATTAGTTCAATGGTCGGAAGATATTGATGAAAAACAAGCCAGCTATAAAGTAGGTTTTAGAACAATTTGTGAAATAGGTAAAGAAAGAATCAGATTAGCAGGAGATAAATTGCAACAAGAATATCCTGCTTCAAATGTTGATATCGGATTTAAAGTGTTCCGTGTTGCAGATACTAATATTAAATGGAACTCTCTTATGGATGCAGGACAGCTGGATTTATCACAGATTGAAACTACACCAGACCTTGTGGATTTTATGCCTGGAGCAAATGATGTTGACATTGTGTACGAACTGATGTTAAGACAGCGTGATGTGGCATTATCGGAAACACTGGAGCAGTTATCTGATATCGGAAGCCGTACATATTTGTATGCAAGCAGTTACTTGGTATGCTTTGAAACAGAGATTACGGTAGAACTGATAAACAAGCTGGCAGAACTTGACCCGTTGCCGATTAAGTTTATTTTCAGAGATTCCGCTTTTAAGGATGACATCGCACTTAAGGACGAGACCTTTAGAAGATTAAAGGCTCTAATTGAGAAGAACGCTGGAACTGACAAACCTACATACACTGTAGAATTTATCTAAGGGAGGAATGTATCATGGCAAAACGTATTACATTCCAGTTTGACGACGACCTTGATTATCAGTTACAGGCAATCAAATCTACAGTGGAATTGTTTAAGGGATTGTCCAGAAGGGTAGATGGCATTTATCGTCCTGACCGTATCCGTAAGGTCGGTGAAGGTGACCCTGTAAGAAACAATGATATTGTAGTTGGCTCCAGATTACTGGAGAATTTAAGAAGTGTACAGTTACAAAATGACTTGTTTGCTGATTCTGCACTAGCAGAGGGCAACAATTTTACCATCGAAATGGAAACAGGTACAGGAAAGACCTATGTGTACCTTCGTACCATACTGGAGTTGTACAAGGAATATGGCTTTAAGAAGTTTATGGTAGTGGTTCCATCTATTGCTATCCGTAAGGGTGTTGAGAAGTCAATGGAGCAGCTGCAAGACCATTTTAAGAGATTGTATGATGTGGATTTGTCAAAGCACAGCTTTATCTACGATAGTAATAACCCAAAGCAGGTTAGCTCAAAGCTGGTAGAAAGCAATGATTTAAGTATCTGTGTAATGAACATTCATGCGTTCAATAAGGATACTAATAAAATCAGAACCGAAGATGAGTACGGACAGATTCTTTGGGAAGATATCAAGTATATTAAGCCGATTATCATTATTGATGAACCACAGAAGATCGAAGGTACAAAGAAGAATAAGTCCAAATCCTTAAAGGCAATAGAGGAGCTACAGCCACTGTTTACTCTGAGATATTCAGCTACCCATAAACAGCTGTATAACCAGATTTACAAGCTTGATTCCTATGGTGCTTATCAGAAGGATTTGGTAAAGAGAATTGAAGTAAAGACCGTACACGGTGTTATCCCGAAGGATTATCCATATATCCGCTACTTGTCATTTACATCGGATTTGAAAGCAAGGATTGAGATATTTTCACAGGAGCAGGGCGGTACAATCCGATTTAAGACCTTTAATGTCGGTGGCGGTAAAGACCTTGAAGAGTTGTCTGGATATCTTCCACAGTACAAGGATATGCGTATTGCAGAAGAGCCTCATAAGTTAAAACCGTTACAGGTTGCAACGAAAGAGAAAATCATCGAGCTGGAGCAGGGACACAGTACTTATGAAATTGAAAAGAACGAAGCTGTCCGTATCCAGATAAGGCTTGCTATCCAGAATCATTTTGTAAAGCAAATGAATATTTTACGGACTGGTAGAAAGATTAAGACGCTTACTCTGTTCTTCATTGATTCCGTTGATAAGGTAAGAGATAATACCGCTCCTGATGGCAGGGGTGAGTACTTACGAATCTTTGATGAAGAGTATAAGAAATATGTGTCACAGAATGCTGTAACCATCGAGAAGTATAAAGAGTACTTCCCTGATTATATGCATGTTCAGTCAGTCAGAGAAGGTTACTTTGCACGAGATGCCAAGAATAATGCAGTAGAAATTGATGGCTGGGATTCATCGGTTGATGAAGATAGTCTGAAAATCAAAGCGAAGTCTCAGGAAGATATTGACCGTGGTATCAGTCTGATTCTGGAGAAGAAGGACGAGCTGATATCCTTTGATGAACCGCTTGCATTTATATTTTCACATTCGGCTCTACGTGAAGGATGGGATAATCCGAATGTATTTACATTGTGTACATTAAAGTCTGGTGGTTCTGAGATTGCCAAGAAGCAGGAGATTGGTAGAGGCTTAAGACTTCCTGTAGATATTACAGGTAACCGCTGTTTAGACCGTAGAATCAATGAACTTACGGTTATTGCAAACGATTATTACGACCACTTCGTAGCTGCATTACAGAAGGACTTCAATGATAATATGAATTACGATAAGAACGAAGTTACCGCTGAAATTCTTATATCGACATTGAAGACTTCAGGAGTACCGCAGGAAAAGATTACACCAGAGCTGGTAGATACATTAAAACAGGAGCTTATTTCTGCTGGCGTAATGAATGGTGACAATATCTTAAAGGGGACACCATCTCAGGTTACAAAGCTCTTTGATAATATGACTTTTGTGGATGATACTCTGTATGAGCATATGGAGAATATCAAGAAGCAGTTTAAAGAGTTGATGATACAGAAGGGTACAAAGAAGATTGAGATTCGTAACGGTGACAACGAGCCATATGAAAATAAGGTAAGAGCTTTTGTTACACAGGGCGAGTTTGAACAGATTTACTTTGCTCTCAGAGAAAATCTGATGAAGCGTACTATGTACAAATTCAAGATTGATAAGGATAAATTCATTGATGACTGTGCTTTGGAAATCAATAACTACTTGATGTTTATGAAATCCAAGAATGAGTACAAGGTAGAAGTCGGAAAGGCTAAGTTTAATGAATCTGCTATGTTTGTTATGGAAGAAGCTACCTATGGAGCAAAGGAGCTAGAGATAGAAGTAGAGGCTGATGCGAAGAGTGACTTTGAGATTGCAAACTACATCATGTACCATACAATGCTTCCGAGACTTGCCATATTCAAGATTATTAAGTCGGTTAAGAAGAGAGAACTGTTGAACAATCAGGATATCTTGGATACCGTCACACAGAAGATTCTTAAGCTGTTAAACGATACCAAAGCAGCAAACATTACTTCTTATGAAGTGATAAACGGATACGAACTGGATAGCCGAAATATCTTTGAGCTTGATACAATCAGCGAAGAAGACTTTAACGATGAATGGAGGGTGTTTAGAGCTAACGCCGATCGTAGCTCTGCAATGAACGAGTACTACAAGCTGGATAGCAAAGGTGAGAAAGAGTTTGCCGAGAAGCTGGAGAACAACCAGAATGTACTCTTATTTACAAAGCTTAAGAAGGGCGGTTTTGTCATTGATACACCGTATGGCAATTATTCTCCTGATTGGGCGATTGTATGTAGAAAGGATAGCCTGAGTAGTCCTGAACTCGGTATTTACTTTATTGTTGAGACGAAAGCGGGTAAGCAGGATATTAACTTACAGGAGGTAGAACGTAATAAAATCCAATGTGGTAAGTTACATTTCCAAGCAGTATCTGAGCAGATTCGTTTTGACTGGGTAAACAGTTATGAGGATTTCAGAGTTAAGTTTGGTGTCGCAGAAAGTGAGTAAGGTAATATATGTTTTCGTCAGCAGATGAGTTTGAGAAAAATAGAAATTATATCAGTAAGAATCAGGAGTTTATTCACTTAAATGAGACTCTTACAGAGCTTAGAGATTTTCTTAATGAATTAGGCTATTTGGCATTTGGTAGGGATATGTCGGTTCTTAGAAGAATAGGGCCTGTTAATGGAAATATTGTTCTTGAATCGGCTACCAGAACTATGGAAAGCATTCGTTATTGTTGCTTGAATGCTAATTTTGCAGATGCGTACTCATTGCTCCGTAAGTATCGTGATGATTTATTTTATTACGTGTATTTGTTTACTGTAGCAGATAATAGTGACCTTACTCAGGCTGTAGATGTAGACCAGTTGAATGAAGATGAGAAAAACATCTGGGATTGGGTACATAATCAGCAAAAGGATTTACACATAGGTTCTGTTTTAAAGTGTATTGCATCACATCCGTCAGCGAGAAGAGCAGTACAGCAGTTTAAGTTGAAAGACTCTTTTGATAAACTTGCAGATAAGCTAAATAATTATGTACACTCTAATGGTCGTTTGTTTTACAACGAATCATATGATAGATTGTCTGTGAAGCAAAAAACGAAAGAGAAGTGTGATGAGTTTGCTGAAGCTGCAATATTTATTACAGTAGCATTTCTGTTCTTGGCAGTACTGATAAATCCTTTACTTATTATGTCTTATGATTATACAGATAGTTTAGATTTCGGGGATACTCCGCCAGAGGGTTCACAGTATTGGGTTGCTCCATTTGTATCGGACTTCTTAAATAGGCATAAGAACGTGTTGGATGAGAAGTGTGATAGTTACCTGAGAGAAAAGACGGAAATGCAGATTTAAAGGAGGGTATGTATGGCAGACATTAAATATGATATTGTAGAAGAACTGGGAGTGTTATCAGAAAGTGCCAAGGGATGGACGAAAGAGCTGAATCTCATCTCATGGAACGGTGGAACTCCTAAGTATGATATTCGAGATTGGGCACCTGAACATGAGAAGATGGGTAAGGGTGTTACGCTCAGTGAAGAAGAGGCTAAGAAGTTAGCAGAGTTACTGTCAGCAAAGTTATAGTAATTGATAATTCAATAATATTCATAAAAGTCCAAATGGTGGGAATAATCCTGCTGTTTGGGCTTTTATTTATGTTATTGAGAAAGTGTAACATTATGTTACAGGCCGCCAGTATAGGCAAAAAATATATATAAATTTTTTGAGGGTTCCTGCTCTTGATTCTGGGAAAGATTCTTTAGTTATTATCCCAGCCCTATTGTGTACAGAAAGTTAAAAAAGTTGGTTCGGATTCACGACAGTCGGCATTATCAGAATAGAGAAAAACAAGAAAGAATATGCCTTGTCCACTGGCGAGTATTATGAATATGATGTAGAAACGTTTGTTAATAAAATTAGAGAGCAAAAGAAGGATGTAATGATTTTTGAGCGACGAATTAAAGAGTTTTCACGGAATGAATGGGAATGTATGCGAAGAATAAATAGCTGGATGAAGATGGTAAAACTTACATACACTATAGCGTAGCAGATGTTATGGCTAATACCGGCTGTGGTAAGAATAAGATTTTAAAATGTTCCAAGTAATCAGAAGAGGATGTGAGTCTTATTGAGCGTAAAAAGCAGAGACAAGGTCGTCCGGATGTGATTTATGTGAAGAATTTTGCCATTGAATAAGTGAAGGAAAAATATGCGATAGTAGGGGATTTGCGTAGAAATTGACCGTAGTTGAATGGGGATTTGCGTAGAAACTGGCTTTACATGATTTGGAATGTATCTTCCAGTGGTGTGATTATAACAGCCGGGTAGAAGATTACAAGGCTTTGAAGGCGGAAAAAATACGCTGTGATGAGGATGGTGCCA
>JAZUQL010000076.1:0-4559 GCA_045605685.1 Lachnospiraceae bacterium
CATGCGGGGATTGTCCTATAAATCTCACAGTATGGTGGGCATTGGTATCAGAGAAGAAGAGTGTATCGGAGTTATCACAACAGCAAAGGGAAACAATAAAGAGGATTCAGAGAGAACCTGAAAGTATTATACCGAAGGAGGACTAAAATATGATACCAACATTATACGCCCCATTCCGGCACTGGTCAGATGGCGGTTCTGTCTATATGTTATCGGATTTGCATTTTGATGATGCAGATTGTAAGTTTATGAGCCCGGACTGGATTAGTCCGCAGGAACAGATTTCCATCATCAATGGAAGCGTAATGAAAAATGATACCTTTATTTGCCTAGGAGATGTTGGAAGTACAGCGTATATGAAAGCCATCAAGGCAAGGAAAAAGATTCTGATTCTCGGAAATCATGACGCAAAAGGCACATATAATGATTGCTTTGATGAAATCTATACCGGTCCGCTTTTTATAGCAGAGAAAATATTGTTATCTCATGAGCCTGTGTACGGATTGCCATGGTGCCTGAATATACATGGTCACGACCATAGAAACGAGGAACCATACAAAGAGGGATGTAAGCACATTAATTTGGCTGCAAATGTATGTGGATATACACCAATAAATCTTGGAAAGATTATCAAGGAAGGTGTACTTGCAGATGTTCCAAGTATTCATCGGATGACGATTGATAGGCAGGTGGAAAGAAGAAAGAAGAATGACACCGATTGAATTGCAACTGTGTGATATTCAAGGCAGGTTATGAAACAGAATTATGAACGGTTTTATATGGCGACACCGGAGGAAGTCATAGCAAGATTAAAAAAGATGAATGAAATAGGTGTGTAGCACTGATTTATGGAGAGAAATGCTTCGTAGATTGGTGCTTTTTTATAAGTTCAAAGCATAATGATGGATTCTGGTTGCAGATGTCGAAAAAAGATTATTTTTAACCTTAAATTTGCTATTTGAAAAATCATATAGATGATATAATACATGTAATATTTAGTCGAAAATTGGGGATGAGTTGGAGTGCTGAAGAAGATGTGGGGGAGTTTGCTTGGATGGGATCCTGATGGCACGGCAACATTATCTGTTTTGGGAATGAGGCTAGGAAAATCAAGGGTTTGCGAGGTTGGGTGTAAGGTTTTATGCCAGATTTATGCCCGGAGGGAATGAGTGAGTTGTGGCATGGCTTAAGAATTATAATCAAAGGAGGAAAGCAGATGTTGTTAATTAACGGAAAATCTTGGAATGTTTTGATAAGTGATGATATTTTGAGCGCAATAGAGGATATAGAAGAATCATTTTTCTTTGAATTTAAGGAAGATGAAGTTAAACCTGCAAAGTTAATAGAAGAAATATCTGCATTTGCAAATACTTATGGCGGTTATATCTTTTTAGGAATAACAGATGATAAAAAAATAAAAGGATGCAAATTATGGGATGAGCAGAGAATTTTTTCTGTAATACATGATTCCATTTCTCCTACGCCAAGTTTTGATGTTAAGAAATTCCAATTTGATGAAGATAAAGATGTATACATATTGCGAATTGATGAGGGGGCTGAGCCACCATATATTACAAATAAGGGAATGATATATGAAAGAATTTCATCAAGTTCATGTGTCGTAAAAGATTCAAGTAAATTGTCTCAGATGTTTGCTAAAAGAAAAGAACAAGAAAAGGCAATTGAAAAAATGATTGCAATTAATGACGTAAATGAGAATGTGAATAATATATGGGGATATATAGATATAGGATTTGCATTAATATCTAGGGATGGAAATGTATTTATAGATAAGTTTTACGAGGCTAATATTGATGAATTGTTAGCAGAAATATTTAAAGAAGATTATATAGCAAATGTAGTTCGTGTTGGTAATTCAATAGTTTTTAGTTTTGTTGGATTGAAGTGTGTTGATTCAGAAAAAATATTGCCAGCACATTTAAATAATTTTATTGAAATTATGTCGGATGGAAGCGTTAGACTAAGAATATTGCTCAGCAATAATGATCCAAGTGATGCATCTGTAAATCTATTTTTGCCGTTTGGTTTTCTGTGTGTTTTTTCTAAAGTGTATAAATATTTATTTGAATCAATTTTGGAAGAAGAGTTTGTATATGCCAAAAAATATGAGAAACTAACAGTAAATAAACAATTTACATTTTTATATGATGAAAGGGAATACATTCAGGATTTTGATGAAGAGGTTTTAAATAGAAATAAACGAATTGCGGAATTAAGAAAAGAACATATAATGAAAACTGGAGAGGATTTAGTTGTTACAGATAATCGAATTCCAAAAGTAGGCCTTTTTACAGTGGATAAAAAATCTATGGAAGAGAACAATGTTGAATATAATACAGAAAATATTATTAATAGTCTATTTACGTGTCGATATATGAATATTGAATATGCTTTTGGTCAGGATGAAATGTAAGGGGATTGAAATGAATCTTACAGAAAAGAAGAATTTATTTAATGAGGCGAAAGCTTTTATGAGCTGGCGGAGTGTGGACGTGAACATATACCAGAAAGAAAATATGTTGAGAGCTATATTCCTTATATTGTTAATATGACTTTTTGTACAGAACTTTATTTGAAGTTGTTTTTAGTCGATAATGGGAAATCTATAGATGAAGTAAGAAAATTAAGTCATAATCTATACAAATTATATGAAGCGCTCGAACAAGAACAGAAGGATGAAATACATAGGTTATTCAAACGTCCGTTGATATATCAAATTGCAAAAGAAATAGAAAATATGAGTTTGGCTTTTCAAGAATGGAGATACTTGGTTTTGGATAAAGCAAATAATAATAAAAAGCAATTACGTGTTAAGCCGCATTTTATAAAAGAATTAAATGAAGTATTAGAAAAAATGTGTAAAGAAATAGTAGTTGTTTAAGGTAGAAGAAAGGAGAATTTTAATGGATTTTAAGTTTCGTTGGAATATGTTTATGACATCATTTCTTCCGTTATGGGTATCTATCATTATTGCAGATTTATGGGAGATATGTAATTCTGCAGATGAGATATGGCGTAACAAACAGGGGATTATTGGTAATTTGTTGGAATTAGTGAAAGCGAATATTGTATCAGTTTGTGTAATTGTTGTGGTTCTAACACTTATGGTGAGTAGCATTATTAGTATTAATTGTTTTATTAAATATCAACAGGGAGCAAAGAACTCTCCGAAAGCTACAATAATAGAGGTTAAACGTGCAAATAAATTAACGTCAGAATTTTTATTAGCATATATTCTTCCTATGATTGCTTTTGATTTTACGGAATTGAAAAGCGTTGTATTATTTTTGATATATTATGGAATGCTTGCTTATCTGTGTATCAGAAATAATAACGTGTATACAAATATTTTATTAGAGTTCGAAAACTATAAAATGTATACGTGTAAAATGGAATGTGAAAAGATGAATAAAAGTGTTGTTTATGAAGATTGTTTAGTGATTAGTAAAAATGATTTAATAACACATAAAGGTAATCATATAAAATATTGGGATTTCGATAATTATATTTATATTGATCTAGATTAAAATCGGAGGTACACAAATGAGTAAACAGATTATTATAGACACATTAGATAAAATTAAAGAGGGTAATTATTCATGGAGCATGTATTTTTTTAAAATGGATAAAAGAAATACAAACCCATATGCAGTGCATAAAGTAAGATTTAAAAATAGGGACTATTTACCAGTTTATGTTGAAAAACTAGCCCAAATGATGGAGATGTACCAAGTATCCAAGATTGATAAGGTAGAAGACTATACCGGTGAAAATTCAAAAGTGTCGTGTGATAAAATGTCAGTGGATAATGAACTTATAAAAGATAATTGGGATTATTTAGTTGAGGATGTAATTAATTCGACTGACCGTAAAGTTGGAGTAAAATATAATGGATATATTGTGGAGGGACAACCTCTGGATGAAGAATTAGGTGAAGAGAATATTATTATGGTAAAAATTGCAAATCCTGTAATAAGCTTACAAAATAGGAGAAGCGTTGTTTTTACTTTTGATGAAAATCAAGAACTTGCATCTATTACAGATGATGTATGTAAATTGTATATGGATGTGGATTTTATTGTAATTGGAGAAAGTCTATATACGTTTAATTATAGATTTGAAGATATGTTTCATATTGAAAAAACGATGCAGAAGCTTAAGAACAATGCAGTAGATAAAATTGTAAATTTAGCGGCAATAGACAATGTAGATATATTTAGGAAATATGTAAAATCGTATAAATCTCCACGTACTT
The DNA here is from genome assembly GCA_045605685.1 of Lachnospiraceae bacterium. Lineage (GTDB taxonomy): Bacteria > Bacillota > Clostridia > Lachnospirales > Lachnospiraceae > Roseburia. The sequence continues at coordinate 4,277 of JAZUQL010000076.1, forward strand.
TTATCACAATCAATGACGATCGTATGAAACGAATCGAAGATGCAAGAACGCGTAAAAAGGTTGCAAAGATGTTAGAACTCGATTTGAGTTCAGATGGAAAATTTGTTTTTAAAAATGAAGAAGAGGCATATAAGTTAGTAAAATAGTAAGCGCTCAATAACAGAGTGCCTAGTAAAATAAAAGAGGATGGTGTATAATTCCATCCCCAATAACAACTACTTGCATCGCCTTTGTACTTCCGTATCCCATGGCATAATCTCATCCATAAGTTTCGGATTATTTT
>JAZUQL010000077.1:0-4253 GCA_045605685.1 Lachnospiraceae bacterium
ACAAGAAAACCAAAATCAAACGAGTGGCTGCAAACATATTCTACTGCTGATGGGAAATCACCTAAGATTGCACCATTGGTTGTAAATTATGATTATCCGGGAATGCTTAACAACATTATAACAAGACGCGCATTGATATTACAAAATGCGGATGTTCCGAGCAGAAACGACAACTCCGGCGGAAGTACAGGAGTTGCTATGGATAGTGCTACTGGTTGGAGCAACGCAGAAACAATAGCAATGGCGCAACAGAACATTATGGAAGGTTGCAAAATGGAGGAAGTTAGAGTTGTTTTAAGGGCAATTCAAACTTCTTCTTTTATTGATGCAAACAATCCTTTGCTATCACTTAAATATCGTGATTGCCAGCCAAATATAAAGCGAAACAAAACATATGAAATGTCAACTAAGGCAAATTGCTTTAGTACATTGGTTTCACACGGTATTCAAGGCTATCACGCACTTAAAGTTGTCAATATGTTTGATGACGTTAATCAAGTATATGCGGATTCGGCAGAACTTATTGAAAAATACCAATCAAGTGTATTTGACAAAACAACTTCAAATAATGCAGTTGGTGGAGATGGAGAATCAAAGCCGAATGCAGATAGGACTATGCAGGACTTGTCAGACCAAAAGCAAAATAGCCCAAATATGACAATTTAATAATCAAGGCATTAAGGCATTAGAGAAATCTAGTGCCTTTTTATATTGCGAAATGCAAAAAAATCGAGAGTTACGAATGGTGGGGTAAGTTCCCACCGCTCTCTACTAAAAAAGTTGAGGTAGAGAAATGAAAGAAGTTTGGAAAGATGTAAAAGGTTTTGAGGGAGTTTATCAAATAAGTAATTTGGGAAGAGTAAAAAGCTTTAATTATATGAATCAAGGAAAAGAATGCATTTTAAAACCCAAGAAAAATAACAAAGGATATCTTTGGGTTGAACTAAGACTTAATGGAGAAAAACAATGCGTATTGATACATAGGCTTGTTGCAAATGCTTTTATTGATAATTCCAATGGATACCCGATAGTAAATCACAAAGACGAAAATCCTTTAAATAATACTGTAGATAATCTTGAATGGTGCAACCATTTGTACAATGTTCGATATTCATTAGAATTGCATCCAGAAAGAAGAAAAAAAGAAAATACAAAACAAACATCAAAGTACAGGCGACATAAAAGAAATTTAATTCGTATAAATTTGAAAGATAATTCCAAGGAAAATGTTGGAGTTGTTTATGAGTATTGTAAAAAAAATAATTTTAACGAATGGTCTATATTGCAATGTTGCGATGGAAAAAGAAAAACAGCATACGGATATAAATGGGAATTTGCAGATTAGCAAGTTCTTTTTTTATACAGTCCGAGAGAACGGACTTTAATATAACGCAAGTGTGGAGAGAAACACATAAAATATCGCAGAAAGAAAGAGGTAATGAAATTATGGCAAACGAAACAACAAACAATGTAACTGAAACTACAGAAACCACAGTTATTGAAGAAACAACTGTGGAAACAACACCTACTGTTGAGGAACTGGCGGCACAGATTGCGCAACTTACAGCAGACAGAGACAAGTATAAGTCGGCAAATGACAAGTTGAGCAAAGAATCTGCTGATTATAAACGTCAGTTGAGAGCAAAACAAACGGCGGAAGAACAGCAGGCGGAAGAAAAGGCGGAAGCAGACAGACTTCAAAAAGAGGAATTAGAAAACCTTAAAAAAGAACTCAATCACAACAAGGCTGTAAATGCTTATAAGTCTATTCCTGATGAAAACATGGTTGAAAGTTTGATTGATGCGGTTTCGGATGCAGACCATAACGCAATCGCAAACATTTTAGAGAAGTATGCGAGCGCAAAAGTAAAAGAAGCACAAGCCGAATGGATGAAATCAAGACCTAGAGTAAATATGGGCGGCGAAGGCGGAATAACAAAAGAACAGTTTAATGCTATGAGCATGGCTGAAAAATCAAAATTGTATCGAGAAAACAAAGCGGAATATGACCGCTTAAATGATTAAGAAAGAAAGAGGTAATTTAATATGGCAGCAACATCAAATGCAACATTATTACAGGATTTATTTGTACCAGAAGTAGTGGCAGATACTATTGATAAAAAATTAGTAGACGGTATCAGATTTTCGCCATTGGCAGTTATTGACAATACATTAGTTGGTAGAGCCGGAGATGAATTAACTATGCCATCTTATGAATACATCGGAGATGCAGAAGATGTAGAAGAAGGTACAGACATTCCGATTGCAAAACTTTCTCAGGACACAGAAAAGGTAAAAGTATCTAAAATTGGTAAGGCAGTAGAGTTTTCAGACGAGGCTCTTTTATCCGGTGCGAACAATGATATTGCAGAAGAAGCGGCTATGCAGGTTGTTACTTCTATTAACAGCAAGTTGGAAAACGACTTAATTGAGGCAATGTCAACAACTGCAACATTAACTTCAACTCTTGATTTGACTTCTGGAAATGTTACACATGGAATTGCAGACGCATTAGCAAAATTCGGAGAAGATATTGACGGAGAAAAAGTTTTACTTGTTCCTCCGGCAGTTTACACAGCACTTGTTAAATCTGATGGTTGGATTCCAAACACAGAGGCAGGAGCAAACATTATTATGAACGGAACTGTTGGTTCTGTATTTGGCGCACAGGTTGTTCTTTCTAACAGACTTACTGCTAGAAATGAAGCATACATTGTTAAGCCGGGAGCATTAAGAATTGTTATGAAGAGAAATACTCTTGTTGAATTTGACAGAGATATTCTTTCTGAAATGAATTACATTAAGGCATCTAAATTGTTTGCGCCTTATGTATATGACAAATCAAAGGTAATTAAACTTTCTGTTACAACAGGAGCGTAAGAAAGGGTGTATATCCTATGGGTATGATGACAAGAAGAAATGTTAAGCAGAGGGCGGTCAAAAAGACTGCCTCTGTTTTTACAGAACCAAAACAAGATGATTTTTCACAGTATATGAATCCGCAGGAAGAAGTTAAGTCCGAAAAAATTGTATTAAATGACGGATACACGAAAACCGAAATCAACCGAATGTCTACTGCTGATTTGAAGAAATTAGCAAAGGGAAGTGGGATAGATGATAGTTTGAGCGGTTCGGAAATCAAAAAGGCTTTAATTGATAAATTTGGATTGTAGGAGATAATCGTATGGAAACAATACAGGAATTAACTGAATATGTGCGTGGAAAGGCATTAGAGTATGTGACAGAGACAGGAGAAACATTAGAATCATTTCCTATTTCTATTGTGGACTTTGTGATTGAACATATTACGCAAAATTGCCATTTTCCTAGTCATTTTGAAGAAAAGAACATTGTTTCCGACTTATCAAAGGGTAAAAACACGCTTGCAATGGCTTGTGTTGATGTTTACGCAAAGGCAGGTGCAGAAGGTCAGAAATCGCACTCTGAAAACGGAGTAAACCGTACTTATGAAAGTTCGTGGATAAGCCCAAGCATTTATGGTGCATTTCCAAATTATGTAACGATATTATAGAAGATTGTGCGTGGTTTCTTGATTTACTTAGTATATTGAGGATTGCAGGGAGTTTCGTAGTATATAGCGGTGGTGGGGCTAGAAACAAATATCAGAACTTGAAGAGGTAAAAATATGACAATAGAAATTGCATTACTAATAAGCATTGTTTCAGTTGCATTTTCTATTTTTTTTGGTTTGAAAAATAGCAAAAAATCAGACCAAAAAGAAATTGCAGACAGAATTGCAAGAGATACAAGAACAGATATGAAACTTGACGAAATCAGCAGTAATGTTAGAGATGTCAAGGAAACTGTTAAGAATATCCAAAATGATATTAAAGACCATGAGGGAAGAATCGTTAAGTTGGAGGCGAGTTATAAAGCGGAACATAAACGACTTGATGAAATTTTCAGTATGGCAGAAATTAAGACAGGAGGTAATCACGATGAATAATAAAGTTTACAACATATTAAAGTGGATAGCAATGATTGTTTTACCTGCTTGTGCGACTTTGTATTTGGGTTTGTCTAATGTATGGGGATTGCCTTATGGAGAAGAAATCTCAACTACGATTACACTTATTGATACATTCTTAGGTACAGTTCTTATGATTAGCACAGCACATTACAATAAGCGAGTTGATACTAATGAGAACACTTAATAAGAATAAACAAAAGATGTATTACGCAAATCAAGATAGAGAAGTGCCGATTACGGAAACGTACTACGATGATGAGGG
>JAZUQL010000078.1:0-5816 GCA_045605685.1 Lachnospiraceae bacterium
GTTATCTATCACTTCTCGTGCGGTGGGTATGAGACAAATAATGACACCATCGGTCTTTATGTGTATACGAGCGGAGCAACGCCTATAAGTCAGTTCGATTGTTATAATAACAACGAAGCTGCTTGGAATCCTGCGTGGGAACAAGCGTCTGGTTTCCGTCTGTTTATCAGACAGGGAACTGTTGTCGATAATGTCGTTCTCAAACCGATGATTTGTAAGAAAACTTATTGGGATATTTCTGAAAAGTTTGTCCCTGCAAAGTCTAATTGATTAGACTAGAAAGGAATTGTTATGGCTGTTAAATGGACTAAAACTACGAGAAGTAAGAATCTCGTGGCAGAGCAGATTCGGAAAAGAATTTCCGATAAAACTCACTTTCGCCCTACACTTCACGGCATGGATATGAAGCGTAAGATTGTCGCTATGACTAAAAGGAGAGGAAAATGAAATATTATAGCTTGAAGAAAATCTTACAACACAATGCCGTGTACAATGTAATTTTTGGCGAGCGTTCCAACGGCAAAACATTTGCCGTTCATGAATATGCTCTCAAAGAGTTTTGGAGTCACGGCGGTCAACTCGCTGTTATTCGGCGGTGGCAGGATGACTATACTGGAAAGCGCGGAAGTACAATGTTTGACGGTATTGTCAATGCAGGTGTTGTGGAAAAAGTCACAGGTGGTGAGTGGACTGGAATTTACTATTTTTCTAGTAGATGGTATCTTTGCCGCTATGAAGAAGGTAAGCGAATTACTATGGAAACTCCATTTGCTTATGGTTTTGCTATTACTTCTCAAGAGCATGATAAGTCAACAAGTTACCCTAGCGTCAGAACTATTTTGTTCGATGAGTTTCTCACACGAAGTGCTTACATTCCTGACGAGTTCGTTCTTTTCTGCAATGTACTATCTACTATCATCAGACAGCGAGACGATGTAAAGATTTTCATGCTCGGCAACACTGTTAATAAGTATTGTCCGTACTTCAAGGAAATGGGCATGAAACACATTCAGGATATGAAGCAGGGTGACATTGATTTGTACCGCTATAGCGATAGCAAGTTGCTTGTCGCTGTTGAATACTGCAAACCTAATGGTGGCAGCGGAAAACCCTCTGATTTCTACTTCGCGTTCGACAACCCCAAACTTAATATGATTACCGGCGGTTCGTGGGAAATTGATGTTTATCCTCATTGTCCCTGTAAATATCGTCCTATGGATGTGAAGTTCGTGTTCTTCATCGAGTTTGACGGAAGTCTACTTCAATGTGAGGTTATCTGCGTTGATAGTGGGTATTTCCTTTTCATTCATGAGAAGTCTGGAGAAATCAAGTATCCTGAAAAAGACCTCGTGTTCAGTCTACTTGAATGGAGTCACGCCAGAAATAAGCGCAGAAATATTCTTCGACCGGAAGACGAACTAGGTAATAAGATTGCTTGGTTCTTCAAGCATAACAGAGTGTTCTATCAGGATAATGAAGTTGGCGAGGTTGTCGCAAACTATCTTAAATGCTGTGCATAAGAAAAGGGGAGTCTAATTGATTAGACTCCCTCTTTTTTATACATAGATGTTTTGCTGTATACCCTTTAGGTATTTTGAGTATGCTTCAGCAAGTGTAAGCTTGAATGAGGTTGGCTCAAGATGTATACAGGATTTTTCGTGTACTGCACACTTTATTCCGTTATAGTCTTCTACTATTATTGAGAATGGTTCGTCGATATACGTATGTGTTAATTTTCCTGTATATTCTTTGGGTATTTTCATAGGTTCGTCATCGCCCTCACTACCGTAACCCTTGAACTGTTCTATCGGGTCTCCATGTAGTAGCAGATAGTCGATAGCGTCTAATTGAGTAGACGGTGTAATAGGTTTTTTTCTATCACGTTTACACAAACCTGCGACAGTCATTCCAAAAGAACCATCATCATACTGATAAATGTATGATTTTGCTCTTACTGCTTTGAATCTTTTGTAATGTCCATCGAAATCCCATATACCTAACGGTTTGATTTTATCCTTAATGTTTTTCGGATAAATCAATGAGATAGGAAGTTTATGGTATGCAAGTGCTGTTTCAAGTTTGGATAAGATTTCTTTGTTATATGAATCGAAATAATCTTTGTGTCTCTCATAGTTAAGGATTTTTACAGAGTCTGTGTCACTATAAATGTAGTCGGTTTTGCATTCTCTGATTCCTGTCCATAAGTTTTTACGGGCATACGCAGTACAAAACACACCCCACAAATAGTACAGAAAGCGACCTTTCTTCTCATTTTCCTTGTCTAATTGATTAGACACAAATTCATTGTATTCTTCATCTGTTAGCTTTTTCGGCGGTATCCAACCCGCATCTGTGTCGTACTCGATAAGTTCCCGGACAATATCGGTCACACACATTCCGAACAAAGCATTAAGATTTTCCTTACCGTTCATATACTCTGTTTTCTTATCCTCAATGTCTTTGAGTTGTGTCTTTACATTGTAGAAATGAAGTATACATTCTACAAATGATGTTGGGAGATAATACTTCTCATACACATATAAGTGTCCAATTTTTGAAACCTCGAATTTGTACACTTCGCGTATGATGTTAAAATCAACATTGGTTATATCCGTTGTTAAGCTGTCCGCTTTAACAATTCTACCGTTGTTGATTACTGAATTTTCAATTTTCCTGCATCGCGATTCTGATAAGTACGATTCGCAGGGAAATGTCTGGTGTACATCCGTAAGTGTAATCGTAAATATGCAGCATAGGTTATCGTTAGACATGAGTTCATAAAAATCTTCTTTGGATATGTTTTCGATTTTCTTACCCTTTGTCATCGGATACTTTTCTGCTATCAGAACTGTGGGGTATGATGAACTGAAATCGAATGACGTTACATCTCTGCATTCAATTCCTGAATGAATTACAGATGCGTGAGTATATCCGCCTGCGAATGCACGTTTCGCCATCAAATATTCTTCTGTCTCCAGTGTTAAGGAGCGAATCATATTTTTATAGAAACATCTATTCTTTCCGCGTAACGTATACTCGCGAACATACCTTCGCACATAACCTGTTTTCGTGAGGGGTAGAAGTGATATATTATTATCATCTTCTTTCATCTTCTGTCTAATGTAAGCACATACGATTTTTACATCATGAATGCAGTATTTGATTTCATCAGGTGTCAGTGGCGTTTTACTATGTCTTACTTTGGAATAGTCGAAATCGTTTGTGAGTTTGGGGATATTTACGAGTTCGCCCACTTTTTCGAGTTTGTAACCAGACAATCTGTACGAGCATCTGAACTCTATTCCTGTTCTTGTAAGTGCATATAGGGGCTTTCTACGTGATAATGAGAATACCTTGTACCACTTGAACCATTTGCGGATAAACTGGAATTCATAAGCTAAATTATGCACATAAATAATTGCTCGACGTTTGACATTCGCAAGATTGAAATGCATCACAATAGTATTGATTGTGGACACAAATTCTTGCCATGTTCTTCCGATTATAGTGCAATCGAAAATATCAAGCATCCATACGTACATAAATGCTCTTTTCTCACCGTCTTGATATATAGAGGTTGTTTCAATATCAAAGGAGATTGCTTCATTCAGTATGTAGTTACCCTCTTTTTTCACCCAATGCGCCTGATGTGAGGTAAGGATTTGCTTTGTGGCGTGGGGTGTATAATATGTAGCCATAAATCTCCTTTTTAGTCTAATTGATTAGACTCGTCAAACCAGAAAGGTGACTGCCACATAGGAGCATAACCAGTAAGGTCGCGCTTTCTTTCCCTCTGATATTTCGCTTCAGCCTTTTTAACGCCATGAAAACCGGGATTAGCATAAAGCTTTGAGTTCTCTGCTGTCATAGTTTTGGAGAACTCATGCAATTCTTCATCCCAAGTCTCGTTGAAATGACCAATCTCCATATATCGAATCATCAATTCGTCAGTAATGTCGTCAATATCTTTGCCGTTCTTTTTGCTCTGCTCAATCATGTCCTCAATGTCCTTGAGGGTTTCCGATGCATATGCTCTGTCAATGTTGATTCGCGGGTCAACTGCTGCAAGTCTACGCAGAATTGTCCACTTATCATCATCAATAAGGGTTTTGAGTTCCTTATGTTCTTCGGCATTTCTCTCAACCTCTTTTTCGATACTTTTCCAATTAAGAAACTCTTTTTGAGCCATTAACTTCTCGAAGGCATCGAAGGGGTTAGGGTTCGTTTCGTCTGTCATAAAGTTCTTCATGTCTGGATATTGCGAAAACTTCTTCGCTTGACGGTTGGTATAGCGAGAAAATTTACGTTTTTCTTCCCATGTCATATCCTCAAGATTGTCAAGATTAAGCAGCTCTTTGATAGTACGTGCTTTGGGCGTACGTTTAGAGAAGATGTAATTGTATTTTTTAGCCATTGTACCATCTCCTTAAATAGGGACAGCCATCCCTATCTCGCACTTGGCGCAGGATGGCTGTCTTTGAAGTGTGTACGATATTTGGTTTGTCTAATTGATTAGACGCCGAATGCATCGTACTCGTCGAGGCTGTGGTCGACATAGTCGCCGGCGCGCTCCCACTCGGTAACCCACATTCTCGCGGCTTCCATCTCCTCGCCCTCGTCGTTGATGTACTTGTCCCAGCTCAAGTTAGCCTTGCCGGTCGGAACCTCGATGAAGCACGGGCAGTAATCCGGGTCGGGTGCGCCACAAGCCTCGCGGAACTTGACCTGAACCGTGAGCGGTTCGCCGGTGGTCTTATTGACCAGAGTGGTCAGATAGGTATAGAATGTGCGCTGCTTTCCGGTGTCAGCATCCGTTGCGGTTCTCTTTTTGGAGAAAATTGCGAGTTTCATAATAATAACTCCTTTGTATTTGATAGAGGTGAGTTTTGCGGTGTCTACAATTGGTCTAATTGATTAGACTGTTTGACGTGACCTCACACACGTTTTTACCCGCTACAGCGCTCCCTAAATTCAAAGAAAGTGATGAACTATATCTTCCCTAATTGGGATATGTAGACAGTCTGTCAACCGGGAGTCTAATTGATTAGACTGTGACTACCTTACTTGTGGTTCTTGATGATTTCTACAATAATTCTCATGATAATGATAATTACTCCGACTACTGCCAAGATAATCAGCGGAAAAATGTCAATAAAGAACTGTTCTGATGTTGAAAGCATGTATTCGGGCTTTTCAAGCAGTTCAAGATAATACTCAAAAATATTCATGTATACTCCTTAAAACGGCGGCTCAAACCACTCGCACGAAGAATCGTCGGGGTCAACAATTCCTTTGTTGAGTCTACATGTGCAAATTCCGTCTGTTGAGTTTGAATGTGTGCAGTTGCCGCAGAAGTTAGAGCCGTTGTGCACATTTTCTTTCTCTACTCTCTTGAGTTCCTCAATAATTTTGAAGAAAGTGCCGGGAGCTGCTGTATTGATGAATTGATAGAAAGCAGCAACTTTTCTCTGTAAATCTTCCACTTCAGAGGAAATTGCGTTGATGTTACCCTCGTTAATCGTGATTCGCTCCATGTGGTCTTCGAGGGTGTCGCCATGTGTTTTGAGTGTCGCGTCATATTCCTCGATGAGGTCATCCTGAGTTTTGGCGAACTCTGCAAACGTCTGTTCGAGATATTTGATATCGGATGCGGTATCATGCGGAAGATAAGCACATCCATGCTTGTCCTGCAATGTGTGGTCGCAGAACTTATCATAATACGGGCATGTTCCGAACTTGCAATAATCAGGGTCTAATTGATTAGACTCCTCTACAACTTTTCCGTACATCGAGTTCTTCTCTGCTTTGCATTGAGG
>JAZUQL010000079.1:0-61177 GCA_045605685.1 Lachnospiraceae bacterium
GGTAATCGGCGGAAGTTGTTTCTATGCTCTGTTTCCGGATTTTATATCGGGAATATTTATGGCATATGAACAGGAAGGAAAAGTGCTTAATATTTTTTACCAGTTGGGATTGATTTTCTTAATGTTTTTATCCGGTTATAACACGAACATCAATATAAATCGTAATAATGTAAAATCAATGGGAGCAGTGTTTGTTGGTGCTACGATAATTCCAATGCTTGCGGGAATTCCGTTTATTCGTCTTTTTAGTCGCTATTTTGTGGGAGAAAAAGACAATCTCTTATCATTTGGAATTGTGTTTCTTATTGCAATCGCAATTACTTCCATTCCGGTTATATCGAAGATATTCTTTGATATGGGGATTATGAATACGAGATTTTCAAACACGGTTTTGACGGTATCTACGATACAGGACCTGTTTCTATGGATTCTTTTAAATGCTGCAACCCGTATTGCAGATACAGGAGAAGCGAAACTTCTTGATATGATTGTGGTGGTACTGCTGACAATTGGGCTTTTTGTGATTGTAAAGATTGTTTCAGAACGCATTCCGGAGTCCCAAAAGGAGTTGGAAACACAAAAGTTTTATGGAATTTCAATTATTGTTGTTTTGATAATGTCGGCGCTACTTTCGGTTGTGGGCATTAATATAATGTATACATCATTTCTGGTAGGATACGTGGCAAAAGCTTCATCGAATAAGGAAAATGCCTCAAAGCAGATACAAGGATTACGAGATTTTGCATTTTCATTTTTTATTCCGATTTATTTTGCATTAGTAGGAATTCAGCTGAACATACTGCATAATTTTTCAGCTATAAGATTCCTGTTGTTTTTCGTCTTAGCATTTGGATTAGAAGCGATAGGAACGCTTCTGATGTTACAGTTTACGAATTTTAATCATAGGACAAAACTGAATTTTGCAATTACCATGAACGCAAGAGGAGGACCGGGAATTGTTCTGGCAACCGTTGCTTACTCATATGAGATTATTAATATCGAATTTTTTACGGTACTTATTCTGACAACTATGTTATCTTCTCTAATTGCAGGATATTGGCTGCGATGTCAGCAAAAGAAAGACCCGCAAATATTTATGCAACTAGAAAAAAAGAATCACCACAAAGGTCATTAGACCCATGTGGTGATTTTTAATCTAATCCGTGTTTAACAGCAAAAATTGCCAATTGCGTGCGATCTTTTAATTCTAATTTTTCTAAAATCCTTGAGATGTTATTTCGAACCGTTCCCTCTGCCAGATAAAGCTGGGTTGCAATTTCTTTGTTATCATATCCAAGAGAGACTAATTTGACGATTTCTCTTTCTCGGTCCGTCAGGTTAAAATCTTCTACCGGTGTGGCTTCCACTGGCTTGATAAGCTGATTTCTCATTACATGATACACATTTTCCCCAAAGATACTCATGCCGGAATAAACTCCTTTTACCGCTGCAATGATTTTGTGGTCTTCCAATTCCTTTAGAATATAGCCATCTGCACCACTATCTAACGCCTTAGAAATGGTTTCTTCATCATCAAAGGTGGTTAAGACCAAAACTTTGATATCAGGATTATATGCTTTGATATTCTGGATTCCATATGCACCGTCGAAATCAGGCATACGCATATCCATTAGAATCACATCCGGCTTAAAAACTTTACATTTTTCAAATGCTTGTTTACCGTTTTCGGCTAAAGATACTACTTCAATTTCAGGGTCCTGTTCCAAAACAGCTTTTAAACCCTGTCGTAATATCATAATGTCATCAGCTATAATTACTTTCATTTGATATGTTCCCCCTATTTCTTGTGTACGTTTAAGTGGATTCGAGTGACAAATCCTTCTCCATCGCCGGAAATCCATTTTACAGTGCCACCATATTGTTCTATGCGTTCACGAATGCCACGAATGCCATTGTTTTCTATTATATTGGAACATCCAATCCCGTCATCGCTGATAATTACTTCAATGGAATCGGGGGTAAAGCGGAGAATAATCTCCATACGGGAAGCGTTCGCATGTTTGAGGCAGTTAGTAATGCTTTCACGAACACATTCATATATGATTCGGGATAAATGAGAGTAGGATGTATGGTCTTCTCCCTGAATCGTGACGTCTACCGGAATCTCATGTACCAGAGAAGACAGATGCATAACACCTTGCGTTACCAGTTCATATTGTTCTTCCTGCCGCAGACGGTTAATCGATTCCCGTAATTCTTTTAGACCGGTATTGGTTAAATTAATCGCACCATCCAGATGTTCTTTGACTTCAGAATAATTACCCTTCCCGGATTCTATTTGTGCAAGTCGCAAGTATGATGCAATCATGGTAAGCGTATGTCCGGAAGTATCGTGTACCTCCTGTGCAATTCGATTTCGTTCATTTGCAAGAAGTAGTTTTTCGTTTGTTATCATCAATTCGCGATTGAGATCCAGGAAATCGAATTTGAGAATTGCCAGAAAAAGACATATAATTGAAATACCAAATCCTAAAGGTGTGATATCAAAAGAACTGTGAACAAATCCCAATAATTGAAGTGCATTAAGAGATAGGGGAGCCATTACAGATGCAATAATAAAGCCTTTTCCACCCCCTCTTAGTTGTTCGGGATCTAGGTTTCGATACAGAATAATGGCCCCTAATATAACAAAAAGATAAGTAAAACATACATTAGATATGAAAAATGGACCGTGTATAATGGAATCTCTATGTAGGACTTTATAATAGAGATGATGAATCGGGTTTGTTAACACAACTAAAAAATGAAATAGCGAGATTCCAAAAGGAAGGTATTTCAGAATCGGTTTTACATTTTGATTCACGTACGCTATCGCAAATGCAAGCCAGGATGAACCAATAAAACAAATCCCCAGGTTTGCAATGATAATAGAAAATGCGAATTCCGCATCGGAAGAAGATAGAAGAATTAATACTTGCGATAGGCACCATAGTATAACCGTACACTGACAGCCCAGATAAATCTGATTCGGACGATTCCGTTCCCCTTTTAGAATCAAAATAACAGCACTGATTAGAACTGCACATATAATTAGCAAAAATATAAAACCTAATAAGAATTCCATCGTAATCTCCTCGTTGTATATCATCGATTTATAATTAGTGTAGCATAAATTAGAAAAACTGCAATTAGCCGGATTCTAAAATTAATCCGGCAAAAAAATTTAATATAACTAAATTATGAGAACAAATATACAAACCATGCGTGAAAATATACTATTAATAAAAAGAACGACTCTATGATACAAGTAACGGAACTTAGTGAAAGACCAATAATTCCAGCTGTTCGATATGATTTTTGGATAATTGATGTGATTCCTGTAATAATTGATACGAGTGAAATTCCGATAGCAAAAATAGTAATACTTGTAGCATAACAAAAATCGTTAGAAATATTGATTATAGCTAGAATTGAAGGAACTGTTGTTAAAAACCCAACAATGCCTAATAATAAAGATATAATACCCATGTTTTTTCCTCCTTTTCTTATTTTTAGAATAATTTATTTCACTGAGTTCTCAAAGTGTCATCTGTCATGATTCTGTAATGAAGGAATGACAATTGTAATTTGTTACAAAATTATTTCCTGATGTTTCAGAGTTGTTACAAGATATTAATTTTTCCCGAATTTTTTGAAAATGATTTTCGGAGTTGTTATGATGTTACCATAATAAGAGGGGGGACTAATATGCAAACGAAAACCATAAAAAAGAGGATTATAATTATCGTTATAATTGTTGCAGTATTCATGGCTCTGTTGTCTTTGTTTTTCTTGTTGAAGACAAAGCCGAATCAGGATGCGGAATCAACGGAGGAAGAAATTATTTTAATTAATGAAGCGAATTTCCCGGATTTGCAATTCCGTACAGTTGTATTAGAGCGTGTAGATAAGGATCATAACAAAATATTAAGCGAGAACGAACGAAATGTTTCTAATTTAATCTTACCTAATATTACAGATATGAAAGGGTTGGAATATTTTGAAGAATTAAAAACCGTAACGATTGGATATTACTATGGCGATGATTTGGATTTGAGCGGATTTCCCAATTTGAATAAGGTTTGTATAGAATGGGCAGAAAACCTTACCACATTGCAATTTACATCAGAGACCTGTACAATACTTGAGATATGTTATTGTAATAATCTTGTAGATGTGCAAGTAGATGCTCCTAATTTAAAAGAATGCACAATCAGTAATTGTAGAGTAATAAAAAGTTTAGATTTATCTGCCTGTGAGAATTTAACTCGTGTCGCATGCTCCAATGCTTCTTTGTTATCATTTGAGTTTGATGGAAAGATAGAGGAGTGTTACATGTCAAGTGCCATTAAGACCGAAGTTTCGGAGAAGGTGATAAACTTATTTGAACTGGATCCCGATATCCAATTATCACAAATTAGCTATTTGCATAATGCGACACTGGATGAGAACGGGAATCTGACAATCCATGCAGACGAGAAGACAGGTGCCGGATATACTTACAGATATGGAGGGAATTCACTGGTTGTTCGTTTTTTTACAGAAGGACTGATATATAATACGGAACGTGGTGATTGGGAGTATTATATGGATGGACAACCATCATTATTCTGCGGCATCGCAGAAAAAGAGGATGGCTTATGGTATGTTTATGCAGGTAAGATCGATTATTCGTATACAGGAAGTTATGAGGAGAATTACGTTACATATCAAATTGAAAACGGAAAAGTATTATAGCATATGTTTGGATGTTGAAATACCAGAAGAAATAACGTATACTGTTTGTACATAAGATAATAAAAAGAGGATAGTTATGATATTATTAATTATTTTAATTGCTTTAATGTGGTTGTTATTTCGAGAATATGGTGAGGAAGGGTGGTATAGTATTATTCCGTTTTACGGGAAGTATGTATTGTACACTTTGGAAGCAGGTCCGCAGTTTTTCTGGGGATGGTTGGGATGCACAGTTTTTTTTGTGGGTTTTGCCAATATGGGACAATTATTTTTGGCAATTATTTTTGCGATAGCAAGTATTGCATGTACATCTCTTGCATTAGCCCCTGTATTAAAGAAAGCTTATGAAATAAAAGTAAAGATATATGTGATTGTAATTTGGATTTTGGATATTTTTATGATGTTTTAATAAAGAATTACAAATTCATAAGAGAGAGGAAAGGTGTTTGTCGTAATGGCAGACACCTTTGTAGATTATAATCGTATATGTGAAATGATATACAAAACTGCAGAAAGGAGTATTATGAATACACCATACTTAGAGACAGAACGCCTATGTTTACGGCCGATTGATCCGAGGGATGTACAATCCGTATTTGATTGTTGGATGAGAGATGAAGAAGTTTCCAGATATATGTATTGGAAGGCGAGTGATAAGATTGAGGATGCACAGGAATTCATAGATTATGAACGAAACATGTATGAGAGTGACACATGGTACCGTTGGATTATTGTATTAAAGGAGACGAAACAGATAATCGGAACCTGTTTGATTTATTACAATGAGGAAGAGCTGAATTGGGATATATCCTATAATTTGGGACGCAAATATTGGGGAAAAGGATATGCCACAGAAGCAATGAAACGAGTAATGAATTATGCAGAATCGGTATTGCAGCTAGAAGAGTTTATTGCAATACATGCGGTTGAAAATAAATCTTCGCAAAGAATCATCGAAAAATTAGGCTTTGTATACGAGAAAGAGGTTCCCTATGAATGCAATGGAGGAACGATAATTACAAAAGGAAAATTTTATCGAAAAAAAAAGTTTCCAAAGTCATAGAGACAGACTGTGGAAACTTTTTTGTGTTATCCGACCCAGTCTCGAATTTCTAAAAGACCCGGTATCAGAGCTTTGGCACTTGTCTGGAGAATGATTCGTCCTTTTTCGGCAGTTGCACCGGAAGGGTCACCGCCGATGCCAATTGGAACATTGTCTTTAGTTTTCCAATCTTCGGAAACCCAACCAATCGATACATTGCCATATGGAAGAAGTGCCTTATTATGTTCGAAAGAGGTAGGAATACCGGCTTGAGCCGTTTCTAATTTCACCAGACTTTCATCAACTGCCATGACCATAGAAGTTTCCATTTCTCCTCCATGAAAATCCCAGATGTTTCCTTCTGAAATTGTTGCTTTTACATCCGGGTGGTTAAATGCACCGGAAGAGAGGAAGAATGGAGAGATGCCAAGTTCACTACGAAGCTCGCGGCTTAACACCTGTATAATAGGTGCATTTCCGCCATGACAGATTAAAAATGCTATTTTTTTGAATCCGTGATGTGCCAGACTGGTACAAATATCATAAAGAAGATGATAATACGTGTCAGGTCGAAGTGTGATAGAACCACAGAAGTTGCGATGCTCTGTACTTAATCCGACAGGAATAACAGGAAACACCAACATAGGGAAATCCGGTTCCTGTGCATCTTCTAAAGCCTGCTCAATTGCAGTGACCATAGCTTCTGCAATGATATCGTCTGTCCCAAGAGGTGCTTGGTTTCCATGTTGCTCGATAGAGCCAACCGGAATTAGAATGATGGTCTCATCTTTGTTAATTTGTTCCATTTCAAGACGTGTCAAATCACGGTAATTTTTTAACATCGGTTATTCTTCCTTTCCAATTAGTTTTAATTTTTTTAGACGGTCATATAGGAAAAATCCAAGGAAGTAATTGATAACAATTTTAATAAGATTAAATGGTATGGTTGCAAGTATCAGGAATGTAAACAGATTGTCAATATATGGGTTGGCGGTGCTTACAGACTGAACAACAGTATCTAATGACGTTCCCATTGCTTTTGCATAAAGAGGTAACGTAATGCATGCATTCAAAAATACGGAGAAGGCAATTCGAACCGGGATATTGATACTGAGTGCAACAATAGCAGCCTTTTTGGTTTTCCCCATCTTTTTGTATACAAACCAAACAGGAAGAATATAGAGTAGGATTCCGAGCAGGTTTGCAAGCTCTCCTACATACATACTGTTTGTGCCGACGGTAAATAGTTTAATTAAGATTTTGATGACTTCGACGCAGATTGCGGAAATCGGCCCACCAACGAATAGGGCAATAACAGATGGGACATCACTTAGGTCAACCTTGTAAAAAGGTGGCATAAATGGAATTGAAAACTCAAAGGACATGAGTACACCGGCAATTGCGGCAAGCATACCGGTAAGAACAATTTGACGTGTTGGGATTTTTTTCTTCATAAATATTTCGTTCCTTTCTTTTTCGGTATGAAGATATTATCCAAATAAAAAATCGATGCCGGATTCGGGCATCGATTGATATAAGAATAGAAATTATAAATTCGAATTCATAATGGATCTATCTTCTCTCATCCAGACTTTAACTGTCGGTTTTGGAATTGCACCAAATCAGCCACTAAAAGTGGGTCGCGGACTATACCGCCGGTAGGGAATTGCACCCTGCCCCGAAGAATATATTTTATTTGCAGTTACAAAGTTATCATATGTTCGAGCAAAAGTCAACGTTCCATTTTTTACACAAATATTACAAACTTTTTCAGTAATATTACAAATCATTAAATATGATAGGATTTCTTGAAAGAAAAAAGGAGGATTGATACAGTGGGCTTATAATGAAAAAGGGGGGAAGTATGATATGAAAAAAAACATAATGATACTTAGTGTTATTGGATGTGCTGCAGTGTTTGCAGTAGGAGCATTTGTTTTTTTAAAAAACAAATCGAAGGATGATTCGGGACAAACCGATACATCCGGTATAGTAATCAATGAGGAAAACTTTCCGGATGAATTCTTCAGACAGTATATTTTATCTGACATTGATACAGACCACGATGGTTTTTTGTCAGAGGAAGAGACTGCTGTTACAGAAATGAGCATTAGTGCTATGGAGGGTTTTGAAGATTTAACCGGAATTGAGTATTTCAAAAGTCTTGAGAAGCTATCAATAAGCGGTTATAACGGAACGCGAATAAATGTGGATGAGAATCAATACTTAAGTAATGTTCAGATTGCGTATTGTCGTAATCTGGTTTCACTAAGTTTTAAAGGAGAAAGTTATGATTTAATTAATATTTATGGTTGTGGAAAACTGGAATCCATTCAGTTAGATACACCTAATTTAGTATCATTCCGTTTGTGTGAGGAGAATCGGGTAAAGACGTTGGACGTATCATCTTGCAAGGAGATGCAGGAATTAACAATAGATGCTCCCCTTTTTTCATTAGATTTAAGTGAGATGAAAAATCACTACATAGAAAATAGCCTTAGGATTCGTTTTTTTCTAACCGGAACACATCAGATAGAAGCGGCTGACAATACAATTAATTTGAAAGAGAATGATCCAAATATAGATCTTTCTAAAATCTCGAATTTGACAAACGCAACGATTGATTCAGAGGGAACGCTGCGTCTAACAGACCAAAATGTGAAAGAAGCCAAGTATACATATGATTGCGGAAACGGATTTCTAATGAATGTAACAATTTGCTTTAAAGCATAACAATAAATTTTAATAATAAGGAGGAAACAATTTATGAAAAACAAAGCAATCCAAAAAGGTGTAATGGGAGGTGTGGCAGGACTGGCAATATTGGTTGCAATGAATCCGCAGAATATATTTGCGAATACCACAGGTGCAACAGAACAAGCTGAGATAGCAATAAATGAATTAAATTTCCCAGATGCGGGTTTCCGTCAGTACATTTTGGATGAAATCGACGTTGACAAGAACCAGTCATTATCAGAAACTGAAAGATCCAAAACAGAATTGCATGTGTATCAGGAGGATATGTGGATAAATGATTTGACAGGTTTGGAGCATTTCGAGGATCTAGAGAAATTACACATTCATTATTATGGTGGAACGGAACTGGATCTTAGTGAATTTACCGGTCTCACAACGTTTTCCCTTGCGATAGCACCGGAACTGGCTACATTGGAATTAAGTGGTTTAGATTATGACGAGATAACGTTAATGTATTGTCTTAAACTGTCGGATTTGCAGTTAGAGGCGCCAAATTTAGGGGAGTTGCTAATTATGGAATGCAATGAACTAAAGCATTTGGATTTGTCAGGTTGTGGTGATGGTTTTGTTCTAAGTGTCATGTCGGAGATGTATTCTCTTGATTTGAGTCATAATAAGGGAGTTATTCCGTCTACTATAAGAGCCGAGCATACGGTAGAACAGCCAGATACCACAATTAATTTAAAAGAGGTTGATCCTTATTTGGATGTAACCAAAGTGAGAAACCTGAAGAACGCAACATTAGATGAAAACGGAAATTTGACCGTTCATACAGATGCGGTAGAAGGTGCGGGATATCTTTATGACTGTGGGAATGGAATCTTTTTGGAGGTTGCATTTTATACAGAGGGTCTTGCTTGTGTAGATGGTGTATGGGCCTATTATTCAAAGGGGAATGTGGATTGGCTTGATTTGATTGCGGAAAATGAATATGGAGCATGGTTGGTGTTAGGTGGTTATGTAGATTTTTCTTATAACGGATACTATACATATGAAGATGAAGTATATTACATCACGAATGGTCATGTTGACACAACTGTAACTGGTGTTGGATTATACAATGGAGATTGGGTGTATCTTAAGGAAGGAAAGTTAGATAAAGCGTATACCGGACTTGCAAGTAACTGGTACGGTTGGTGGTATATTAAGGATGGATATGTTGATTTTTCCTATACGGGACTTTCAGAAAATGAATATGGAAACTGGTATGTAAAAGGCGGAGCAGTACAGTTTGGAACAACCGGATTTATTGAAATCTCCGGTGGAATCTATTACATCACAAACGGATATATTGATACAACCGTAACAGGTGTCGGGTTTTATAATGGAGATTGGTGGTATGTAAATCAGGGGATCGTTGATACTACATTTGATGGAATTGCGTCAAACTGGTACGGAACCTGGTATATCCAAGATGGAAAAGTAGACTTTTCATTTACGGGAACAGTAGAATTTGAAGGAATCGAGTATCAGGTCGAAGCAGGAAAAGTTGTGAAATAAAGAGATAGAGAAAACCGATGCTTCAAAGGCATCGGTTTTCTGATGATAGGGAAAATATTACGAGGATATTACAAGATGTCTCGATTTTATAAAAAATATATTAAATATTCAGGAATTTCTTGAGAAGCAATAGTAAGTATTGGTAAAGTATTACTATCAAAAGAAGGAGGAATATGTTAATGAAAACAACAATCAAAAAAAGTGTGTTAGGAGGAGTGGCAACCCTGTCAATGATGACAATGTTGGTTCCACAAATGGCTTTTGCCAACACATCCGGTAAAACAATGGAAGGGGAAGGCATTGAGATTAATGCAGCGAATTTTCCGGATGATGATTTCCGTTCTTACGTATCATATGCAATTGATAAAGATGCAAACGGATGGTTGTCAGAAGAAGAAGCTGGAATTCAAGAATTATCTATTACCGATTACATCGGTGGATTTAGAGATATTACAGGAATAGAGCATTTTACAGAACTTGAGAAACTGGCATTAAATAGTTATTACGGTACTGAATTAGAATTAAAATCGAATCCAAAATTGAAAGAGGTTTATCTTGGTAATTGCTACAATATGAATTCGTTGGAGATTGAGGGAACAAGTTTTTCTAAGATTAGTTTAATCAATTGCTGGGATTTAGCGACTTTGGATCTGAAAACACCGGAATTAGGTTTTTTAATGATTGACAGTTGTTATGCATTAGAAACACTTGATTTATCAGAATGCACCAAATTAGAATATTTGGGTGTTCGAGCATCTCTAACCGCGTTGGATTTACCGGAAATGGAGCCGAGTGAAAGTGGAAGAATGTTCTTTATAGATGGGATACACAAAGCAGAAGCGGCTAATACAACAGTTAATTTAAAGGAAATGAATCCAAGTATTGATTTGACAAAAATCAAAAGTCTACATAACGCAACAATAGATGAGAATGGCAATTTGACTGTAAATGCAGGGGTGCTAGAAGGTGCCGGATACGTTTATGATTGTGGGAATGGATACTCCATGGATGTTAGTTTCTATGTAGATGGTTTAGCGCAAAAGGGTAAAAGTTGGCATTATTTCTCAAGAGGAGAATATACCATGTATAGCGGTCTTGCGACAAACGAGTATGGTACTTGGGTAGTAAAATATGGAGCGGTTGATTTTTCTTATAATGGCAGTTATGAATACGAAGGCGAAGTATACTACATCACAAATGGATATGTAGATACAACTGTAACAGGCGTTGGTCTTTATAGAGGAGACTGGGTATACTACAAAGACGGTAAATTAGACACAAGTTACACAGGACTTGCAAGCAACTGGTATGGATGGTGGTATATTGAAGACGGATATGTAGATTTTGCCTATACAGGTCTTGCTGAGAATGAATACGGTACCTGGTATGTGAAGGATGGAGCAGTACAGTTTGGAACAACCGGATTTATGGAAATATCCGGTGTCGTATATTATATTACGAACGGATATGTAGATACCACCGTAACCGGTGTTGGGCTTTACAATGGAGACTGGTGGTATGTAAATCAGGGAATTGTTGATACTACATTTGATGGAATTGCTTCGAACTGGTATGGAACGTGGTATATTCAAGATGGAAAAGTAGACTTCTCATTTACAGGAATAGTAGAATTCGAAGGCGTAGAATATCAGGTAGTAGCAGGAAAAGTTATGAAATAAGGATATAGAGAAAGGAAAATACACTTCTTAAGAGGGAGTGTGTTTTTCTTTTTTTTTCGGGAAAAAATGTTATACTTATGAATGGAATTATTTGTAATAAAGATTGATATAATAAAAACCGAAAGAACTATTCGTCCTTCCGGTTTTGACGAGGAAGAAAAGGATACAATTCTTCATAGTTTTCTAATTCTGTTTCATCATGGATAATGCCCGGGATCAAACCGGTACAGTCTCCGGTCGATGCTGCGAATAAATAGTCATCGTCCATGGTTGGATTGTTTGTATCTTTTTTGTCTTTTTTCATAAGCGGTCCTTTCAATAATGTTTTTAATAGTATTGCCACAAATGAAGTGGGTTATGTATAAATAGGGAGTAGATACGTGAAAGATTTTTTGTTAAATGAGGTCAAAGGTTGGAAAAAATGGGAGGTAGTGTGGTTACTTCTGGCGTGTATGGTTATAGCCGGGCTTAGTATATATTGGGGAGATAGTTTGATGGGGATTCTGTCGGCGACCACTGGTGTTGCCTGTGTGGTATGTACAGGGAAAGGAAAACTGTCTGCGTATGTTTTTGGATTGGTAAATTGTATACTATATGCAATTATAGCATTTGAAGCTGCGTTGTATGGAGAAACAATGTTAAATATTATTTACTATGTGCCGATGCAGTTTGTTGGTTTTTTTGTATGGAAAAAACATATGAATAAAGAAACCCAAGAAGTGATAAAGAAGCATATGAGTTGGAGCGGTCGCTTGGGTACAATAATTTTAATTATGCTTGCGACAGTTGCGTATGCAGTTGTGTTGGTAAAGTTGGGTGATGCATTGCCTTGGGTTGATTCCTTTACAACGATAGCATCAGTTGCAGCAATGCTTGTTAGTGTGAGAATGTTTGCAGAACTATGAGATATAAAGTAGGGATGTACGGAGGTTCTTTTGATCCATTACATATTGGGCATATTCATGACATCTTAAAAGCAGCATCGATGTGCGAGGAACTCTATGTAATGATAAGCTGGTGCGAAGGAAGAGAAAGCACCTGCAAGGAACTTAGATATCGTTGGATTTTAAACAGTACACGGCATTTACCAAATGTTAAGATTATTATGATAGAGGACAAAGCTCTTAGTAAAGAGGAGTATAATACGGATTATTATTGGGAAAAGGGGGCAAATGATATCAAAAAATGCATAGGCAAGACAATTGATGCAGTGTTCTGCGGAGATGATTATAAGGGAACCAATCGATTCGAAAGCCTTTATTCTCCGGAATCGGAAGTGATCTATTTTGAAAGAAAAGAAGTTCCGATTAGTTCGACTGAGATTCGAGACTGGGCAAGTAATCATTGGGATTACATACCGGATGTATGTAAACCATATTATACCAAAAAGGTACTGGTACTGGGGAGTGAAAGTACAGGTAAGTCTACGTTGGTACAGAATTTAGCCCTTGCTTATAATTCGAATTATGTTGAAGAAGTTGGAAGAGATACATGTGAGTATGCAGGTGGAGAAGACTTTATGATGGCAGGAGATCTTTATGAGAATTTGATTCGACAGAAGATTCATGTCATGGATGCAATGAAAGAAAGTAATCGGATTCTTTTTGTTGATACGGATGCTATAACAACTCTATTTTACGCCGAGTTTTTATTGAAAGATGAGCGGGAAATATTAAAGTGTACAAAATTGGCTGAAGCGATTCATTCAATCACTACATGGGATTTAATCCTTTTTTTAGAACCGACAGTCGCGTTTGTGCAAGATGGAACTCGTAACGAAAAAATTAAAGCAGATAGAAAAAAATACAGTAAAAAAATCAAGGAATTGTTAGATAAATATAATGTAGCCTATCACATAATAGATGGTGATTATATGGAGCGATTTGTGGAGGCAAAACGATTAATCAAAGAAAGATTAAAAATTGATACAAAATGGTAAAAAAAGGTCTTGACAACTTATTATCATAATGATAATATCAAAATGAAAATAAGTTGCGAGGTGATAACATGGACAAGAAAACAGAAGAAGAATTATATTTTGCTGCGTATCATTTGGAGGATTATGAGAGGCCTTCTGTTACAACGGATATTGCTTCGTTTACAATGCAGAATTCGCCGAAACACCAATTAGCGGTTCTTCTGATTCAAAGAGGAGAACATCCTTTTAAGAATCAATGGGCTTTACCGGGAGGATTTTTAAGGGCAGATGAGACGATTGAAGAATGTGCATTGCGAGAGATGAGGGAAGAGACCGGTCTTACTCCGGTGGCACTTATGCCGTTGGGAACTTTTAGTGATTTAGACAGAGACCCAAGAGGGAGAGTGATTTCAAACGCATATGTGTCTGTTATTAGCAGGGATGAAAACAAGTTGCAAAGTGAGAATGACGCAGTAGATGCAAAGTGGTTTACAGTGGAGTTTCAAGCTCAGCAGGATGAACATTATCAATTAAAACTTACTTGTTCAAAGATTACACTTTCATCGGAACTAAAGATGATAAGGAATCAGTTTGGGAGAAGTTATTTTGAAGTAATTAAAAATGATGGATTGGCGTTTGATCATGCGAAACTGATTGCTTCGGCGCTGACATTGCTAAGATATGAATCAAAGAAGCTTGAAGTTGTGTTTGATTTTCTCCCGGAGAAGTTTACTCTGACAGAAATGCAGCGGGTTCAAGAAACACTTATGGATACAACACTTCTTACCGCTAACTACCGTAGAAAAATTGCCGGTGATGTAGAAGAAACAGATGAATATACAGAGGGAGAATCACATAGACCGGCAAGATTATATAGGAGGAAAAAAATATGAAAAAAATATTAGTCGTAGTAGATATGCAGAAGGATTTTGTGGATGGAGCATTAGGAACACCGGAGGCAGTTTCCATTGTAGATAATGTGGTAAATAAAATAATAAACTTTGAAGGGGATATTTTTGTAACCTATGATACACACTTTGATAATTATTTAGAGACTAGTGAGGGCAAGAATCTTCCGGTTAAACATTGTATAAAAGGAACCGAGGGATGGGAGTTAAATGAGAAAGTACAGAAGGCTCTTGAGGATAAGGAGTATCAAATAGTAGAAAAGGTAACATTTGGTTCAGTTAATTTACCTGAGATGATAAAGGAGAACTATGATACAGACAATATCCAGATAGAACTGGTTGGTTTGTGTACAGATATTTGTGTAGTGTCTAACGCACTTTTATTAAAAGCAAATCTGCCGGAAATAATGATTACGGTAGACAGTGCTTGTTGTGCAGGCGTTACACCACAAACACATGATGCGGCATTGAAAACAATGCAAATGTGTCAGATTACAGTTGCCTAAGGAGGTATTATGATTAAAATTAATGGAGAACCGATACAAATAGGACAATTTCCGGATGGGACCATGTTAACTAAAATAGAGGTACCAAAGACTGAAATAACACATATGGAATGGTTTTTTGAGGAAGAGAAAGAAACTGTTGCACTGTGGTATCTTGTAAGTCATTTGCGGGCAAACGGATGTGAGAAGATTGAACTTTATATGCCATATATTCCAAATGCACGCCAAGATCGGGTGAAAGAGGAGAAAGATATTTTTACATTGAAATATTTTGCAAATTTAATTAACAGTCTCAATTTTCATCGCGTAACAGTTTTAGATCCGCACTCTAGTGTAAGCGAAGCATTATTTGACCGTATTTGTGTTCAAAGACCAAAACATTTAATAGAAACTGTTATTAAAAAGATTGAAGAAGAAGAAGGTAGTAAGCCATTTTTGTTTTATCCGGATGAAGGAGCAGGAAAACGTTATTCATCTATGATTAAACTTCCGTATGTCTTTGGGATAAAAAAGAGGGATTGGGAAACCGGTCAAATACAAGGATTGGATATATCAGGAGACGTGCAAAGTATCGTGCAAAGAGATGTTTTAATTGTTGATGATATTTGTTCAAAAGGCGGAACATTTATATTTTCAGCTAAAAAACTAAAAGAATTAGGCGTGAAACACATCTATCTTTATATTACGCATTGTGAGAATACCATTTTAGAAGGGGAAGTTTTAACAGAAGGGTTGTTCCAAAGAGTATATACGACAAACAGTATTTTCACGAAGGAGCATAGTAAGATAGAGGTAATTACATTATAGGAAGAAAGAGGGAATGAGTAATGAAAAAAGCAATTAATCCAATGTTATTGTGTGATTTTTATAAAACCGTACATAGTGACATGATTCACCCGAAAATGACAAAGTCAATGTCTTATTACACACCGAGAATGAGCAGAATAAAGCGTTGGAATGAAGTTGTAATGTTCGGAGTTCAAATGTTTTGCAAAACATGGTTGATTGATTATTTTCAGGATTATTTTTTCAATCAGCCGGAGGAAGAGGTTGTTGCAGAATACAAACGTGTATTAGATGCATCTCTTGGAGAAGGGATTTACGATACGGATAAGATTAGAAACCTACATAAGTTAGGTTATCTCCCGATAGAAATTATTGCCCTTCCGGAAGGAACAATGGTTCCGGTGCAGGTGCCGATGTTTGGGATTACGAATACACATGATGATTTTGCGTGGCTTCCGCAAGCACTGGAGAGTTTGATTTCTGCTGAAATGTGGTATCCGCAGATTACGGCAACTGTTGGCAAGACCTACCGGGATATTGTAAATAAGTATTATGCAGAAACAGTAGAGGATAATATTCCAAGAGCAAAAGCATTAGGAGCATTTGATTTCCGTGGGGACATGTGTGTAGATGCGGCTTTAAAGGCAGGGGCTGGTTGGTGTTTATCGTTCCTTAATACGGCAACTGTTCCTGTAATACCATATTTGGAAAATATATTCCAGTGTGATTGTGTAAGTGAGCCGGTTGCATATGGAGCGGTATCGACAGAGCATTTTGTTATGTGCTCCAACTATGCTGTGGATGGAGATGAGATTACATTTTTACGAAAAATGCTGACAGAATTATATCCGAATACAAGTTTTTCTTGTGTATTGGATAGTTATGATTATTGGAATGTGATAGACAATATTCTTCCACAGTTACATGATGAAATCATGGCACACAATGGTTGTATGTTAATGAGGGGCGATAGCGGGGACTGTGTTGAAGTTGTAACGCAGACAGTATTCAAACTATGGGAACAGTTTGGAGGAACGATAAATTCAAAAGGCTATAAAGTATTAGATCCTCATGTTAAGGCAATTTATGGAGACAGTATTACCGTTCAAAGATGTGAAGAGATCTATGAAATATTAAAACAGGCAGGTTTTGCGTGTTCCAATGTGGTATTAGGTGTAGGTTCTTTCTCTATGCATTGCCTAGAAGAAGAAAATATACTAAAACCATTCACAAGAGATACATTCAGTTCATGCATTAAAGCATGCTATGCAGAAGTGGATGGAAAGTGCTATCCGGTTTTCAAAAATCCAAAAGACGGAGGCTTTAAGAAGAGTCAAAAAGGTCTTTGCTATGTATATGAAGAGAATGGCCAATTAAAATATAGAGATGGGTACACAAAAGATACAATTCCGGAAGGCAATTTGCTGAAAACAGTGTTTAAAGACGGAAAGATGATAAAGGAATATACACTAAACGAAATTAGACAAAATCTGAATGGTGGTGAATTTTAATGTTTGATGCAAAAAAAGTAAAAGATGAATGTGTAGAATGGATTCGACAATTCTTTGAGGAAAATGGAAAAGGCTGTAATGCAATTGTTGGGATTTCAGGAGGGAAAGACAGTTCAATTGCAGCAGCACTTTGTGTTGAAGCTTTAGGAAAAGAACGGGTGATTGGAGTGTTGATGCCATGTGGAGAACAACATGATATTGATATGGCATATTTATTGGTTCGTCATTTGGGGATATCTCATTATCTGGTGGATATAAAACCGGCTATGGATGGATTGTTATCTGCATTGCCAAAGACTATGGATGTCAGTGAACAAACGAAAACAAATCTTCCGCCAAGAATTCGAATGTCAACATTATATGCAGTAAGCCAATCAAATAATGGAAGAGTCGTAAATACATGTAATCTGTCAGAAGACTGGGTAGGATATTCTACCAGATACGGAGATGCCGCTGGTGATTTTTCTCCGTTATCGCATTTGACGGTTACCGAAATTAAGGAAATTGGACATTTGCTTGGGTTGCCGGAAGTATTGGTAGAAAAAACACCAATTGATGGGCTGTGTGGAAAAACAGATGAAGAGAATCTGGGATTTACCTATGCAGAATTGGATCGCTATATCCGAGAAGGCGTGATGGAGGACTCAAAGAAAAAAGAACGGATTGACCAAAAGCACCAGGCCAACCTTTTTAAACTGGAATTGATGCCAAGTTTTAAACCACAACTATAAAAATGAAACTTTTTGCCGCATTATCACGTATTATAGGTGGAGTCAGTAAGAAGAACTGGGAACATCTGGTTTCGATTGACTTTTTATAAGAAAAGAGATACTATTTATGTGATAATGCGGTTTTTAGCGGATTAGTTAGGAATGTTTTAAGGAGAGTTTCATGAAATTGTTGTTTGTGGCATCAACGGGAGGCCATTGGGAAGAGTTGATGTGTCTGAGTGAATTGGCAGGAGAATATGATACAGTCTATGTGACGGAATGTAAGAACCAATCAGAAGAGAGGAAGGAAGACGATACATATTATCTTCCTCAGATTAACAGACATGAGAAACATTTTATTCGTAATTTTTTGAGATTATTTCGTAAAGCATCATCCATTATGAAGAAAGAAAAACCGCGTGCAATTGTAACAACAGGAGCTTTATTGGCATATCCGTTTTGTTTGCTGGCGAAATTAAAACGAGTGAAAGTAATTTATGTTGAATCGTTTGCCCGGATTAATGATTTGTCTATGACGGGGAGATGGGTATATCCGTTTGCAGATTTATTTTTTGTTCAGTGGCCGGAATTACTGGAGCGGTATCCTAAGGCGAAATATGTAGGTAAGGTTTTTTAGGGCAATAGAATGATATTTATTTCAGTTGGAACACAGAAATTTGAATTTAATAGATTATTTGAGAAGATTGATGAACTAATCGAATCAGGGATCATACAAGAAGAGGTGTTTGCCCAGAGAGGGAATTCATCCTATATACCGAAGAATTATACATATGCAGATTTCTTGGAGGACGATGTCTTTGAAGAGAAAGTAAAAACGTGCGATTTAATGATAACACATAGTGGAATTGCAACCATTATATCAGGTTTAAAGAATCATAAACCGATTATTGTTGTGCCAAGATTGGCGGAATACAAAGAACATGTGGATAATCATCAACTCCAGATAGCGAAGGATTTTTCGATGAAACGTTATGTGATTATGTGTGAACATATGGATGATATGGCAATTAAGATTAAAGAATCTTACACATATGAGTTTGAGAGGTATGTATCGGAAGAAAACCAAATTATTCAGACGATACGGAGTTTTATTCAAATGGGGGTATGATAACGGGAATGGAAATTTTGGTATTTCCATTCATGCAGAAGGGGTCGCAAGATCCCTTTATTTAAGTTATACATAAAGGAGTATTCTTTATATGGAAAAGTTGAAACTGACAGAAGAACAACGACAAAAAGTTCAGGAATTGGAATTAGAGATTTTGTTGGAAGTGGACCGGTTGTGTGAGAAGCATAATATCCGGTATGCGTTGGCGTATGGTACATTAATAGGTGCAGCACGTCATAATGGTTTTATTCCATGGGATGATGATATCGATATTTGGATGTTAAGAGACGATTATGAACGCTTTCGGCAGATATGTAAAGAAGAATTGGGAAATCGTTATTTTTATCAAACACATGATACCGATAAAGAATACTATTATTTGTTTGACAAAATACGAATGAATGATACGGTATTTAAAGAAACGTTTTTGTCCAATCATAACATTCATCATGGTATCTATATAGATATTTTTCCATTGGATTATGTGCCGGATGGCTTGAAGGAAAGAGAAAAGCATTATAAAAAATTCCGATTCTGGCGATTGGGATTAATGTCAAAATATATTAATATCAAAGCGCGGTCGGGGAAGAAAAAATATCAGGCTATGTTATTGAGACTGCTCTATTTATTTTTCCCATTGGGCTTTTTATACAAAAAAGCAAATCAGATTGCAATTAAGTATAATGAGCAAACAACGAAGTCTGTGCTATGTTTGTCCAGTGTTTTAAGAGGAACTTATAATGTGGAATACATTTTAAATTCGCAAAAGCATGTGTTTGAAGGGCACAAGTTGCAGGTTCCGGATAACTATGATAGCATATTAAAATCTATATATGGAGACTACATGGTAATGCCACCGGAAGAACAGCGCAAAACAGTGCATGATTTGATAGAATTAAAGTTGTAGAAAATGTTTAAGAGGATTGAAATGATAAAAGAATGTAGAGATGAGAAACAGTTAGAAAGACTGATTGAATATATTGCAACAGATTGTCAAAAAGTTCCATACTTATATCTTAATATAGTTCGATATGGAATCCGGAATCAAAATGTCAGAGTATGGTATGATGAAGAAAAAGAGATTACAGGTGTATACTTGTTGTATTACGATTGCCTGCATTTTTATGCAAAAGAACCGGATACATATGATATACAAACAGTTCTTTCACATATTGAAAACTGTGAACCAAGGGTTATCATGTTACAATTTGAGATAGGAGATAAAATATATCCGAAGCTTGAGACTTCACATTATGTAGAGAAGAATCATCTGCTTAATATACGAGGAAGGGAAGAACAAGAAGTCGTTTCCTGTGAAGTGGCGAAATTAGAAGATATAGAAGAAATTGTGGACATGATGATGGCAGATGAAGAATTCTCCTATGTCTATAAAAGAGAAGTTTTATTGAATCAATTCTTGGAGCGATGCAGGGATGGTTTTGGAAGAAGTTTTATTCTACGCGAAGAAGGAAAGATTGTCGCTGTATGTAATACATATGGGGAAGGGCCGGGGCTTGCCGTTATAAGTGGATTGCTAATAGATAAACAACACAGAGGAAAAGGTTATGCAATGGAACTGGAAGGGTCTTTGTGCCGCTTATTAAGGTTGGAAAATAAGAAGATTATGGCATGCGTTAATTATAAGAATACTGCGAGTTGGAATCTGCAAACTGAAAAATTTGGTGCCAAACGAATTTCAGCATTATATAAGTTTGTGAAAAAATAATGTCCTAAAAGATAGTGAAATAATAAACAATGCTTGTTGCAAATTTTACATTATGTTAGAATTTTTTTGTAAACTAGTTTGAGGAGGAAACAATATGGGATTTTTAACAGGAAAGACCGCAATTATAACAGGTGCAGGAAAGGCAGTATTAAGTGATGGTTCATGTGGATCTATCGGATACGGGATTGCGACTGCATATGCGAAGGAAGGTGCGAACCTTGTTATTACCGGTCGTAATATGCAGAAGTTAAATGATGCGAAGGAAGATTTGGAGAAGCTTTATGGAATAAAGGTATTAGCAGTGCAAGCTGATGTGAGTGCCGGTTCAGATAACGAAGCTGTTGTCCAGAATGTAGTAAAACAGGCAATTGATACATTTGGAGATATTCATGTGTTAATTAACAATGCACAGGCATCTGCGTCGGGTGTTACATTGGCAGATCATACTACGGAACAATTTGATTTATCTTTATATTCCGGATTATATGCAACATTCTATTATATGAAGGCTTGCTATCCATATCTTGCCAAGACAAAAGGTTCTGTTATTAACTTTGCATCAGGTGCAGGACTGTTTGGTAATTTTGGACAGTGTGCATATGCTGCAGCGAAAGAAGGAATCCGTGGACTTACAAGAGTTGCTGCAACCGAGTGGGGAAAAGACGGAATTAATGTTAATATCGTATGCCCGCTTGCTTGGACCGCCCAGTTGGAGAAATTCCAGCAGGCATATCCGGAAGCGTTTGAACAGAATGTGAAAATGCCGCCAATGGGACATTATGGTAATGTCGAGACAGAAATCGGTCGTGCATGTGTACAGCTTGCTTCACCGGATTTCAAATTTATGACAGGAGAGACCATTACATTAGAAGGTGGTTTGGGTCAGAGACCATAGTCGTGTGCAATTGTATATTTCAATACAGCAAAAGAATCTCGTAAGAGATTCTTTTTGTTATGTTACAGGGGGCGATTGATAAGGGAATAACCGTGTTTTAGGAGTTCGCATTAGTTAACACATTATAAAAAATAGTATGATGAATTGATATGTCGTTATATTAGATGTATAAGGGAAATAAGGGCGACGGGAGTGAGTTTAAGATGAAAATATTGGTTATTAACACTGTAACCTTAAGAAGAAATGGGATAACATCGTGTATCATGAATTACGTTAAAAATATGTTGGAAGATGATATGCAGATAGACATTTTGGTCGGGGGAATTGTATCAGATGATATTCGGGCAGAAATAGAAGCACGGAATATAAAATTGTATGTGGTTTCAGACAGAAGAGGAGATAAAAAACAATATTTATCAGATGTAAAAAAAGTTTTATCCAAGAATAAATATGATGTGGTTCATGTGCATGGAAACAGTTGCACGATGGCGGGAGAATTATTCGTTGCAAAACTTGCGGGATGCAAGGTTCGAATTGCACATAGTCATAATACAACATGTGTCCATATGAGACAGCATAAGCTGTTAAGACCGCTTTTTGAACTATGCTGTAATCGACGTCTTGCTTGTGGACAAGCAGCAGGAGAGTGGTTGTTCCGAAGAAAGAATTTTACCGTTCTAAAGAATGGCGTCAAAGTAGAAGATTACACATTAGATGAAAACATTAGAAATGAAATACGGAATAAATACGGAATCAAAAGCGATGAATTATTGATTGGACATATTGGTTTATTTGTGCATCAAAAGAATCACGAATTTTTGATTGAATTAGCCAAGCACTTGAGGGATGAAGGCAAGAAGCAGTTTCGTTTTGTTCTGATTGGAGAAGGACCGTTGCGCGAACCGATTGAAAACGCAATAAGAGAAGCAGCATTAGAGGAATTTTTCTGCTTGACAGGGGCGATTCATAACGTGTCGGAATATCTGCAGGCTATGGACTTACTTGTCCTGCCATCCAGATATGAGGGATTACCGTATGTTTTAGTAGAGGCTCAGGCGTTAGCGTTGCAATGTGTAGTTTCGGATCAGGTATCAAAAGAAGCTGATATAACAGAGAGTATTGCGTTTTGCGGGATAGAGAATCCAAAGTCATGGGTGGATTATATAAGCGGATGCAACGTGAAGGATTTATGGGAACAACGATATTCAAATATAGAACGCAACCATCATTTGTTGTCACAAAACGGATATGATATTAATGAGAATGTAAAACTGCTAAAGGAAATATATACAAAATAAGGAAGATGTCAATGGATTTGATTAGCGTAGTTGTGATTGGATATAATGTTGAAAAAACAATTCAGGAATGTTTGGAATCAATTCAAAAACAGACTTATTCCGCACTCGAGATTCTAATGGTAGATGATGGTTCCATGGACCGAACACGGGAAATAGTTGAAGAACTTAGTAGCAAAGATTCCAGAATTCGTTATATCAGACAAGAGAATCAAGGAGCCAATGCTGCACGCAAAAAAGGTTATTCAATGGCAAACGGAAGCGAACTTCTCTTTGTGGATGGGGATGACATTTTGTGTGAAAATGCCATAGAACTTGCACATGGCAGAATACAACAAGGAAATTATGATTTTGTTTGTTTTGATTATTTTATATTCGAGTCAGCTAATCAGCGCTATGATATGAAACATCCATATTTGGCGGGAGAGTTTGAGCAAACGGATTATTTGGAGAGTATTCTGGAGCGTCGACAAGCTCATTACTTATGGAACAAATTGTATCGGATGGATTTTTTAAAGCAAATGCCGTTTGAGGATATTCCCTGTATTACTATGGGAGATGATTTGGCGGCAAATATTCGTATGGGTTTACAGAAACCCCGCGTCCTTGCAATAAAGGATAAACTCTATGGATATCGCAGGACTGCAAATAGCGTATCCAGAGTGCCGAATCCAAAATATTTGGAACTACTTGTTATGATGCAGGATATAGAATCACAGATAGAATATCATCATATGACAGATATCTATCGGGAACAGATTGATTTTAATTATTTCTTAAATTTTTATTATTATGTAGTTAGAAATAAATATAAATACGAAGATTATCACAAACGAATTTATCAGGCGTGGAAAAGCAGAAAAGTTTGTTTTCGGAAGAATACTTATATTGCAAAATATATGAAAACGCTCGGAGCAGTCAAAATATTGATTTATTTGATTCATGTGAGTGACTTGTTTGAAGTGCTTATTACGAGCCTATATAGTTTGTTTAGAAGAAGAGGAAATACACAATGAACCTTCAAGTGAAATTAAAAATACAGAATTTATATATTCTGTTGTTGGTACTAGGTTTTGTACGTTCTTTTATTGAAGCGAATATAGTATCAACTGGAAAAATTGGTACAATACTGGAATACTCAATTATTATTTTTTGTTTTCTATGGTATTGTGGTTCCGGTTATAAATTTACAAGAACAGATATAGTGATGGTATTAGCGATCGTTGCCACGCAATTTTGTGGGTATATATACAGTTCCTTTACGAAGTTTAGTAATTCTAATATTTATGTAGCTGCTATGTGGATGTTATCATTGTTTGTATTTGCAAGATTTCCGCTGCGAATTCGTATAAGTGAACCGGAGAAATATATCAATATTATTCTGAAGTTTTTGATTATAATAGCTGTGTTAAGTGCGATATATGCAATGATCTTTCAGCTGAATTCCAACATCTTTACGTTTCGAAATGGAAATGGCTTTAATATGTCGAATGCGTATTGTTCTGTTTGGGGACATAGAAACCATTTTGCAGCTGTGTTGCTTGCCGGAATTATTGCATCTTATTATTATAGTAAGAGAATCAATAAAGTGATCTATAAACTGATTTATGTCTTTTTGGGGATTAACTTATTATTGACGTTTTCAAGAACGGCATATGTGTCTTTATTTGCTTTTGTTTTTGTGTATTTATGTTGTCAATGGAAATCCAATAAGGGATTATTTTTCGGAACGATTTGCCTTGGCGTTGTTGTCGTGTTACTCTATCTGTTCGTGCCTAGCATCAAATCGTTTGTTGATGTGTACATGATTCGAGAAAAATCCGGATTAACAGGAAGAGATACCTTATGGACGATGGCAATCGAATTAATTGATACTCCAACCGTATTATTCGGAAGAGGTTTTGGGATTGATAAAATTGTTTTAGAAAATGACTTTGTTGCATCCGGGGCAGGTTTTCATAATATGTATTTGACATTTTTGCTTGCAGGTGGAATTGGAATCTTGTTGATATTTGCAAAAATCATTTTTAGCATATATAGAGAGTTTAAGAGAAAATTTGCGAAAGAGGACAGTCATCTGTATTCGTGGATTATGGGTATGATAGCAGCTTCGTTGGCATACTCATCATTTGAAGCATGTATGCCATTTGGAATATCTATGATGTCTATCGTACAAACATATATGATGTTTACGATACCATTGCTTCTTCTGAATAAGCATAGTGTGATGGAGGGAGAGCGGAATGAAGCACGCGTTTCTGATAATTGCGCATAATGAATATGAATTATTAAAGTTAAATCTAAGACTGCTGGACCACGAAGACCATGGGATCTATGTGCACGTAGATAAAAAAATTACAAATTGGGATTTCGAAGGATTAAAAAACACAGTTCAAAAAGCTCATATAGAAATATGGAATGAATATGCCGTTGCATGGGGCGATATCACCTTGGTGCAATGTCCTTTGTTTCTTTTGAAACAGGCAATTGCCAAGAATTATGATTACTATCATTTCCTATCCGGAGTTGATTTGCCAATTAAGACGAATGAACAGATACATGCTTTTTTTGAAGAAAACAAAGGGAAAGAGTTTATCCATTTTGACAAACCGCAGGTGGAAGAACATATCTTAGACAGAGTGCGGTATCGTCATTATCATACGGAAAAGTTAAAGGCATCCAAATCGAAACTCGTAACGAAAGCAAGATTTCTTATGGATGATTTGTTGGTAAAAGTACAAAAAATTTTTAAAAAACAAAAAAAACTTGCCTACGACGTGATTCAAAAGGGATGTAATTGGAGTAGTATTACGCATTCTTTTGCGGTCTATGTTTTGGGGCAGGAGCCGTCGATATTAGATTTGTTGGAGGACAGTTTGATAGGAGATGAGATTTTTATTCAGACTGTTTGCATCAATTCTCCGTATAAAGAGAATTTGTACGATAAAAATTTTGACGATAATTATCGTGCCTGTTGCAGATTAATTATTTGGGATGAAAATCATAAGTATACACCCAAAACATTTACGCAGGAGGACTGGGACTTGCTAAAGAACAGTGAATGTCTTTTTGCAAGGAAATTTAGCTATGATAAAGAGCCTGAATTTGTATTAAAATGGGCTGAATATTTAAGTAGGGAAAAGGAATAGAAAGATTATATGAAAAAGACAGCTACCATTACATTTCATGCACCACATAATTGTGGTTCCATGCTACAAAGTTATGCGTTACAGAAAATACTGCAGCGGATGGGATATCAAAATGAGATTATTGATTTTTCCAATGAAGGTCAGCAATATATGTATGCATTCTTTCGAAAACCGAAGAAGATGCGGGATATTCTCTATAATGCCGCAAAACTTTTTTATTATCGCAAGTTTCGTACGCATTATAAGGATTATGAACACTTTTTAAGCAACTATTTGGATTTGACGGAGGAATCTTATTCGAATGCGTCTCAATTAGAAGTCTTGGAAGAAAAATACGATGCATTTTTAACCGGAAGCGACCAGGTTTGGAATACCGCAACTACTGATTTTGATGATGCATATTTTTTGAGTTTTGTAAAAAACAAGAAAAAGATAGCATATGCTACAAGTTTTGGAACAACAAGAATCGTAGAGACAATGGAGGGTTATGCCCGTTATAAAGAATATATGGAGGATTTGGATTATATTTCAATCCGTGAAAACAATGGAGCCAGATGGATAGAAGAAATGATTGGGCGTAAACCGGAGGTGTTGTTGGATCCAACCATGGTTTTAAAGAAAGAAGATTATGTCGATTTGTTACGACAGGTTCAAAATCCGAAAGAAAAATATATCTTTTATTATGCATTTCATTATTCCGATGAGGTCAATACAACGGTTAAGCGTATTTCAGAAGAATTAGGAATGCCGGTTTATATTTTGGATGCGAAATCATGGGTTAAAATTGCGAAGAAATATGGTTTTAAATTAACAAAGAATAGTGGACCGATTGCATTTTTAAATTATTTATTTCATGCAGAGTTGGTGCTTACGACATCTTTTCATGGTACGGTATTTTCTATTCTTGGAAAGAAGAAATTCTGGTTTATTGATAGTACAATGCATAATGAATCAGATGACAGAACACAGACGATTCTTGATATGTTAGATTTGTCCCATCGCATGAAAGCGGGAAAGGATATCACGAAAGAACGTGTATTGGAAGAAATTGATTATACACAAGCGGATTTATTGCTTGAGGAGAAACGGAAAGCGTCATTGAACTTTTTGAAGATGGCACTTGCCGAATAGTTGAGGAAAGGTTATGGCATCTTTAAAAAAGAATTTTGTCTATAGCATTGCATATCAGATTTTAATTATATTTCTGCCACTTATTACGGCACCATATGTAACCAGAGTGTTGGGCGCTGACGGACTCGGAGAGTATACGTATACGCATTCCATCGTAAATTACATTATTCTTATGGCAATGCTGGGAATTAGTCAGCATGGGAACCGGTCGATTGCAGGAGAAAAGAATAACCTGCAACAGAGAAGTCTTAATTTTTGGAGCATATATTCGGTTCAGATTTTTACACATCTGGTTGTGTTATTGGGATATGTTTTATATTTGGTTTTCTTTGTAGGAAACAGAAGTCTTATTCCGTGGTTACAATTAATATATTTAGCGTCCAGTTTATTTGACATTAGCTGGATGTTTTTCGGGATGGAGCAATTTCAATTAACGGTCATAAGAAATACCATTATAAAAATAGCAACCGTTGTTTTGATTTTTGCACTTGTTCATAAACCGTCTGATTTGTGGATTTATACATTAATAATGACAACGGGGACATTTGTCAGTCAAATCTATTTGTGGCTTTATATTAAGAAGAATGTTGTATTAAAAAGACCGGATTTTCAATATATAAAACAGCAAATCAAACCAATTCTAATTTTGTTTTTGCCGGTTTTGGCATATAGTATCTACAAAGTAATGGACAAAATTATGTTGGGAGCAATGACTGATTATGCACAGGTTGCATATTACGAAAATGCATTTAAGATTAACAGTATCCCAATCGGACTGATTACGGCCGTGGGGAATGTGATGCTTCCGCGAACAACGGCGATGATTGCGGAAGGAAAAGGAAAGGAAAGTGCACATTATTTTGTAAAGACTTTTTTCTGGGTGAATTTGGTTTCCACAGCTTTAGTATTTGGGTTGGCTGCAGTTAGTTCGGATTTTATTGTTTTATACTATGGAGAAGAATTTCGCGTAAGCTCAAGTATTTTGGTTTGTCTGAATTGGACAATCTACTTTATCTCATGGGCTAATATTATGAGGACGCAATATCTGATTCCATATAAAAAAGACAAGGTCTATGTTTCTTCAACATTGATAGGTGCAGCTGTTAATCTGATTTTAAATATTATTTTAATCCCACGCATTTATGCAATGGGAGCTGCTATTGGAACTTTATTTGCAGAATTTAGTGTAATGTTTGTACAATTCTTGTTTGTGCGAAAGGAGATGCCGGTAGGAAAGAGTATGGCGAATTCCTTCTTTTACTTTTTGGATGGTATCGTTATGCTGATTGTGGTACGTTTATGCAGAGGATTGGTTGGAAGTGATATAATCGGTTTGCTGCTTCAAATCTTAATTGGCGGCTGCGTATTTGTTTTATTGGCAGTTATAATCGCCTGCGTAAGGAAAGATGACTTTTACCAACTGTTATATAAGTTAATAAAAAAGAAACAAAAAAAGAGAGGGTAATTGCGAATGCAATCACAACAACGAATCAACAATGCAATTGTAAAAGTAAATATAATAGCAACGATTTTTGTTGTTATGCTGCATGCAAATGTTTCTGTGTTGTTTGAAAATACATCCTTTGTTTTTTCATTGCTTTATACAATGGTGGATGTGGCGGTTCCGGTTTTTTTCTTCATTAGTGCATTTTTGTTTTACAGGAATATAACGAATATTAGGAATCAGTACGGGACTAAGATAAAGAGCAGGGTAAAATCACTATTGATCCCATATTTTTTGTTTAGTGTTGCATGGATGGTTATTTATTCTTGTTGCTCGCTCATTCCGGTGGTGGGTGGTTTTATCAATGATTCTGCTTTTCGTTCAGATTGGAAGACGAATGTGTTAAGTATTATTATGGGGAGTTATAATCCGCCGATGTGGTATCTTCGCACTTTATTCTTACTGCAACTGATATCACCACTGTTTTATGTAATCATTAAAAAATCAAAGTATTTGTTTTCGATTCTTTTATTTATCGTAAGTTATCTGTTGAATGTTTTCTTTGATATTGGATATTCAACACCGCTATTTTGGCTTCCTTTGTTTCTTGCCGGAATTTGGTGTGCAGTATTCTTTGATGAGATATATCATCGGGTTTCAGACGTTCTTGCACATACTTATGTGCAGATCATCGTTCTAGGGCTCTTTATATGCATCTGGTTGCTTGCGGCGTGGCAGAATCGGATGGGGAATGAGTCAGGCTGGATTTATTATAGTTTTAGAGTGTTTGGGACTCTTCTGATTTTTGCACTTGCGGTGAACCGTTTGGGAGAAAAAAAGTGTAATCATCCGATAAAAAACTACACATTTATCATATATTTGCTGCATTATCCGGTGGTTCAAATAATCAAGCGCATTCTTTTTAAAATATTGGGGCATGTTCTGATGGCAGAATGGATTATTTATATATTAACCATTTTGTTGACTCTGGCAGGCACCTGGCTAGTCGGAATCGTTATTAGCAGGTTGTTTCCGCGGACGTGGTCTTTAATCAATGGAGGAAGACAACCGGTAAGAGTACACACGAAGGAGGGCGAAAATGGCAGATAACATCTCAAAAGGTGGAAGACAGAAAATAAATATAATTTCTGCGGAGGAAGTCCAAAGTCGCATCCAAGAGCAGCGGGAATTAAGCAGGAAAAAGCAGGAAGAAAAAGAAGCAAAGGCGGCGGCTCTAACGGAAGAAGTGTCAACAACGAAAGAAGAGCCTGAGGTGGTTGATACGTATGAAGATTTTAAA
Organism: Lachnospiraceae bacterium; assembly: GCA_045605685.1. Taxonomy (GTDB): domain Bacteria; phylum Bacillota; class Clostridia; order Lachnospirales; family Lachnospiraceae; genus Roseburia. The sequence goes on from JAZUQL010000079.1 coordinate 30,124, forward strand.
GATATGGAGAGGATTATTATACAGAATCCGATTATCCCCGGTAAAAAGATTGAAACAGGGTTTTTTGGGCGCTTTTTAAAACGATAGAAATCGGAGTTATTCTTGACACCTATTAGGAATAAATCTATAATTGTGATGAATTGAATGAAATGGAGGGCGGGAATATGAGCAATATCCCATATAAAATATATCTAGATGAGCACGAGATGCCGAAGCAATGGTATAATGTCCGTGCAGATATGGAGAAGAAACCGGCTCCAATATTGAATCCGCAGACGGGTAAGCCGATTACGCAGGAAGAATTATCCAATATTTTTTGTTCAGAATTAGCAAGACAGGAATTAGATGAGACGACACCATATTTTGATATCCCACAGGAAATTTTGGATTTTTATAAAATGTATCGTCCGTCACCGTTAGTAAGAGCATATTGTTTGGAGAAGAAACTGGGTACGCCGGCACATATTTATTATAAGTTTGAAGGAAATAATACTTCCGGAAGCCATAAATTAAACTCTGCCATTGCACAGGCATACTATGCAAAGATGCAGGGATTAAAAGGCGTGACAACAGAGACAGGAGCGGGACAGTGGGGCACCGCACTTTCAATGGCGTGTTCTTATTTAGATTTGGACTGTCAGGTTTACATGGTGAAGTGTTCTTATGAACAAAAACCACACAGACGTGAAGTGATGCGTACATACGGGGCAAAGGTAACACCATCTCCATCTATGGAAACAGAAGTCGGAAGACAGATTAATGCAGAATTTCCGGGAACAACAGGAAGTTTGGGCTGTGCGATTTCAGAAGCTGTAGAAGCTGCAACGAAACAGGAAGGATATCGTTATGTGTTGGGTTCTGTTTTATCTCAGGTATTAATTCACCAAACAATTATCGGTTTAGAAACCAAAGCGGCCTTAGATAAATATAATATTAAAGCAGATATGATTATCGGATGTGCCGGTGGTGGTTCCAACCTCGGAGGTCTGATTTCACCATTCGTCGGTCAAATGCTTAAAAAAGAAGCGGATTATGAGATTATTGCAGTAGAACCGGCATCTTGTCCGAGTATGACTCGTGGTGTATATGCGTATGATTATTGTGATACCGGCAAGGTATGTCCGCTTGCAAAGATGTACACTTTGGGTAGTGGATATATTCCGGCAGCAACACATGCCGGAGGATTGAGATACCATGGAATGAGTTCCATTGTGTCTGAATTGTACGAACAAGGTTATCTGACTGCAAGAACCGTGAAACAGACCGAAGTTTTTGAAGCGGCTCAGACATTTGCAAAGGTGGAAGGAATCCTTCCTGCTCCGGAGAGTAGTCATGCAATCAAAGTGGCAATCGATGAAGCATTAAAGTGCAAAGAGACCAACGAGGCGAAGAATATTGTGTTTGGTTTGACCGGAACCGGATATTTTGATATGGTTTCCTACCAGAAACACAACGATGGAACACTTACGGATTATATTCCTACGGATGAAGAAATCCAAAAAAGCATCATGAATTTACCAAAGTTTGACAATGAAATGCAATAGAGTACAACTATTTTCAATTTTGTTGTCGAAAAATAAAATAATATCTTGTGATAAAAAAGTCTTTATAGTATAATTGATAATGGAAAATTTATAGAAAAGAGGAGAGAATTTATGGATTATAATAATAATCAGGGTAATGGTAATTACGACAACAATATGAATGGATCATCATATGGTGATTACAGCAATCAGAATACGACATCATATGGCGACTACAGTAACCAGAATACGACTTCATATGGTGATTACAACAATCAGAACAATTCATCTTATAATTATGGTACAACAGATTATTCATCACAGACGAACTATAACAACCAGGTTCCGGGAACAGATCCAAGTGCTCGTGGTGTAGAGATTGGATCATTAGTTTGCGGTATCGTCGCAGTGGTTCTTGGATGTTGTATTCCAATTGTTGGTGTAATATGTGGTATTGTTGGTATTGTGCTATCAATTAATGCGAAGAACAAGAATAACGGTGTTTCAACTGGTATGATGACTGCTGGATTAGTTTGTGGTATTATCGGTGCTGTACTTGGACTTATCAGTTGGATTATTAACATTTTTGCAATGTTTTAATTACAAATGAATGACAGAGAAGTAACACAAATTGTGTTACTTCTTTTTTATATGATGTTTGAGGGAGGAATGATATATGCTTCGTCCGAAGATTGGCCTTGATTGGGATGATGTAACGGCACCGTTTAATGACGTTGCAATAGAGATGGCAAACGAAAAATATCAGATAAATCCGCCGTTGACGCTGTCAGATATAACTTCGTGGCAGAATACGGGACGAGCCGGAGTAATCAAAGAGTTTTATTTTAATCCCGAACTTTATAATCGGCAAAAGGTTGCAAAGAAAACCCGGGATAATATTTTGAAATTAATGCAGATAGCTGATGTTTATTTTATTACTGCGGTTTATCCGGAATTTATGGGAATTCGTGCACAACAAATATTGGAAGCATTTCCGGAATTACCACAGGAAAATATTATCCTGGGAAATGCAAAGAACCTGGTGCATTTTGACATCATTTTGGATGATGCCATACATAATGTTTTAGACTCGCCGGCAGAATATCCGGTTCTGATGCGTAAGCCATGGAATTGGAAAATGACAGGTTTGCTGTCTGTGAATAATATGAGTGAATTTGTGTTATTAGTAAAACAGATTATGAACGCTTCGCATAAAAAAGTTTCACAAATCACACAGCCATCCGTACTTGCTTTGGTTGGGCCATCCGGCTCCGGGAAATCACAAATCGCAGACAGATTATGTGAAATGGAACAATTTGAAAATCCTAAGACATATTGTACGAAAAAGAGTAACAAACATCGTTACATTACAGAGGAAGAATTCGAGAAACAACATTTCTTCGAGAAAACGCTGTATGCAGGAATTAAATACGGAACGAAGAAGGAAGACATTCAGGAAGTATTGGATAGTGGAAAGCATGTGGTGATGCCACTGGATATGTGTGGAGCAATCGCAATGAAACGTCATTTCCCGACAGCAATTATATTTGTGGACAAGGATAAAGAAGAATTAATACAAAGCGTAGTGGAGGAGGATTTTTCTACGGAAGAAAAGACCTTGCGAATTCTTTCAATTGATGCTGAAAAGCGGAATCGTCAAATATGTGATATTGTTTTAAATAATCGTGACAATAAAGGTTATGAACAGTTGCTTTCGTATTTTTTGTAGTACAAAGGAAATAAATGCCAAAATGAGATTGTATTTATAAAAAATGGGGTATAAAATTATACTTAGAATATAGACATGCAGAAGGAGAAATATTATGTTTGGAAAATTAATCGATTTATTAAAACAGAATCCAAAGAAAATTGTTTTTACAGAAGGAAGTGATCCTAGAATCCTAGAAGCCGCATCAAGACTTTTGACAAGTAATTTCTTATTACCAATCTTAGTTGGAAATGAAGAAGAAATCAAACAGGCAGCAGAAGAGGCAGGTTTTAACATAGCTGGTGCAAAGATTATAGATCCTGCTAATTATGAGAAAATGGACGAGATGATAGATATGTTCTGTGAACTTAGAAAGAGCAAGGGTGTAACAAAAGAAGAAGCACGTAAGGTACTTTCCGCAGCAAATTATTTCGGCACTATGCTTGTTAAGATGGGAGAAGCAGATTCTTTGTTGGGAGGAGCAACCTATTCGACAGCAGATACGGTAAGACCGGCATTGCAGCTTATTAAGACCAAACCGGGTAATACAATTGTATCCTCTTGTTTTATTCTGGTTCGTCCGTCTGCAACGGGTCATAATGAAGTATTGGCGATGGCTGACTGTGCAATTAATATTAAACCAACAGAAGATGAATTGGTGGAGATTGCTTCAGAAACAGCAAAATGCGCAGAGATTTTCGGAATCGATCCAAAGATTGCATTTTTAAGTTATTCAACCCTTGGCTCAGGAAAGGGAGAAGATGTAGAAAAGATGCATAATGCAGCACAGAAGGCGAAAGATAAGTTTCCTGAATTAGCAATAGAAGGAGAACTTCAGTTTGATGCAGCAGTATCTCCACGCGTGGCAAGAACAAAATGCCCGGATAATCCGGTTGCAGGACATGCAAATACGTTTGTATTCCCTGATATTAATGCAGGAAATATTGGTTATAAGATTGCACAACGTCTTGGTAACTTTGAAGCATATGGTCCGATTCTGTTAGGTTTGAATGCTCCAATTAATGATTTGTCCAGAGGATGTAACGCTTCAGAGGTATATTCGATGGCAATTATTACGGCAGCATTGGCATAAGGGGTATTCGAATGCGAGTTGGAATTGGTTACGACGTTCATAAGTTAGTGACGGGTCGCCCGCTTATCTTGGGTGGTGTAACAATCCCGCATGAAATGGGGCTTTTGGGTCATTCGGATGCAGACGTTTTACTTCATGCCATTTCAGATGCGTTGTTGGGAGCTGCGGCATTGGGCGATATCGGGAAACATTTTCCGGATACGGATGAGAGATTTAAAGATGCTGATAGTATGAAACTATTAGAACAAGTGGGGCAAATGGTTTTGGACAAGGGTTATGTCATCGAGAATCTGGATGCAACGATTATTGCACAGAGACCAAAGCTACGTCCATATATGGATACAATGCAGCAGAATATTGCACAGGCCCTTCGCCTTGATCTCGATCAGGTGAATGTGAAAGCAACAACAGAAGAAAAACTGGGCTTTACCGGGCGCGAAGAAGGGATTTCTGCACAGGCAATATGTTCTTTACTGAGTTATCGTGATGTAAGCAGTGCAATAGAGGTGTCACAAGATAGAAATTGCAATGCATGTAATGGATGCGGTAAGAAATAAAATTCTTGACAAAAAATCATTTCATGCATACACTAATTTTAAATCAAATAGTTAAATGCAAGGAACGGAAAGAGTAGAATATTTAAGAAGTCTAAGAGAGAAACTGTCACAGGCTGAGAGCAGTTTTGACTTTGGATATTTGAAAGTGCATCCGGGAGCAGATTCGATGAAGAAGATTTGTGTAGTCGAATTCGTTTTTCGCACGTTACGCGTAGGAATAAGGAACAACAAACATTGTTCGAATTAGAGTGGAACCACGGATTATTTCGTCTCTAGAGAGAGGGAATAATCCGTTTTTTATTGAAAAGGGTGTGATAATATGGGCTTTATTAAGACAATGAAAGAAGAAATTGCAATCATAAGAGAACGTGATCCGGCAATCCATACCAATATGGAGGTGTTTTTATATCCAACATTCCGGGTTATGATTAGCTACAGAAGAGCACATAAATTATATCAAAGAGGTCACTATTTTTGGGCACGTTGGATTTCTCAACGTGCGGCAAGGAAGACCGGAATAGAGATTCATCCTGGAGCAACCATAGGTAAGGGGTTGTTCATTGACCATGGGAATGGTGTTATTATTGGGGAAACGACAATTATTGGAAACAACTGTACTTTATATCAGGGAGTAACACTTGGCGGAACCGGCAAAGAGCATGGAAAAAGACATCCTACTTTAGGGGATAATGTTATGGTTAGTGCCGGAGCTAAGGTATTAGGTTCTTTTACGATAGGTAGTAATAGTAAAATTGGGGCAGGAAGCGTTGTTTTAGAAGAAGTTCCGCCAAACTCAACTGTAGTTGGTGTTCCGGGAAGAGTGGTAAAGCGTGACAACCAGAAATTACCACAGGAAGAATTAGATCAGCAACATCTGCCGGACCCGGTCTTGGATGAGATTAAGAGTCTTGAGATTTGCAATCACGAACTGCAAAAACGCTTAGAAGAACTTGAATATGAGATGTTACAATTAAGTAAATATATGAATGAACAGAAAGGAACAAATGAAAGTGGAGAATAAATTTCGACTATATAATACGTTAACAAGAAAGATAGAAACCATTGTGCCAAATGAAGAGGGAAAGATTGCAATGTACACTTGTGGTCCAACCGTGTATCATTATGCACATATTGGAAATCTCCGAAGCTATATTATGGAAGATATTCTTGAGAAATCTTTACGTTATATAGGTTATTATGTAAAGCGTGTCATGAACATTACAGATGTGGGGCATTTATCTTCGGATGCAGACACGGGAGAAGATAAGATGTTAAAGGGTGCAAAAAGAGAGCACAAAACTGTAATGGAAATTGCACAATATTATACAGATGCATTTTTTGATGATTGTATGAAATTAAATATCAAAAGACCAGATGTGGTAGAACCAGCCACAAACTGCATTTCGGAATTTATACACATGATAGAAGTTCTTTTAGAAAAAGGATACGCATATCAGGCTGGTGGAAATGTCTATTTTGATACAAGCCGTCTGGAAGATTATTTTGCGTTTTCATCTGCAGTTGAAAAGGAACAATTGCAGACCGGTGTTAGAGATGATGTGGAAGAAGATACCAATAAGAAGAATAAAAATGACTTTGTACTTTGGTTTACGAAATCTAAATTTGAAGACCAGGCACTGAAGTGGGAAAGTCCGTGGGGGGTAGGATATCCGGGATGGCATATTGAATGTTCTTGTATAAGTATGAAACATTTGGGTGAATATATGGATATTCACTGTGGCGGAGTTGATAATATTTTCCCTCATCATACAAATGAAATTGCACAATCTGAGGCATATGTCGGACATAAGTGGTGTAATTATTGGTTTCATGTTAACCATTTAAATGACCAGTCCGGTAAAATGAGTAAATCAAAAGGTGATTTTTTGACGGTGTCGTTATTAGAAAGCAAAAAGTATAACCCGCTAGCATATCGATTGTTTTGTCTGCAGTCGCACTATCGCAAGCCATTGGTATTTTCTTACGAGAATTTGGATAACGCAGTTATTGCCTATAATAAGCTTGTAAAAAGGATTAGCGAATTAAAGGCAGAGGGGCAGCTTGATGCAGCAGTTTATTCCGATTATAAGGAAAAATTCGAAGACGCTTTGTGTAACGATTTGAATACCTCAATGGCAATTACAGTCGTATATGATTTATTAAAAGCGAATACGAACGATACAACCAAACTAGAATTGGTAAAAGATTTTGATTCCGTATTGTCTTTGAATCTTTTGGAGGCAGCCATGGAGTTAAAAGAGAACTCAAATGTTGTTGATTCAGAACTGGAAGCTTATATTTTACAGAAGATAGAAGAAAGAAAGAATGCAAAAAAAGAAAAAGATTTTGCCAAAGCAGACGCAATCAGAGATGAACTGTTAGAAAAAGGGATTGCAATTAAAGATACAAGAGAGGGTGTAGTATGGGAACTGATATAATCGAAAAAGGGATTGATTCTTGTATAAAAGAATATTTTTCGATTCCGGATACGGACATCCGACAGTATTCCCCATTAACATTGGCATATATTGGAGACGGTATCTTCGATCTTGTGATTCGTTCAATGGTTGTTGCTAAAGGCAACACAAAAGCAAGTCAGTTGCATAAACGTACGAGTCGGATTGTGAAAGCTGAGACACAAGCGAAAATGATTGATGCCATAGAAACTTCACTTTCCGAAGAAGAAGCCGATATATATCGTAGAGGACGCAATGCAAAATCGCCAACCATGGCAAAGAATGCAACGATGAAAGATTATCGGAAAGCAACGGGTTTTGAAGCGTTAATGGGATATTTATATTTAAAAAATGAGTTTTATCGTATTTTAGAATTAATTCAAATTGCATCGGATAAAATGCATATTGAGGTATAGAAGGAGTATACATGGGATACGAAGAAAGTAAAATCGAAGGAAGGAATGCGGTGTTGGAGGCATTCCGTTCCGGAAAAACGATAGATAAATTATTTGTCCTTGATGGTTGTATGGATGGTCCGGTTAAAACGATAACAAGAGAGGCACGAAAGTCTGATTGTATCATACAATATGTTACAAAAGAAAGACTGGAACAGTTGTCCGATACAGGGAAACATCAAGGTGTCATTGCAATATCTGCAGCCTACGAATATGCATCAGTGGATGATATTTTACAGAGGGCAGAGGAAAAAGGAGAAGCTCCGTTTGTAATCATATTAGACGGAATTGAAGATCCGCATAATCTTGGTGCCATTATTCGTACTGCAAACCTGGCAGGTGCGCATGGGATTATCATCCCAAAAAGACGTGCAGTTGGTTTGACACCTACTGTAGCAAGAACTTCTGCAGGAGCAATTAATTATACGCCAGTAGCAAAAGTTACGAATATATCAAATACAATTAAGGAATTAAAGAAACTTGGAATGTGGTTTGTATGTGCAGACATGGGTGGAACTGAGATGTACGATTTGAACTTAACCGGCCCTATAGGATTAGTGATAGGCAATGAAGGAGAAGGGGTAAGTAAATTGGTTGCGGAGAATTGTGATATGATTGCCTCGATTCCAATGAATGGTGATATCGATTCTTTAAATGCCTCTGTTGCAACAGGTGTACTGGCATATGAAATTGTCAGACAGAGAAGAAAATAGCAGAATGGTTGGAGACGAATTGTGGAAAAATACAATTGCTATACCGATGAGAAATTAATATACCTGCTTCGAAAAGGCGATTGTCTGGTTGCAGATTATATTATGGAAAAATACAAACCGTTGGTCCGGAAAAAAGCAAATGCGATGTTTTTGATAGGTGGAGAACCGGAAGATTTGATACAAGAGGGGATGATAGGTCTGTTTAAAGCTGTGAGAGATTTTCAAGAAGAGAAGGAAACGTCCTTTTATCATTTTGCGGAAATATGTATTACGCGTCAAATCTATTCGGCCCTAGAAGCCTCCAATCGGAAAAAACATATGCCACTGAATAATTATATTTCTTTCTCAATTGAAGATTCAGATTCCGGATTAAATTTAGATGAAGTGATTGCAAATAAAGATATGGATCCGGAACAGGTCGTTATAAGGCAGGAATTGTTTCAGGATTTTGAAGAAAAGGTAAAGAGTATTTTAAGTAAAATGGAAAAAGAGGTGTTACGATTATATTTAGAAGGGAATAATTATATTCAAATAGCCCAATATATGAATAAGACACCGAAATCCATTGATAATGCGATACAACGTATTCGACAGAAAGTGAAAATGATAGAATATCCGTATTCTTAATGGAGTATAGAAAGAGGTGAATGGATATGGAATTTTCAAGAGTTGGACAACACACAATCAAATGTATTATATCCGAAGAGGAGATAGAAGATTTGGGATATTCCATAGAGGATATAATGAGTAATAATGCAAGAACACAAGAATTTATGAATCATATCTTTGATTTGGCGGAACAGAAGTTTGAGATGAAATTTGCATTAGGTGTGAAAACAGTGCGAGCTGATTTCTTATCAGACCATACGATTTCATTGACGTTTTCAGAACATCCGATAACATCAAGTGGGATGATGCAGCATTTGAAAGATATTGTAAGCGGATTAATTCAATCGATTCCGGAGGAAGAGTTAAAGGCTCATATCGATTCCGGTAAAGCCAAGAAAACAGAAAAAGACAATAAAAAAGAAGTCCATGTAATGTTACAATTCCAAAACATGGAGCACTTAATACGTTTTAGTAAAAACAGCATACAATATGCACGGGTAAAGAATGCTCTGTATAAATGGGAGGAAATGTATTATTTATTTTTGGATTTAACAACCTGTAAGAAAGAAGAGGTTTCAAAGTTGTCATCTCTAACAGATGAATTCGCGAATCGTATCTTAACAGGGAAACAGAAAACGGCATTTGTTTTTGAGCATGGTAAATGCCTGATAAAAGAAAAAGCAATTGAAACATTATCGGAAATATAAAAATCTGTGGAGGGAACTCCACAGATTTTTTAGTCACTCACCAGTTGGTTGCGACCGGATTCTTTTCCTTGATATAAAAGTGCATCCGCTTTTTTTAGAATCTCATCCGATGAGGAATAACCGAAGGAATTAACAAGTCCAAGTGTAATTGTCACCGAGAGTTCTAAGTCCATGTAATCGAATTTGGTATCCGCGACATTAGTAACCAGTTCCTGCAAAAGCGTTTTGTGTTCTTTGAAGGTTCCTTTTGTAAGGATTAGTAAAAATTCTTCGCCGCCCCATCGAATACAGATTCCGTTATTTTTAATATGAGATTGTAGGATGGAGGAAATTCTTCCCAATACATAATCGCCACAGGCATGACCATATTCGTCATTAAATTGTTTGAAATGATCGATGTCTCCGAGTGCAATGGAAATGTAATTCTCATCGCTTGGTTGCTTTTTTAATAATTGATCCAGTTTCTTTTGACCATATCGCCTGTTATGTAGTCCGGTTAACGCATCGTGCTCGACCAGTTTTCTTAGAGATTTTTGCATTGTAATAATAGAGTGCGAAATCTCTCCAAGCTCGTCGGTACGTGCTAATAAATCAGGTGCGATTGTATTTGACAGATTTCCTTTTGCGGTCTCTGCCAGTCCCTCTTGGAGGCGTTGAATGGTTGTGGTTAGTTTTTTGCTGTAATGATGAACCCAAATATATGCAAGAATTATAGCAATCGTGGTGAGTAGCAAAGTGGGAAGCGTTTGCATGATTATAAGTTGCGTAACATGCGAGGACGACATTAATACTGCAACCATACCGATGCACGTGCCATCTGAATTATATAATGGTTCATAGTAACTGTAATACTTCACATTGTCGATTTCTACATTACGGTAGAATTTGGGTGATTCCTCCACCAGGACATCTTGTCGTATTCGTTCATTTGCTGAAGTTCCGACCAGACGGTTCCCGTCTTTATTCCGTATTGTTGTAAGAATACGCATATCACCGTAAAAAACAGAAAAATCGGCACCTGTAGCTTCCTGATAAGAATCAATCATGGTGTAATTAGAGTTTAGAATGGTATCGCCCTTCACTACAAGAATTTCATTCTGATTCTCATATTGTTTATAATCTCCCGGATACATATCGTTTAAATTCTGGGTGAGTACTTTTGCAAGATGTTTCGCTTCCTTCTCAACTTCGCTTGACATAATCCGGTATGTCAGTCCGATTTCTATGGAGATTGCGAGTATGCCCAACAAAATAATCGGTGCAATATTAATTTTTGCAAGGGTTTGTCGTAGTCCTTTTTTTGTCATAAGTATTCCTCAAATAGAAAAAAGGCAGTTTACAGGAAAACTGCCTTGTGGTATCAAGATGTATTCTGCGATTAACCTAAAATTTTGTGGATTGAATCGAGAACTCGATCGGCTTGAAAAGGTTTTACAATAAAATCTTTGGCGCCGGATTGGATTGCTTCAATAACCATTGACTGTTGTCCCATTGCAGAACACATAACACAAGTTGCATTTGGGTCTGCGGCTTTGATTTCTTTCAATGCCTGTATTCCGTCTTTGTTCGGCATGGTAATGTCTAAAGTTACCAAATCCGGTTTTAATTCGTTATATTTTGCTACAGCTTCAACTCCATCTGCAGCCTCGCCGGCAATTTCAAACCCTCCTTTAGTTAAAATATCCTTTAACATCATACGCATAAATGCCGCGTCATCTACGATTAATATTTTAGCCATGTTTGTGTCCTCCTGCTTCTAAAATCTGCTTTATTATACTTAATGGATATAATTGGATTAAGTCACTGTCAATCAAATCCCCAACTGTAAGGTGAAATTTAATCTTGATAAGATCACTTCCGTCACATAGTTCTGTCGGAATATCAAATGTACTCTTGAACCGCGAATTGATAAGCGGATATCCGATATCCGTAGGGCGATTAAGTAACGTTGCCATTGAGGTGGCAATAGTACCACACATCTGATTCATGGCTTCTGAAATGGCTGAGATGATTAAATCGTCAAAATTAGGATAAGTAATATTCTTACCATCTCCCCCCATCATCAAGTTGGCAATAATTAATGCATCTTTCTCATGCAAAACCATAAGATTGGTTCCTTCAAGTCCTTTTGTATAGGGTACCTTAATCAGTATATTGTCAGGATGTTGCAAATCCTCAATTGATTCCAGTACTTTCACAATAGGAGTAGTAATATTTGTTGCATGATTCAGAATCAAACTAAGAGTAGTAGCAGCATTGCCGGTACATATATTGGCGATTTCGCCAATAATGTCTGCCTGTTCTGTCGTTATGCTATTCATATATAGTCCTCCATGGTACCTTTTTCCTAATTAGTATTATATCAGAGTTGAAGCAAAGTTTAAAGAAAATATTTCATTTTTTACAAAATTTATTATTTTTTTTTGAGATATTGCATAATTTTGTACAAATTTTATGTGTAATATATACAAAAGAATAAAGGTTGACATTTGTTGGTTTCTATAGTACACTTCTATAGGCTAAGAATTTATCCATGCTGATGTGGCTCAGAGGTAGAGCACTTCCTTGGTAAGGAAGGGGTCACGGGTTCAATTCCCGTCATCAGCTTAGAGCAGATTGTAGGAATACAGTCTGCTTTTTTTACTTTATAGGAAAGACCTTGTCACACTAAAGTGTGAAAGCTTTTCCTGTAAAGCAAAAACGCTCCGCGTGGATGCGCACTCGCGTGTGCAAGGAAGATGTCGCTGTCGCGACCGCGCTCGGCGCAAGAGTCCGCTTGCGGACTCTTTGTTCTGAGCAAATATTAGTGGACATTATTATCAAGGTTATATGACATGTGGGCGGAGAACGGAAGGAAACCTTAAGAAAATACAAAATAGAAAAAGAAAAAAATGTGGAATAGGAACCTCTTTTGTGCCGTATAATGTTATTCTAACAGCAGGAAAGAAATTATTTCTAAAAAGCCGGTAAAAACATGGAAAATTATGTGAAAAATGTTAGTTGTATGAAAAAAAGCGGATGATATAATAAACAACATGCAATTATTTGTGTTTTATGTGTAGTTGTTGTTATTGAATGAAGGTAAGGAGAGAAATGGAAAAAAGTAGATTAAAGTACAAACTATTAATAGCAGTATCAACAATGTTAATGACAATCTATTTTATATGGAGGTTATGTTTTACACTTCCGTTGGAAAAAGGAATTGTGCCTTTGATTGCGGCAATCATTATGTTTTGTTGTGAACTGATATCTGCAATAGAAGCATTTGTTCATTTAGTCACTACTATGAATCAAATGAACCCGGAGAAACCGGATATTCCGAAGGAATGGTATCCGGAAGTAGATGTATTTATTGCAACACATAATGAATCCACGGATATTTTGTACAAAACCATAAACGGTTGTAAACATATGAAATATCCGGACAAAAGCAAAGTTCATATTTGGATTTGTGATGACGGGTATCGTATGGAAGTGAAGGAACTGGCAGAAAAGATGGGTGTTGGCTGGCAAGGGTTGGAAAATAATACCCTGGCAAAAGCCGGAAATCTTAACAATGCATTACATAATACATCCGCACCGCTTGTTGTAACCTTTGATGCAGATATGATTCCAACGAGAGATTTTCTGATGGAAACGGTTCCGTTCTTTTTCTTGCCGAAAATGAAGAAAACAGATAATGGGGAATGGGTGGAAAGAACGCAGGAAGAAATCGACCCTGATTATAAAATAGGATTTATTCAAACACCTCAAAGTTTCTATAATCCGGATTTGTTTCAGTACAATTTGTATGCGGAAGATAAGGTGCCGAATGAACAGGATTATTTCTTCCGTGAGATTAATGTGTCAAGAAATAAATCAAATTCTCCGATTTATGCGGGTTCCAATACCGTGATTTTACGACAGGCATTGGAAGAAGTCGGGGGGATTGCTACCGGAACAATTACAGAGGACTTTGAAACCGGAATTCATATTCAGGGGAAAGGTTATACCTGTTATGCGATAAATAAAGTTGTTGCCCATGGATTGGCACCGGATTCGGTTGATTCTTTAATTAAACAAAGAGAACGGTGGGGACGCGGTTGCATTTATTCTTTAAGGAAAATGCATATTTGGACCAATAAAGAATTGAGTTTTAAATCAAAAATCAGCTATTATACTTGCAAAATGTACTGGTGGACATTTTTGAGAAGATTTGTGTTTATTCTTTGTCCGATTATATTTAGTGTGTTCTCTATCCCTGTTATGGAATGTGAACCATGGGAATTGGTTGTGTTTTGGTTGCCGTCCTACATGTTGTTCAATTACGCACAGAAAGTGGAATCCGGAGAAATTCGTACGGTGCGCTGGAGCAATATTATAGATACGGTACTGTTTCCGTATTTGATAATCCCGATTTTCTTGGAGGCAGTCGGTTTTAAGAAAAATAAATTTGTTGTTACGAGAAAAGATAGAGTAATTGAAGAAACGAATGATACTGTACTCGCAATACCGCATATGATATTGCTTGCTTTCTCAGTATTTGCGCTGGTTATGTCGTTTAGTGATCTGATACGATACGGTGCAATTGGAGGAATCGTTATCATATACTGGTTGTTTGTGAACGCCTTTGCGTTATTAATGGCTATTTTCTTTATGGTTGGAAGAAAGAATTTCCGAATGAATGAACGCTACCAGGCTGAAATACCGGTAAAATTGGAAACTTCCGGTAAGGTTTATTATGGAGACACACAGAATATTTCAGAAAATGGAGCAGCAATCATTTTTAAAGAACCGATTTATTTTACGGAAAATTCAATCCAAGTAGAGTTAAAAACACAGCATTATTTAACACAATTTGTTGTTCGACCTGTTTATGTATCAACGGAAGAGGATAAAAATACAGGAGAGAAGGTATGGAAATATAGTTTCAAAATCGTAGAAATAGATGATGAAAACAAATCTCAATATTTCCAGATGATTTACGACAGACATCCGTCTCTTCCAACGAAAACATCAAAACATGATAGTATATTTGCAAATGTGTCTGATAATCTGACCGGAAGAATTAACGGTACCGCACAACAAAAGAGGGCACTTTATAGAGTTCAGGTGAATAAAGATATTCCGCAGTCAGATAATAAGCATTATGTGTATATGTATGATTATAGTTATCGTTATGTTGTACTTAGAAAACGAGATGTAAAAGAGAAACAGTTCATCAAACTTATGCCGATATCGGATGTGATTATGGAGTGTGAGTATGAACGTGCACTTAGCGATAGTAAATTATTGTATCGTATTGTAAATGGAGAAGAACTATTATTTGATAAAAGGTTCGAAGCAACTTTAAAATCTTGGGTAGATAATGATCATTCATTATAACGGGAAAGAATTGGGCGTATCAGTATTGATGCGCCCATAATTGTTGTTATGGAAAACTGCGATTTGAAAAGCTTTTGTAATATAAATAATACGATTGTATGAAAGCGTTATAAAGTATCATGCGAAATGGTAGGAATTGACATACTTGCACAAATATGGTACTATAGCACCATAGGTAGAACGATACAGGCAAACTATTCGAAAGAATAGGACGCAAAGCCAGGGGCCTAATGTAATTAATACGATGGTAGCCGGTTGCCGAAAATATCTGTATGCTTTTGTGTGACAAGAGGGTCCTGCCGTTTGGTGGGATTTTTTAATGAAATCATCTTTGCCTCCCTTAAGCGAACAGAATATTGTTCTATATGAAAATAGTACATGAAAACTCTGTTAGTGAAAGGACGGTAAAACGGATATGACATTTCAGAAAATGCTGGCTGTAATGGTGGGAGGAGCATTGATGGTTTCCTCGTTTGCAGGTTGGAGCAATGTATATGCGGATGAATATGTAGGGGATCAAGCTTTGTATAATGATTTGAGTTATGATGACACGGAGATTATGGAGGCTGCCCGTTGGGCAAATGGGGGAGTCTTCGGTTGTGTCTTTTCAAAAGATAACGTATCTTTTAAAGACGGGATTATGACTTTAAAAATTGATAAGAATACCAATAGCAAATACGATTATGAATATAGTGGAGCGGAATACAGAACAAAAGGTACCTACAAATATGGCCTGTATTCTGTGAAGATGAAGCCAATCAAAAACGATGGTGTTGTTTCTTCTTTCTTTACGTACACCGGACCTGCACATGGTACAATTTGGGATGAGATTGATATTGAATTTTTGGGTAAGGATACAACAAAAGTTCAGTTTAACTTTTTTGCGGATGGCGAAGGCGATCACGAATATATTTATGAACTTGGATTTGACGCCTCTGAGGAATGGCATGAATATGCATTTTTATGGGAAGAAGATGCAATAACTTGGTATGTAGATGGAGTGGCAGTTCACAAAGTGACCTCCGAAAGTTACACTTTACCAAAAACAGAGAGCAAAATCATGATGAATGTGTGGAATGGAAGAACGGATATGAGCAACATTAGAGCCTGGTTGAACGAATATGATGGAACCGTTGGACTGACTGCAAAGTATGATTATTTTAGTTATATTCCGATTTCGGAATACGAGGCATCAGAAGAGGCCCCATCCGTAAGTGAACAACCGGATGTAGAGTCAGATATTTATTTTCCGATGCATGAGGAACGGTTTGTGAAAAATTATGGGAAAGCCGGACAAAAGGGAGTTTCTGGTTCGTATGATATGCCGGTGAAAGCGGATTATTTCAGAGCTGCCGGAAATGAAAATAAAAATCCGGAAAAGAAAGAAAACTGCTTCGTTCAAAAAATAGTGAAAGAAAAATATCAGAATGGAATGACTGCAGTTGAATTGCCGATTGATACAGAACACGGATGCGTTAGGAGAATTCGGATTTATATGAATTCGGATAACGGATATTTCGATGTTACCAAACATGCCTATTGTAGGTTTTTTGTTCCTGCGTTCTCAATTTCCAATTAATAATATAAATACAAAGAAGGGTCGTGCTGTTTCGGTACGGCTTTTCTTATGCATAAAAAAAGTGGGATGTCCTTATAAAAGGCATCCCACATATATTATGGAATTATAAATTCATGTAGTTTAGAACTTTGTGTATGTAATTCTGAGTTTCTTTAAATGGAGGAATTCCGCCATATTTCTTCACATTCCCGGTTCCTGCGTTATATCCCGCTAAGGCGAGAGATACATCCTGATTATAGCGCTGTAGAAGTTGTGATATTAACTTGGCACCGCCCATAATGTTCTCATAAGGGTCATAGGCGTTCGAAACACCTAAACCTGCAGCGGTAGAAGGCATTAATTGCATGACGCCCATAGCACCGCATGAACTGGTTGAGGATGCGGAAAAATTCGACTCTGCCTTGGCCATGGCAAGAAGTAAGGAAATGTCTACTTGATAGGTTTCGGCGGCTTCTTCAAAGTATGCGTATAATTCTGTCGGGCACCCAAGCTTGCTGGCAAGTTGGGAAAGTGTAACGCCACCAACTTCAGACGAATCCATGATTCGTGTAATATCGGTCATGGATGGCTGATATACAAATGCCGAATCTGTAAAGTTGTTGTTCCTTGAATTGATTGCCGAATCGATTGACATGGCGGTCAGAGTACGTTCTGCGTAGGAAAGTGCATCTTCGAAATTAGGAACTTGAGAATCTGACCTAGAAGCGTTAGCTCTTTGAATATTCTGTTCTAAGATTGCGGAATCAATATAAGGAAGAATCGTAATACCCATATGTAACCTGCCTGAATAAATTTTATTATACGAATTATATCATAAATAATTAGGACATCCAACTACAAGATATGGTACGAATGAGAAATAAAGTAATAATGCTTGAATTTGCCTTGGAATTGATGTAGAGTATGTTGTGCACATGCATTTGGAAAGGAAAAGAAGGTCTAAATAATGATGAAAGGTGCTTATGGTAAAGCGTTTAAGGCTGCATTTCCGTGTACAATTCCTGTTCTTACAGGGTATTTGTTTATCGGTGCGGCTTTTGGTGTTATGTTTCAGGCAAAGGGATATAATTTTATATGGGCAATTATCATGAGTATTTTGGATTATGCCGGTTCCGGGCAGTATTTGGCGGTCGATTTCTTCGTGCCGGGTATGAGTTTTTTGCAAATGATATTTCTGGAATTCATGGTAAATATCCGGCATGTATTTTATGGACTTTCTTTGCTGGAACGATTCAATAAAATGGGGAAATTCCGCTGGTATATGATTTTTTCTCTTACGGATGAGACCTATTCCTTATTTTTCGTTGCAAAAGCACCTCCTGGGGTAGATGAGAATAAATTTAATTTCGCGATTGCTATTTTGGACCATTCGTATTGGATTTTGGGTTCTGCCTTGGGTGCAATTGCGGGAGCACTGTTGCCGTTTGATTCTAAAGGCGTAGAGTTTGCAATGACATCGTTGTTTGTTGTCATATTCTTAGAACAATGGTTTGAGAGTAAAGAACATAAACCGGCTTTGATTGGTATGATATCCGGAGTGATATGTTTGTTAATCTTCAAAGCGGATGGATTTATCCTTCCGACAATGTTGTGTATTATGGGAATCCTGTTATCCTGTAAAAAACACTTTCGAACAGATTTAATGAAAAAGGAGGAGAATCATGCCGGTTAGCATTGGACGTACGATTTTGACAATTCTTGTAGTGGGGATTACAATATTTGTTACCAGATTAATTCCGTTTCTTCTTTTTCCGAAGAATAAACCAATACCGGAAACGGTACAATATTTAGGAAAAGTGTTGCCGCCGGCTGTTATCGGAATGCTTTTAGTGTATTGCCTAAAGGATGTTACTGTAGTAAAATATCCCTACGGAATCCCGGAAATGATTGCAATTACTGTAGTAGTCGTACTACATATATGGAGAAGAAATAACTTACTAAGCATAGGTGCCGGAACGGTGCTATATATGTTTTTGGTACAGGTAGTTTTTAAATAAGAAACGTAAGGAGTAAAAGATGAAAAAAATACCATTCGTAACAAAAGAAAAAGTTCAGGAAATTGTTCAGACATATCCAACCCCATTTCATCTGTATGATGAGAAAGGAATTAGGGATAATGCACAGGCGGTAAAAGAAGCCTTTGCATGGAACAAAGGATTTCGCGAATATTTTGCGGTGAAAGCAACTCCGAATCCTTACATTTTAAAGATATTACAGGAGTATGATTGTGGTTGTGACTGTTCTTCCTATACGGAATTAATGATGGCGAAGTCATGCGGGTTTGAAGGAAAATATATTATGTTTTCTTCGAATGATACGCCGGCAGAAGATTTTCAATATGCGAATGAGCTTGGCGCAATTATTAATTTAGATGATTATACACATATCGAATTTTTGGAGGAGACAATCGGTTATATTCCTGAGACAATTAGTTGTCGTTATAATCCGGGCGGAATCTTCGAGTTGAGTAACGGAATTATGGACAATCCGGGAGATTCCAAATACGGTATGACGAAACAACAAATAATCGATGGATATAAACTTTTAAAACAAAAAGGTGCAAAGTATTTTGGATTGCATGCATTCTTGGCAAGTAATACCGTGACAAATGAGTATTATCCAAAACTTGCCCGTGAACTTTTTGAATTGGTAGTAGAACTAAAAGAAGAAACAGGGTGTGATATCCGTTTTATTAACTTATCGGGAGGCGTGGGTATTCCTTATACACCGGACAAAACACCGAATGATATCCGCGAAATTGGAAGAGGCGTACAAGAAGTATATAATGAAATTCTTATTCCGGCTGGAATGGGCGATGTATCTATCTATACGGAAATGGGACGTTTTATGTTAGGACCGTATGGTTGTCTTGTGACAAAGGCGATTCATGAGAAGCATATCTATAAAGAATACATTGGAGTAGATGCGTGTGCTGCAAATCTGATGCGTCCGGCGATATATGGTTCTTATCATCATATTACGGTGCTTGGAAAGGAAGATGCACCATGTGACCGGGTATATGATGTGACTGGCGGGTTGTGTGAGAATTGTGATAAGTTTGCCGTAGATCGTAACCTTCCTAAGATAGATATGGGAGATTATCTGGTTATTCATGATACAGGTGCCCATGGATATGCAATGGGTTATAACTATAATGGTAAGTTACGCTCCGCTGAGTTATTACTACAGGAAAATGGGCAGGTTAAGATGATTCGAAGAGCGGAAACGCCGGAAGATTATTTTGCTACATTTGATTGTTTTGATGATATTGTAATTACAAGATAGAAGAAGATAAGAGAAAATACCGAGTCATTTGTAAGATGTCCTAAGGACGTTTATCAAATGACTCGGTATTTTGTTATGAAAGAGGTTTAATATTCCTCGTTAATATCAAAATTCTTTTGCTCGTCGGCTTTTTCTTCAATATATTCTAAATTATCAAAGGTCTTATCCACTTGTTTGTAAAAAGAGTTTGGTTCCGGTTCGGATTCTTTTTTGCATGAAGTAAGAGAAAATAATGTGATTCCGAATAAGAAAAGGGATATCGCGTTTTGAATAAATTTCTTACGGTACGTTTTCATATAAGCTCTCCTTTGAGTTTTCTTTCGAATAAATAAGAAAAGGCACACTTCGTATGAAGTGTGCCTTAGATGCCGGCAGCGGGACTTGAACCCGCACGTGGTTGCCCACAACAGATTTTGAGTCTGCCTCGTCTGCCATTCCGACACGCCGGCATATTTCCAACAAAAGTTATATTACCATAAGGATATAGAGAATGCAAGAACTAAATAAAAAAAATTGACATTATGTTATCATATATGATAACATAATGGAGTAGGAGGTCGCGATGAATATTGAGAATTACGATTTTAGGAAATCAGTTGCACAACAACTGAAGAATGCCAGAATTGAGAAAGGGATAACGCAAGATTATCTTGCGGAATTAATTGGAACAAAGAAGTCTAATATTTCGAGATTTGAGAGTGGAAGGTATAATCCGAGTATTGATTTTTTGTTAAAGATCACAAAGGGATTAGGTAAGGAACTACAGATTGTTTTGAAGGAAAGTTAGGGTGATTGTATGGGTAAGGCGAAGATACTGGGGAATTACAGCGGGAAGGACATTGAATTGTGCAGAACAACGAATACGAAGGCGGGGAATTTAGTTGCGGCTGCCTTGTTAGAGGCGCAGATTCCCTTTACTAAGAATTGTAAGAGGATTCCTTTTTTTAGAAGAGATGATTATTCCGGAGCAGAGCAGATGTGGGTGATTCGAATTCATCCTCATTTGTACAGCCGTGCCAGAGGAATTACAGATCACATGGACTATATGTATAGAAAGAGACTTGTTTTAACAAACTTTTAAGTGTACAATTTCCTTAGATATTTTGGAATGAGGGAATTGGAGTTGTTTTTATGAAAGAAAACCGAAAGAAGGTTTTATATACATGCGGTAAAGTATTTGCTTTTATATTTATTCCGATTGTGTTATTTTATTTAATGGAGTTATATGAATATAATCCGTTTGCGAATATTCGTGGAATGGCACAATTATTAAATATATTGTTATTTGAATTTATTGCGTGGTTTTTATATTTCCTATTAGGAAAAGCCAACCGAGCACTTCAGATTGAAGTGCTTGTTACTATGCTATTTGGTTTGATTAATCATTACGTGTTATTGTTTCGGTCGACGCCTTTTGTTCCGTGGGATGTTTTTTCGATACGGACAGCCGCAAGCGTAGCGGGTGAATATGATTTTACACCATCGGTCAGAGTGGTGGTTATAACCTTAATTTTTTTGGGAATGTTAGTTGGGTTACATTTTTGTAAGTTCGATTTTATAGAGATGCAAAGACGCTATATGTATATCGTTGCAGGAGTTGTACTTTGTGTATTGTTTGGTTACGGGAAATGCATTCAGAATAAGACATTTCAGGCAAATTGTTCTTTGTATCCGCATTTGTTTACACCAACATATATGAGTAAAGTAAATGGAATGGCAGTTACGTTTGTAATGAATCTGCAGTATGTTGTGGTAGATAAACCGCAGGGATATCAGGCAGATGCAGTACAAGCGAAGTTAGAGAGTTATCACACTTCGCAAAGTGCTTCGGATGAACTTCCGAATGTCATCGTTATTATGGATGAAGCGTTTGCGGATTTGAGTGTGCTTGGGGAGTTTGAGACCAATATCGACTATATGCCTCATATTCGCAGTATGATGAGATATAGAGAGAATACCGTGTCCGGGGAATTGAATGTATCGGTGTGCGGCGGGAATACCGCCAATACCGAGTTTGAGTTCCTGACTGGGCATACGATGGCTTTTTTACCATCCGGGAGTGTGCCATATCAACAGTATATCAAAGAGGAGACACCCTCGCTTGCCTCGCACCTTACCGGATTGGGGTATTCTACATACGCAATTCATCCCTATGCAGCATCCGGGTGGAGCAGAGATAAAGTATATCCGTTATTGGGGTTTGAGGAAGCGTTATTTGTGAATGAATTTAAGAGCTCGCGTTATTTGAGAAAGTATGTTAGTGATGCAAGTTCTTTCAAGAAGATTATTTCATTGTATGAACAAAAAGAGGAGGGAGTTCCGATTTTTGTGTTCAATGTAACCATGCAGAATCATGGGAGTTATGGGGGAGAGTATGCCAATTTCAATCAGCAGGTTTATGCGGAAGATAAGAATAATGCATATTTGAACCAATATTTATCGCTGATTTATGAGACGGATCGTGCATTTTATGATTTGGTGGAATATTTTGATTCACAGCCGGAGAAGACCATTATACTGTTTTTTGGAGACCATCAGCCAAACGGCCAGGTGACAGGTTCGATAAGTAAGGCAGGGACGGATCAGGAGATACGATATGTAGTTCCGTACTTGATATGGGCGAATTATGATATTAAAGAGGAACGCAATTGTGCAACCAGTGCGAATTATTTATCAGCAGAACTGTTGGATATAGCGGGAGTTCCACTTAGTTCATATCAACTGTTTTTATTGGATATGAAAGAAACGTATCCGGTTTTATCCGGAATAAAGAAGGAATTGAATGGTTCAGTTTCAGAAGAAGACGCGGAAGAAATATATTTGGATTATCAGCAACTACAATATTATTTATTATTTGACGAATAGATGGAGGTAACATGAAGAAGAAACTACTATGGAGTATTATGGCATTTGCAATTCCATTATTGATTTGTGTTTTGATTTGCATCATAAAAGGCGTGTATCCATTCGGAGATACCTGTGTGTTACATATGGATATGTATCATCAGTATTATCCTTTTTATCAGGAGTTTCTGGATAAATTGCAGACGGGAGGAAGTTTACAGTATTCGTGGGATTTGGGATTGGGTTCCGATTTCACGTCACTGTATGCATATTATTTAGCCAGCCCGCTTAATATTCTGCTTTTGTTTTGGCCGGAAAAATACCTGATAGAATTTATGACACTGTCAATTATTATTAAAATTGCGGTATCGGGATTGGGCTTCTTCCTGTTTCTAAAATATCATTTCCAGATTGAAGAGAAAACGGAAGAAGAACAGAGAAAAGCTCTCTATACCGCACTTGTTTTCTCGAGTGCGTATGCACTAAGCGGTTTTGTAGCGGCATACAGTTGGAATATTATGTGGATGGATTGTATTGCACTGGCTCCGTTTGTGTTGCTGGGAGTAGAAAAACTGGTGAAAGAGAAAAAAGTTGCATTGTATTATGTTACTTTAGCAATTGCAATTTTTTCGAACTATTATATTGCAATTCTGTTGTGTGTTTTTACGGTTTTCTTTTTTGTTTTGCAATTATTTGAAACCAAGAAGGACATCCTTAAGACGACAGGGCGGTTTGCATTGTATTCTGCACTTGCGGGAGGAACGGCAGCAATTTTAATATTGCCTGAGATTGCGGTATTAGGATATACTGCATCGTCGGGAAGTTCTTTTCCGGAACAAATCGAGTGGTATTTTAATATTTTAGAGGAAATAACGCGTACGGCAGCAATGGCAACTCCGTATGTTAGTTCAGAACATTGGCCGAATTTATATGCAGGATCCTTATCTTTGTTTTTGATTGTGCTGTATATTTTGAATAAAGATATTTCTTGGAAAAGAAAATTGCCAAGATTAGGAATGCTTGTATTTTTTATCTTAAGTTTTGCGAACAATATATTGGACTTTATGTGGCATGGATTTCATTTTCCGGTTTCCCTGCCGGGAAGACAGTCTTTCCTTTATGTATTCTTAGTCTTATGCATTGCTTATGAAGCAATGTTACATCTGGATAAAAGTAAAATATGGCATATTGTTACGGCATTTGTGGTTTGGGCAATTGTATTTACACTTGCTTATGTAATCTTTGACGAGAGTGTTACGGAAGCATATGCGTTGTTTGTGACAGTTGGGCTGATTGCAGTTTATGCACTTTTAACCATTATGCAAAAGATTGGTTTCCCGAAGATTCGTCCTTACATTCCGATTACAATTTGTGTCGTTATGTTAATCGAGTTGTTTTTTAACATGCACATTACGGGAATTGATGTTACAAGTAGAAGTGCATATGTTTCCAAAACAGAAGCATATGAAGAACTGTTGGAAAAAGCAGAGGAAAATACAACGGGATTTTATCGTGTGGAAGATACTCAACGAAAATGTAAAAATGATTCGGCCTATTACGGATATCCATCGGCAACCATTTTTTCATCGTTAATGAATATTAATGTCAGCCACTTTTATCAACGGTTATTTATGGAGGGGGGGCAGAATTACTATTGCTATAATGGTGCTACACCAACTGTTTCTTCTATGTTATCCGTGAAATATATGTTATCGGACAGTAAATTAGAAGAAAGTCCGCTGAGACGCTGTGTGGCGGAATGTGACGGACAGTATCTTTATGAAAACCGCTATACACTGCCTCTTGGATTTGTTATGAGTCAGGAGGCGTGTGAGGCATGGGATATGGAAACAAATTCCAAAGTCAATAACCTTAATAATCTGGGTTATGCACTTGGCTGTGATGAGAAGATGATTGGTTTGGTTCCGGTAGAAAGTGATGTACAACCGGGAAAAACACTTATTTATATAGAACAATCCGGATATTACTATGCACAAAGCGTGGATTGTACATCTTCAAAACTAAGAGTTAGTTCATCGGATGGAAGAAAGAAGACATTTTCAAAGACAACACACAGATATTTGTTGGATTTGGGATATTATAGAGCCGGTGATATAATTGCGATAGAGAATCAAAACAACACGAACATTGATTATAAGGTAGGAATGTTAAATGCAAGTGTAGTAGAACAGTCTTTTGATGAATTGTCAAAACAGACTATGGTTCTGGATGAAAAAGAAGATACGTATATTAAGGGACATATTCAGATGACAGAAGCCGGTAAATTAATCTTTTCTATTCCGGACGAGGAAGGCTGGACCATTTATGTAAATGGAAAAGAAGTAGAATCCGATACATTTAAGGATACGTTCGTTGCAGTTGATTTGGAACCGGGAGAATACGAGATAGAACTAAAATATGAAACTCCGAATTTGAAAGTGGGAGCAGTTATTAGTTTCTGTTGTATTGCAATTTTTTCGGCTTTACAGATAATAAAAAGAATGTTAGCAAAGAAGCAGAGGGTAGTAGCAGATGAATAAACAACTGATTTCAATTGTCGTGCCTTGTTATAATGAGCAGGAAACCGTTCTTTTGTTATATGACAAATTAAAAGAAATCTCGATACAACAATCGGAATATGAGTTTGAGATTATTTTTGTCAATGACGGATCAAAAGATAGAACACTCGAAATTTTAAAAGAATTATCACAAAAAGTATCGAATGTAAAATATCTTTCCTTTTCCCGTAATTTTGGGAAGGAAGCATCTATTTATGCCGGATTATCCAATGCAAAAGGAGATTACGTAGCTCTTATGGATGCCGATATGCAAGATCCACCACATCTTCTTCCGGAGATGATAGAACAGATACAAAGTGGGGAATACGATTGTGTTGCAGCAAGACGTGTCAATCGCAAAGGCGAAGCAAAGATACGCTCTTTCTGTGCGAAATGTTTCTATAAAGTGATGAGAAGACTGACTGAAATAAACATTGCCGATGGGGCGAGGGATTTTCGCCTGATGACCAGAGATATGGTTGAGAGTATTTTGAGTTTGTGTGAATATAATCGATTCTCTAAGGGTATATTTGCATGGGTAGGATATCATACCAAATGGTTGGAATATGAGAATGTTAAAAGGGCAGCGGGCGAAACAAAATGGAGTTTTTGGAAATTGCTTCGTTATTCTTTTGATGGAATTATTAGTTTTTCAAATGTTCCGATTCGGATTTCTTCCTACTTTGGATTGTTTTTAACGTTTGTCTCCTTTATTATGATTGTTTTTGTCGTTGTTCGAGCTTTGATATTTGGTGACCCGGTTAGTGGATGGCCGTCTCTTGTGTGTATTATTACTTTTATAGGCGGAATACAATTATTTTGCATGGGAATTATGGGTCAATATATATCCAAAACATACATGGAGGTTAAAAAACGTCCGCACTATATTATAAAAGAGACAAATTGTGCAGATGTGAAGAAGAATAATTAATGATAGAAGAACAATTTTCCAGAACGGGAATGCTAATAGGAGAAGAGAAAATACGCCTTCTGCAGACAAAACGCGTCGCGATATTTGGAGTCGGGGGAGTGGGCGGATATGTGGTCGAGGCTCTGGCAAGAAGTGGTATAGGGGCATTTGATTTAATAGACGATGATTGTATCTCAATATCTAACATCAATCGTCAAATCATTGCTACCCATTCCACCATTGGCAGATATAAGGTGGATGTAGCAAAGGAACGAATCGAAGATATAAATCCCAATGCAAAGGTTACGGTTTTTAAAACCTTTTATATGCCGGATAATGCTCACACATTTGATTTTTCCAAATATGATTATGTGGTAGACGCCATTGATACCGTAACTGCTAAACTTTCTCTTATTGTACAGGCAAAACAAGCGAATGTCCCAATTATTAGTGCGATGGGGGCAGGTAATAAACTAAACCCATTGGCGTTTGAAGTGACAGACATTTATAACACATCCATATGTCCGCTGGCAAAAGTAATGAGACGGGAACTTCGAAAACGCGGGATTTTAGAGTTAAAAGTAGTGTATTCCAAAGAAGAAGCCATCAAGCCAAGTGTGATGCAACAGGAAGGGCGGCGTTCGGTACCGGGAAGCTGTGCGTATGTGCCGGCTGTTGCAGGGGTAGTAGTGGCTTCTGAAGTAATAAAAGATATGATTTTATAAAAATTTTATTTTTTTTATAATATTTTTTGACAAGATATTGCATATTTGTCGAGTCCGTGCTACTATATATACGAAAAATTTAAGGAGGTCATGGGAATGGCAATAGTAGCATTAATATTAGGTATTGTATCAATTTTCTTTGGATTAGTATTAGGATGGACTGGATTTGGTAGTCTTATCGGTGTGATTGCAGGTATCGTTGGTTTGATTCTTGCAAATATCGCAAAGAAAGATCCTGAAAAAGCTAAATTAGCAAATGCAGCATTCATCTGCAGCGTTATCGGTGTAGTATTATCTGCAATCTTCTTCGTGTCATGTGTGGCATGTGTAGGATGTAGTGCATGTTTAGCAGCATAATTAACGTATAAAGAATTCCCGCTGGACCTTCAGTGGGAATTTTTTTTGACAAAAAATAGGTCAAATAATAAAATAATCTGTGAAAATGGGTTTTATATCAAATTAGAAAGGGAATGAATTATGTATCCGTTTATAAATGTTTTTGGAAGAACCATTGGTATGTATGGTGTTTGTATTGTGATAGGTGTTTTGCTGGCGAATTTGTTCGCATACCTTGTGTTAAAAAAACGATATTCTTTAGAGTATGATGATGTTTTGACGGTCGAATGTTATGGTCTTTTGGGAGGAATTTTGGGTTCGAAACTTTTATATCTATGGGTTTCCCGAGATCAGATTGACTGGAGCCGAATGACAGAATGGGAATACCTGTCCGGAATGCTGGGTGGTGGATTTGTTTTTTACGGTGGATTAATACTCGCATTATTATTTGTAATTGTTGCATGTAAAGCACATAAGGTGAAAATGGGAGATTATTTTTATTATGTAGTATTTGCAATTCCGTTCGCACATGCATTTGGAAGACTTGGTTGTTTTATGGCAGGATGCTGTTACGGAAGACCATATGACGGTCCGTTTTCAGTAGTGTTTCCAAGCAATTCATTTGCACCGTCCGGTATCAGTTTGTTTCCGATCCAATTGGTAGAATCTCTGTGCCTGTTGTTGTTAGCAGGCATCGTATTTATCTTCTGTATCAATAAGACGATATGCAAGTGGAGTGTAAGTATTTATTTGGGCGGATATAGTGTGATTCGTTTTATATTGGAAATGTATCGCTACGATGAAGAGGAACGGGGAATATATAACGGTTTATCAACTTCACAGTGGATTAGTATACTGATGTTCTTATTTAGCGTTGGTTTTGCCGTTTACGTTTTAATTTCCAATAAAAAGAAATTGAAAAATGAAACAGAATAGAGTAGATTATAATCGTATTTAATATTAACAGGGGAGGCACTTGAACATGAACAGAGAGACGAAATGTATTCAATCCGGATATTACCCGAAGAATGGGGAGTCCAGAATGATTCCAATTATACAAAGTACAACCTACAAATATGATTCCAGCGAAGATATGGGGAAATTATTTGATTTAGAAGCTTCCGGCTATTTTTATTCCAGACTTCAGAATCCTACCAATGATTATGTAGCTGCTAAAATATGTGATTTAGAAGGTGGTAGTGCCGCCATGCTGACCTCATCCGGACAGGCTGCGAATTTCTTTGCGGTATTTAATATATGTTCTGCCGGAGATCATGTGGTTTCTTCTTCAACGATTTATGGAGGAACCTATAATTTGTTTGCGGTGACCATGAAGAAAATGGGAATTGATTTTACGTTTGTGGATCCGGATTGTTCGGAAGAAGAGTTGCAAGCTGCGTTTCAACCAAACACAAAAGCGTTATTTGGAGAAACAATGGCGAATCCGGCTTTGAATATTTTGGATATAGAACGTTTTGCAAAAGTTGCGCATAAAAATGGAGTGCCGTTAATTGTGGATAATACATTCGCAACTCCGATTAATTGTCGCCCGTTCGAGTGGGGGGCTGATATTGTAACGCATTCTACAACAAAATATATGGATGGACATGATGCGGCGATAGGCGGCTGTATTGTAGATTCTGGAAAATTTGACTGGAATGCATACAAAGACAAATACCCGGGGCTTACAATGCCGGATGATTCTTATCATGGTGTTACCTATACAGAACGTTTTGGAATAGAAGGTGCATATATCACCAAGGCTACCGTACAACTGATGAGAGACTTGGGGGCGATTCAGGCACCAATGAATGCATATCTGTTAAATTTAGGATTGGAATCATTGCATGTGCGTATGCCAAGACATTGTGAAAATGCACAGAAAGTGGCAGAATTCCTTGAGGCACATGATAAGGTGGCTTGGGTCAATTATCCGGGATTAAAAAGCAATCGCTACTATGAATTGGCTCAAAAATATATGCCAAACGGAACCTGTGGTGTTGTATCTTTTGGAATTAAAGGCGGAAGAGCAGCAGCAGAGAAGTTTATGGCTCAATTAAAAGTAGCAATGATTGCAACGCATGTGGCCGATGCTCACACCTGTGTATTGCATCCGGCATCAGCAACGCATCGTCAGATGAATGATGAAGAGTTAGTTGCTGCAGGTGTAGGACCGGATTTGGTTCGCTTATCTGTAGGCATTGAAAGTATTGATGATATTTTAGCAGACTTGGAAAATGCATTAAGTCATTGCTAGTAATAAAATAAGAAAGACATAATCTGATGGAAGATTGGATTATGTCTTTTTTGTTGGAATATTGCAGAGTTATTACATGTTTTCCGGTGGATTGTTGCTAAGTTGTTACAGAATATTTCAGGAATTTTAAATAATATTAAATATTTGAAAATTTCTTGAGAGTCATAATGGGTGGGTGTAAACTTGGCTTATCAAATAAAGAAAAACAAATTTTGCCAAATATAGGGAGGAAAATTATTATGATGAACAAGATGGGAAAAGTAGCAGTAGGAACAGCATTAATTTTAGGAGCATCCATTGCATTTTGCTCTGCATCCGCATTTCCAAGTGCAGATGTAAAAGAGAACTGTGCAAAGAGTGTAGTGGTAACTATGCCGGAAATACCGGAAGTACCGACGAAGGATACATCTGTTATAACAACAATAGAAAGTGTTCCGGTTGATCTCATTTCAGAAACAGAAGTGGAGTTAGAATATGAAACCGTAAAAATGGAAGGTGTTAAGGAAGCGTTACCAATGCTTTTGGACAAATCAGTGAATTGGATTGGTACACAGATTTACATGGAGAACGATATCAATATTACTTCTCTTACTTCACTACAGGCTGTGCCAATTGCTGCACTTGAGTGTGGGGATTATCAAGAAGTATGGGATACGAATCCAATGGAGGGGGTATTCTTGTTATCACAAGAAAATATGTCAAAAGCGATGTACGATTTGTACGGAAGGGAGTATTCTGTTGAAGATTATATTGCAAGTGCGCAGCAGGATTTGAATGTAGCCGTTGTAGGAGATCAGATCCAGTATACTTTCGGAGAATGGGGTGAGGTTATTCCGAAGATGGACATTGTATCAATTGAAAATGTGGATGGAGTATATACAGTAAAAACAGAAGTTTATTTCTACCATACAGAAGCAAAAGTTGTGGAATCTGTAAAAGTTCCGGCAGTATTTTGTATCACAGAAAATGCAGATTCATTATATGGGTATGTAATTTCAGATATGAATGTACAATTTGATTTCTAATTGTTTCCTGTTAAGAAAACGACGTCAGGTTATTTTCCTGATGTCGTTTTTTGCATGTTATTTTCGAGCGGAGAATCCTTGTTGAATGGTTGAATAAATCTAGGTTTTGTGGTAGTATGGAAACACTTGGAATAAGCATGAAACAGTATTGAGTCTGTATATACAGGAGGTCAAGAGACAATGGAAGCATACAAGCAGGAATTTATTGAATTAATGCTTGCTTCTTTTTAAGACTTCCAAAAATGCCTGAAACGTCAGTGTTTTCAGGGGGGTGCGGACTTTGGGTGAAAATGCAAAGGTATCGTATTTTATTGCAAATTGGTGTGATTTCACATCAAAATGGTGTAGTA
>JAZUQL010000080.1:0-24104 GCA_045605685.1 Lachnospiraceae bacterium
GTTCTCATCCGTTTAGCCGGAGTTGCTATTGCCGCAGTATGTCTTGCCGGCTATTTTATCTATCAACGATTCAATGGCGGTGTGAAGCCGACTATCGTCTTAAATGACAACGAACTTACAACAGACATGACCGTTCAAAGCATTGTGAACAATGACCTGCAGGTTCGTGAATCACCAACCGCAGACACCGAGATTAACATCGGACTGTTAGGGATTCCTGCCAATACTTATATATATGATCGCTACTATATTTTTGCTAAGAATGACAGTGGCGAGTGGGAATACACGAATCTATGCTTCAGTGTCTACAACGATTCCCCGAATGCCTCTAATCTTGCCTGCAGCAAGGTCTATCTATACCAATACGATGCCACCGGTTCTTCTAACTGCGAAGTTACAATCAACGGCATCAACTTCAGCGGATTAAACCCTACGGAAGCAGTGGAAGCTTTCAAAAAATCCGGATTAAAATTCAAATCTTCTGATTGCAAGGAATTCCTAAATGGTTCCGCCAACACCTTGTACGGAAAACCAACCGACTATAAGTACAGTCTGACCCAGGATGCGGATACCGATTCCATCACAACCGTTACAATCGAAAAACACTTGAACAAAGAGTAATTCCGCCGTTTTCACTTGAATTTTAAGGTAACATATGATAACTTTACTAATGGTAAAATATAGTTACAAAGGAGAAACGTTATGAAAACATTTTTACAAAGACTCGGGAAACGAGCACTCACCCGTTTAGTCGGAGTTGTTATTGCAGTGGTAATCGTTTTAGGTTATTTTGCCTGCCAGAAATTAAACGGTGGAAAGAAACCGGAAATCACATTAAACGATACCAAACTATCGACTGACATGACCGTTCAGGATATTCTTGATAAAGGATTCCAAGTAAGAGCATCCAGCACATCAGATACGAATATCAACGCAAATGCCGTAAGCGTACCAAGCAACTCATATGTCGTAGAGCATTACTACATCTTTGCAGAGAACGGCAATGACAATTGGGAATACACAAACCTTTATTTCAGTGTGTACAACGCGTCCTCAAGCTCTATTGACTTTGCAGAAGCCAAAATTTACGTGTATGTGTACGACGCTACCGGAGATTCCTCCGCTGAAGTAACCATCAATGGTGTCAACTTCCAAGGCATGAGTTCCGAAGAAGCAGTAGAAGCATTTGAAAAAGCCGGTCTGAAATATGATTCCGATGAGAAAAAAGAATTTTTAGACGGAAGCAAATCTTTGTTATACGGAAAGCCAACCGAATACAAATACATTTTAGAGCAGGATACTTCTTCAGAAGCTGTAACTTACGTAAAAGTTGAAAAAAATATACAGTAACAAAAAAGGACACATTGTGTCCTTTTTCTTTTCTCTTAATATCCCCTTCTATTATAATCCATACAAATCTGATTCATCGTCTTGCACAAACGGTGCATGTACACAAATGGACCAACGAATATAAATGCTCCAAGAATACACCACAGCCACATAGTTTCTGCACCAAAATCCGTACGTATCCCTCTTGCCCTCGCTTCGTTCCCTATTCTCCTAGAGATCTGATGCATCCATACAATACCATAGATTCCAAATGTAATAAATACGAGCAAAAATGCAACGAGACAATAATGTGTTGTATGCTCATGATCTCGTTTTGTCGCAATCTCATTCATATCTTTTCCTAATACTGTATAAAAATAAATCGCATATATACCAAATGTCAAAAAGGATAGCAACAAAAACATCCCCATGCTTCTGTCCGTTTTCATCCATTTATTTCTCGCATACATCTGCGGATTCGGATTTGGATACGGATTTCCATACATTGGTGGATTCGGATTTCGATATGGATTCGGATATGGCACTCGGTTGATTGTTTGGTTTGGCATCATTACATTGCCGGTTTGATAATAACTTTGCATTTTCATACTCCTCTCTTTCTGTATATAAAACTTCATAGTTCCACAAAAAGTTTCAAAAAAAACAAAAATTTATTCGAATATTTCTACACGAACAACAAGAAATATGTTATGCTATATGTAAGATTATTCTATATGAGGGGAGGGATATCATGGGAGTTAAACTATCTGAACTGGAAGAGGGATCACATATCAATCTTCATATCAAAACTGAAAATGCGGATATGGACATGGATGCTTCTATTGTTAAGATAGCCAAAGACAATATTGCCATTATATCCATAGATTTCCCTACGAAGCAGCGACTTAATTTTGATAATGTAAGAACAGATGCAGAATATGCACAGGAAGGTGGCCTCCCAATTATCTTTCACAACGTAAGAATTGTATATTACCAATCGCAATACGTAATGCAGGCACCGATTGACGGTATGCGCAAGAATCGACGCGAAGCATTTCGAGTCGGTGTTGGTTCCATGGCGAAGTTGAGAATGAACGACAATTCGAAACCCGGTCAGGTTATGATTCGAGATATTAGTATTACAGGCTTTTCCATAACAGACCGCAAGAAAGAATTGAATTTTAAAAAGGGAGATATTGTACCGGTTCTGCTGGAAGAACTTGGACACACTCTGAATCTGAAAGGAAGGGTTGTCCGCATTGAAGAACATCCGGATCTAGTCATCTACGGACTACAGATTGTTAACATGTGCAAGGATTTATCTTCCTACGTTACATTTAAACAAAGAAGAAATCGTATCAATTCCAAATAAAAAGCGTAACAGAATTATTCTCTGTTACGCTTCTTTTTTGATTTTTATTATTGAAACTGTTTTAATTCTGCAATCTGCGCGGTAATGTGTTCCATGGTCTTTGTGAATTCCTGAACCAATCCAACGTTTGCCTTACTGTTATCATATGCTCTTTGTGTACTTTCGCTTATTCCATCACTAATGGACGATAAGGTATTTACACTCTCAACAATCATATTATTGGAAGAGAGCAATTCATTCATCATATCATTTACCTTAGCAATATCTGCCGATAAGGTGTCTATCTTTTGTTCAATATCCGCAAACTGTTTATTGGCTTCATCTGCTAGCTGGCTTTCCTTCTCAGACACTTCTGCGTTGCCATCTACCTTGTCTGTTACTGCCTGTGCGTCCTTAATCAATTCATCCAGCAATCCTGTTATATTCTCTGTTTCCATCCTTGTCTGTTCTGCAAGGTTTCGAATCTCGTCTGCAACAACCGCAAAACCTCTACCCGTCTCCCCTGCACGTGCCGCCTCAATACTTGCATTTAATGCCAGCAAATTGGTTTGGCTGGAGATTCCCAAAATGATATCCGTAATTCCACGAACTTCATTCGTCTTATTCTTTAACATATTGGCCGCTTCTCTCATGACCTCTCTGTCTGCTACAGAGTTATTCATGTGTTCCATCAGCTTCTGCATTGCTTCTGCACCTTGATCTAGTGCTCTCTTGGTATCCTCCGTAATATGTACAATCTGTTTTGTTTTATCATGTGTCTCATCTATGATGGCTTGGATTGCTTTCGTCTGTTCTGTCTGTTTTGCAATTGCCTCCGTCGTGGATGTAACACCACGCGCCACATCACTCATCGATTCGTTCACATCCTGCGTTGCTGTGTAAATATCCATTGTATTGCGTTTGGCATTTTCCGCTTCTAATTCTACCCGTCCCGCAACATCTATAATCTTGTGAGTGATTTGGTTATTATTATCGGATGCAGCCTGAATTTCACCGGTTGATTCCTCAAAGAATTTGGTTATAAGATTTACTCCAAGAATCAAAATACATGTAAGCAACAGTGATATAATAAATTCAATCATTGCAAGTTCAATGACATCATTAATATCCGTACAAGTTGCAATGGAAATTATGATTCGAATCAGATTAATGGAAGCAAAAACAATACAGTCAATTACCAAAACAGGTTTATCCATGGTTAACATTAAGATTACCAAAAATGGAATCATATAAGGAAATGTAATTCCGCTCGTTGCCGTCATAAGGATTACCACATATAAAACCGCAAATGCAATTCCAACAACGCGGGAATATTTCAGTGTCCCTTTCCACAACACAAATGATACGATGCCGATAATGAGCACAATAACATCCACAACCATTGGAATAATACTGATATACTCCGGCAAACCTGACATCTTAAGCTGTGCCATTAGCCCCACCAATAAAAATACGGCTGTTAATACATGTGATAATAGTAACATTTTATCTGTTCTTAACAAATGTTTCGTCTTCATGTTTACGCCCCCTTCAATTGTCGTTGATATGGTACTATTTTACCACTAGAATTGTGAAAAATCTACAAATTGTTTAAATAAATCTTAATTTTTCTGTCATTTTTAGATATTTCAATAAAAAAGAGTTCACAATGTGAACCCTTTTTATTGAAATATTCTTTTTCCAAAATTATAGAGTGCGTTCTGCCAGACCGTATTCTGATGACCGCCTTCTGTATCATAGAAGATGTGCCGAATTCCGTTTGCTTCCATTCTTTCATGCAAATCATAGGTTACAAAACCGCACACTTCGTCTTCTCTTCCCACACACAGAAAGATTAATTCAAATTCATCTGCTGCGGCAATCATATCTGCCTCCTCAACAACAGGCGTCATTATTGTCTGGTGCGAACCTGTCGGAAGAATCCCTGCTGATGAAAATAATCCTATATAATTAAACAATTCCGGGTGATGAAACGCAATCTTTGCACTCTCTCTGCCACCCATCGAATTCCCGGCAATTGCGGTATTCTCTTTACCGGTTTTTACAGAGTAGTGACTATTAATAAACGGCATCAGATTATAAACCAAATCTTCTTCTATCTTATCGTACACGGCCACTTTCTCCCGAATCTCCAGATCGTCCGCATTTTCCGTTTCAGTCACTTCACTGTTCGGAAGAACAATTATCATCTCTTTTGCACCATAAAAATACATCAGATTATAAAGAATGATATCCGCGTCCTTATTTAACCAGGTTTTATGACTGCCACCCAAACCATGTAACAGATATAAAACCGGATAGGTTTTTTGCGTAGAATAATTTGGCGGCAAAATCACGTATGCATGTCGCATTGTCCCGGTCACTTCGGAAGCATATTCAATTTCTTCCGGCTCCGGATAATAATATCCCGGCTGTTTCTGATTGAAGTATGGATTCTGACTCATATCTACCGCAATCCCATCTTGATTTACCTCCTGTTGATAGGAGAGTACTTCTTCCTTTACTTCTTTTGTATCAACTGCCCCCAGAAACAATATTGCCAACAGGATAAAAAGAAAGCCGATACGAACGATTTTTCTCTTCATTAAAACCTCTATTCTTGTACTATCTGATTCGATTCGCAGGTTCAACATTGATCGATTTGCCTTTTATACGTGCATTCTTCATTGCAGATAACACCACGCGGCCATGCTCGATTGGCACTTCTACAAACGTATAGTTATCATACATATCAATCGCTCCTACCAGTTTGCCGGATATGTGTGCCTCACCTGCAACCGCACCCAATATATCACCCGGTCTGACTCTATCTTTCTTGCCTATATTAATAAACAAGCGAACCATTCCTTCTTCCGCACCGGTATCGCCATATTCCAAATCATCATAGTCGTTGTCGTCTTTTGTAAGCTCCACCTGGCCAATTGCCTGTTTTAAGAAGGCTGCTGCAATATCCATTGCGGTCAATTCGGTGGTATTAATCTGGTTCTCTATGATGTCGATCATATCACCCAGTTGTCCATCTTCCACAATCTGAGCAATACGGTCTAATACCGCATCGGCTTTGATTTGTGCAACATCATCCGACGAAGGTATCGGTTTGGCATAAATCTTAGTCTTACAATATCTTTGAATCTCTTTTAACTTATATACTTCTTTTCCTTTTATAAAATTAAATGCACGTCCACATCTTCCGGCTCTGCCGGTTCTTCCGATTCTATGCACGTAATATTCATTATCCTGCGGCAAATCGTAGTTGAAAACAGCCTCCACATCATCTACATCAATTCCGCGTGCTGCCACATCCGTCGCAATTAAAATATCCGTCTTTCCACTTCGAAACTTCTTCATTACGCGGTCTCTTTGTACCTGTTTCATGTCTCCATGAATCCCCTCGGCCGCATAACCTCTTCCCTGTAGCTCCGATGCAAGTTCATCTACCATGCGCTTTGTATTACAAAAAACAAGCGAAAGTTTTGGATTATAATAATCAAGCAGCCGTGTCAGGACATCTGTTTTATCCTTGCGCTTTACATCATAGTAATACTGTTCAATGCTTGGAACGGTCAGCTCTTTCTTCGTCACTTTAATCGTGGTTGCATTTTTTTGGTATTTTCGTGTAATTTCCAGAATTGGCTTTGGCATGGTCGCAGAAAACAATACTGTTTGGCGGTTTTCATTCGGAATATAGGAGAGAATCGTCTCAATATCTTCACGAAATCCCATGTTTAACATCTCATCTGCCTCATCCAATACAATCGTATCTACCGAATCACAACGGATGGTTTTTCTACGGAGATGATCCATCACTCTTCCCGGAGTGCCGATTATAATCTGGGTTCCGCCTTTTAATGCTTTAATCTGACGCGTAATATCCTGTCCTCCGTACACCGGCAACACTTTAATCCCATGCATATATTTTGCAAGACGGCGAATCTCCTCCGCACTTTGAATTGCCAACTCTCTTGTCGGCGAAAGGACGATTGCCTGTGTTTTTCTATTATTGGGGTCAACTTTCATTAATAAAGGAATTCCAAAGGATGCGGTCTTTCCTGTTCCCGTCTGTGCCTGCCCAATTACATCTGCGCCGCTTAGCACTGCCGGAATCGACTTCCCTTGGATTGGAGTTGCCTCTTCAAACCCCATCTCCTGAATTGCTCTTAATATCTGTGGATATAAACCCAACTCTTCAAATCTTTTCGTTTCCATATAATTCCTGCCTTTGCTTGTGATTTAGTTTCTTGAGATGATATTCTCTGCTCATGGCCTCCTGCTTCGTCTTAAACTCTTCATAATACACCAATTCCACAGGTCTTCTTCCTTTGGTATATTTTGCGCCGGTGCCGTCATTGTGCGCTTTTATGCGCTTTTGTAAATCATTTGTCCACCCAATATAATAGCTTCCATCACTACACAAAAGCATATATGTATAGTTTGTTTCTTTATGCATTCGAATTTCCTAAGTCCCCTATGATACCCTCCTGCGTGAGTTCTCCAAGACAATAATTATTTCTGCTAAATGTCTTTACTTTGTACAACATCTCATCCGCAGCATGTAAAAAATCCCACATACGATTCCCTTCTGTCGGGATATCCCAACACAATCCCTGTGAAATCGTAACAATCGGAAGTGCCTTTGAATAATGATGTTCAATTGAAAGCTCCATTATGCGGCGTTTTAACTCACTCGCAAGCGAACGGGCCTGTTCCTTACTGATTCCTTCATATATAATAATGAATTCGTCTCCGCCGTATCTGGCACAAAATGCACCATACTCTTTCATCAGAGACTTTAGAACATCCGCTATTGCCGATAAACACCTATCTCCCTGTTGGTGTCCGTAATTATCATTAAATTCCTTGAAATAATCAATGTCAAGAATTTCAACGGTAAGAGGGATTTGCTCCCTCTGTGCCTTTTCGAAGATTGCTTCTGAATAATCATTCAGACGGAATCGATTGGCCAAATTGGTAAGCGGATCTGTTTCTGATTTCTCTATCAGAATCTGATTCTGTGCCTGAACCATGATACGTTCCTTATTCGCCTGCTCCAAGTTTCGACGAAGATTAAGGACACTGTTAATCATGTTTCTGTTTTCCTGCTCCATAAGTTCAGAAATATTATAATACAATCCCGCAGCCTGCAAGAACTCTGCACTCTGATTATTTTTACGATAGAACTTAATCTTTAAGGAGATAATGCGCAAATGAAGATTATAAATGTTAAGACTGCGTACCAACGGTTCCATCGTCTCTACAATCTTCCAGAAGGATGCATCATCATCACAATCCAAAAGCATCATACAATAATCATAGTAATCATCAAAAATATCCATAATGGCTACATTCTCAATGATATTCGACTGTATATTCTCTATGCAGGCGTCTCTCTGCGCAATATTTCCTATCTTATGGTAATAGAGTGCCTCTGCACATCCAACCGCAATTCGTTCTAATTCATCTGCGTATTTCCAATGATGTGCATAGATTTTCTTAAAGACTGCATCCGCTTCCTCATATTTGTTCTGACAAAACAGACTTTTTGCCAGATTCGTATAAATACATAACATGGAAGAATGATACGACTCAAGATGCGGATTCTTATGAACATAATTATATGCCTTTTCCAAGAATTCCTGTGCCTGCGTATATCTTCTTGTCTGCAAATTCAATGTAGCAACATTCGAATTAATCAACGCCTCCAAATCCGGATAGTGATGCTCTTTGCACAAGTTAAGACCATTTAGATAATAGTCTAATGCAATCGGAGCATTCCCGCGATTCATTGCAGAAATCCCCATGAAGTTATAGCTTTTTGCCATAAGTTCCCATTGTTGTGCCCGGTTTTGATACGCCAGTGCCTTTGCTACCATGCGAAAAAAATTCTCTCCGTCATTCAAGCAATAGTACGTCTCTGCGCAATAATAATACGCAAAACCCAACAATGCATCATCCTTATTCTCTTTGGCATATTCGATAATATCCTCACAATACTTAAATGTGAGCTGTGCGTTCTTTCCGCGATTGTTCAACACTTCCTGCATCCATAATTGCACAATATCGTTGTCTACATTAAGCCCCATTTATTTTTATTCCCTCTTCTCTTTCTTAATTGGACGTCCGAAAACAATATAACCAACCAACAACAATAATACAACTGCGAAACACATCCATCCGATGAGATATCCGGTTCCTTTTTGCACAAACATATCATAGTAACCCTTTAAATAAATTAATACGATAACTACCGGCAAAATATACGTCATGTATGCTCTTAAGAAACGCGGAAATCCCATTCCATTACCGGTATTGGCTTCCTTGATAAAGGAGTCCCAACCCCATCCGTTTTTCTTAGTACAAAACATTACATATACCAATGAGCCTAACGGCAACAGGTTATTGGATACGATGAAGTCCTCCAAATCCATGATGGTGCTTCCGGAACCAATCGGTTGAATCTGAGATAACACATTAAATCCTAATACACATGGCAAAGATAAAAGTACAATTAATACAATATTGATTAGTACTGCTTTCTTTCGACTCCATCCCCACAAATCCATCGCAAATGCAATAATATTCTCAAACACGGCAACTACGGTTGAAAGTGCCGCAAATGAAAGGAATAAGAAGAACAATGTTCCCCAGATTCTTCCGCCTGCCATCTGATTAAAGATATTTGGCAATGTAATAAATATCAGTGATGGTCCGGCTCCCGGTTCAATTCCAAATGAAAAACAGGCAGGAATAATAATTAAACCTGACATTAAAGCAACAAAAGTATCTAAAA
The DNA here is from genome assembly GCA_045605685.1 of Lachnospiraceae bacterium. Classification (GTDB taxonomy): domain Bacteria; phylum Bacillota; class Clostridia; order Lachnospirales; family Lachnospiraceae; genus Roseburia. Next base: position 9,489 of record JAZUQL010000080.1, read on the forward strand.
CCGTAATACTTAATGTCTCCCCAGTCAAAGAACGATCTTTACTAAGATAACTTCCAAAAATTGCCATCGAACCAATTCCGATACTTAAAGTAAAGAAGGACTGTGACATGGCGGCGAAAATAATATTTCCCACACCCTTTTCTTTCAATACGGACAAGTCCGGAACCAAGTAAAACTCTACACCCTTACCGGAATTCGGGAGCAATAACGAATTCACTGCTAAGACAATGATTAATAAAAACAGACAAACCATCATTACCTTTGTGATTTTCTCTACTCCTTTTTGCACGCCCAGAGAACAAATCCCAAAGGATAATAATACAACAATAATCATCCACAAAATCATAACCAGCGGGTTCTCAAGCATCGTTCCGTATTTCCCCTCTACATCTGCAACCGATAATGCAGTATTGGTAAAGTCTCCCCGCAAGGAACGAAAACAGTAATACAACAACCACCCCGCAACGGATGTGTAAAACATCATCAACAGATAGTTTGCTGCAATTCCCAGATAACTAAACTTGTGCCATCTTGTACCTTTTGGCTGCAACGCCTGAAACGATGTTGCAACTGATTTCTGGCTACCTCTTCCTACAGAAAATTCACACACCATAATTGGGAACCCCAAAAACACTAGGAAGAACAAATAGATTAAAATAAAAAGCGCTCCTCCGTACTGTCCACACATGTAAGGAAATTTCCAAACATTCCCCAAGCCAACAGCACATCCTGCAGATACTAAAATAAACCCTAACCTTGATCCAAATTTCTCTCTTGTTTGCATTGTTTCTTTCCTTTTTTATTTTTTTACCCGAAAAAGCCCTCTGCCATACCCGGCAGACGGCTTTTATCACTAATTTACAACAATTCTTATTATATCTCTTTTTCTTCTATTAGTCAAAGTAATCTAAAGGATTCACAGGAACTCCGTCTTTCTCCATTGCAAAATAAAGATTACTTCCTTCCATCGCGTAATATTTGGTCGGTTCGCTAACATAACCTACAACCTGTCCGCCTTCAACCATGTCACCAACCTCAAATTGCGGTTCTTTTATCTGCCCGTAAATTGCCGTGTAACCATCTCCCAAATCCTGACGTATGGTGCATCCGGTTTCTTCATTGGTGCTGATATCAATTATTTTGCCTTTTGCTACAAAGTAAACTTCACTATTAATATTTCCTCCGATAATAATAGCCGGATTATAACGATACTGGTCTAACGTCTTAAAATATACGGTTGCATCCATGCTATATCCAATCAGTACATTTCCTTCTAACGGCCAGTTCATTCCATTCTCCGGGCTAAAATGCAACACCTGTTGTGTTATCGTTTCTACAACTTGCGGAGTCTCTTCTTTTTCTTCAATCGTCACGCTCTCTTCGATTGGTCTTACCTGCTGAGATGTAATGACGATTTCCTCTACTTTTGCCTCAGATTCTTCTGTTTCTGTATCTTGTTGGGCGTCACTTGCAATCTTAGGTACATCGTTCTCTTTTGTATGGCTCCATGCATACACTCCGACAAAACCAAGAATTCCGATTGCAAGACACGCTGCGATTCCAATATAATGTGCTCGTTTCATGTGCGTTCCCTCCGTTGTTATTTATTTCTATAACAACAGTATTTCCGCCTCAAATCATTTTATTCAATTCGCTATTGTATTTTCTTGTCAATAATATTGCTAAGTTTGGCAAATTGTTCCAATGTCAATGCTTCTCCACGGATGGTTTCCGCCACGCCTAATTCTCTCAAACTCTCTGTAACCATTTCCTTCGTAAGACGATTCCCAAAGAAATTCGACAATCCGTTCGCCAGCGTTTTCCTTCTTTGGTTAAAAGAGGCACGTATGATTTGAAACATGAGTTTCTCATTCTCTACATCAACCGGCGTCTCTTTGTGTCCCGTCAGGCAGATTACGGCACTTCCCACCTTTGGTTGTGGCATGAAGCAACTTGGCGGCACATTTACTACAATCCTGGCACTCGCATAATATGCAACTGCAAGAGATAGTGCTCCGTAATCCTTTGTTCCGGGACCTACCTGCATTCGGTCTGCCACTTCCTTTTGCACCATTACGGTAATGCTCTCTATCGGCACATGTGATTCAAACAATCCCATAATAATCGGAGTGGTAATATAATATGGAAGATTCGCAACAACTTTAATCGGTCTGCCCTGATTCTTCTCCTGTGCAAGCCGTACAATATCTACCTTTAAAATATCCTCATTTAACACCTCTACATTATCATATGCCTGCAGGGTATCCTCCAGAATCGGAATTAAATGCGTGTCGATTTCAACTGCAACTACTTCCCTCGCCGCCTCACATAAATACTGCGTCATCGTACCAATTCCCGGACCAATCTCTAATACAAAATCCTCTTTGGTAATCTGTGCAGCACGAATAATCTCCTCTAATATCGATTCATTAATCAAGAAATTCTGACCATATTTTTTTTGAAAATTAAATTGATACTTCTGTAAAATCTGTATCGTATTCTTAGGATTTCCCAAAGTTGCCATAACATTCTCCTTTTGGGTTATTTTTATGTATAATATCACATAATGATTTAAATTTCTTTTTTTTTCATAAAAAATGTAGATTTTTTTTAATATATTGTTTAGAATAAAATCATCATTGATTATTAAGGAGGAGTAAACAAATGAATTTTACTATCGAGGGCGAACCATTGCCAGTGGTAATTTGTAATCTTGAAAACGGAGAAACCATGATCACAGAAAAGGGCGCTATGTCTTGGATGTCACCAAACATGAAGATGGAGACAAAAGGCGGCGGTTTTGGCAAGATGATCGGACGTGCTTTCTCAGGAGAGGCAATGTTCCAGAATCTCTATACTGCACAGAACGGACCGGGTATGATTGCTTTTGCATCTAGCTTCCCAGGCTCTATCCGTCCATTCCAGATTGGACCGGGTATGGAAATTATTGCTCAGAAATCAGCTTTCCTTGCTTCTACATCAGGTGTTCAGTTATCTGTTCACTTCCAGAAGAAATTAGGTGGTGGATTCTTCGGCGGAGAAGGATTTATCATGCAGAAACTATCAGGAAACGGTACCGCTTTCCTTGAGTTCGACGGACATGTGAAAGAATATGAATTAGCTCCGGGACAGCAGCTTATCATTGATACCGGATATCTTGCAGCAATGACCGGTTCTTGCCAGATGGATGTTCAGACCGTACCTGGTCTTAAGAATGCAATCTTTGGCGGAGAAGGACTGTTCAACACTGTTGTTACAGGACCTGGTAGAGTTTGGATTCAGACAATGCCAATCAACCAGATGGCTGGCGTTATCGCTCCACATATTGTTACAAGCAAATAATTTGGCTACATATAATACTTATAAGAAAACAGTCACCTTGAGTAAAACTCAAAGTGACTGTTCTTTATTATAATTGAAATAATTTCATTGCATTTTCCCACGTAACCTGCCGAACTTCTTCGCTGGAAATCCCTTTTATCTCAGCGATTTTATCCGCAATATATGGCAAATATAGTGAGCTGTTTCTTTTTCCGCGGTGTGGCTCCGGTGCCATATAAGGACAATCCGTTTCTAAGAGAATCTTCTCAAGCGGAATCGCCTCCACCGTCTCTATCAGTTTTCTGGCATTTTTAAATGTAATCACGCCGCCGATTCCAATCGAATACCCCATGTCGATAAACTGCTCCGCCATTTGAGCGGAGTAAGAATAACAATGAATCACGCCCCTCGTGTTTTCATTGTGATACTCTTGTAGTATCTCCATGGTATCTGAATCTGCATCCCTGGAATGGATAATTACCGGAAGGTCACATTCCTGTCCCAATTCCATCTGTCTACGGAACCAATACCTCTGGGATTTTTGAATGTCTTCCTCTTTCTCATAGTAATAATCCAATCCGATTTCACCGATTGCAATTGTTTTCTCAAATGACGTCTGCTCTTTTAACCACGCAAACGTCTCTTCATTCAAATCGCTTATCTCACTCGGATGCACCCCGACTGCTGCATACACCCAATCATAAGCCTTTGCCATGTCGAGTGTTTGTCTTGTAGATTCAATGGATGCCCCAACATTTATAATCTTTCCGATTCCGGAATTCTTAGCCTCTATAAGTAACGCTTCTCTATCCGAAGAGAAGCGTTCATCATCATAATGTGCATGTGTTTCGAAAATCATAAATATTCCTCTAACAACTTTAATTCCTCTATATCAATGCAGTGTGTTATACTGTTATCCCTGATTGCCTGTTTGCAGGCATTGTATTCCATCCAGCAGACACTCTCTATCTCTTCCGGTTGAAGGAGAAACTCCTCCTCTTCCCGATCTTTCCACAGGAGGAATACTTTGCTGATTTGATTATCCACAAACCGTTCCCCATGAAATACCGTATCGATTTGTTTTCGATGGAATCCACAATCAATCAGTTCTTCCGGTAATGCATCAATTCCAAGTTCTTCCTTTAACTCGCGAAGTGCCGAGAGGATATAATCGCCTCCTGCCGGAATGTGTCCCGCACTTGAAATGTCATAACATCCCGGAAAGGAATCTTTGTTCCTGCATCTTTTTTGTAGAAGAATTTCCAAATGTTCCTCTTTCTTTCGAACAATCCACACATGAGAGGTTCTATGCATAATCCCCTCTTTGTGTGCCTTGTCCCGTTCAACGGTCTCACCTGTCGGTGTGCCGTAACAATCTACAACGTCTATTCTTTCCATATTCTTTCTATTAACAAATCTCTGCTCCGCTCGGCATTGGTTTCTCTGAAACCATCAAAGATAAATTGCCTTCCTCATCCTCTGCACAAAGAAGCATTCCTTCCGACAACACGCCTGCCAGTTTCGCCGGTTTTAAATTAACCAGTACCATTACTTTCTTACCAACCATGTCTTCCGGTGAATAGTCCTTACGGATGCCGGATACAATCTGCTTCGTACAGTTTCCGATTCTAACCTGTGAGCAAAGGAGCTTCTTAGACTTCTCTACTGCTTCGCAGGCTACAATCTCACCAATTGCAAACTGCATCTTCATAAAGTCATCATAAGAGATTTCTTCCTTCTCTTCTATTTCTATTACTGACTCTTCCTCTTGTGGTTCTACTTCGATTCCAAGTCTTCTTTGTTCTTCCGCAAACTCTGCTTTTTGCTTCTGCTGAATTGCTTCTACTTTCTCCAGAACTTCCTTTGCATCCAAACGTGCAAATAAAATCTCCGGTGCATCTGTTACTTTTGTGTTATTTTCATATAATCCAAATTCCGATAATTGCTCCATATCACGAATAGTAGTAGACAAAGATGCAACAATCTTCTCAGCCGTTTCCGGTAAGAAACTGTGTAACAGACTGGCACCAATGGTAATGGACTCTGTCAAATTATAAAGTACCTCTGACAGACGTGCCTGTTGTGCTTCTTCTTTCGCCAACAACCATGGAGTTGTCTCATCGATGTATTTGTTACAACGACGGAACAATACAAACACTTCAGAGATTGCATCTGCAACACGGAGTTTCTCCATCTGTTTTGCAACATTGTCTCTGGTTGCTGTGACAACCGCTTTCAAATCTGCATCCACTTCCTCCGCTACGCCTGTGCTTTTCACGATACCGTCAAAATATTTATTGGTCATGGAAATCGTGCGATTTACAAGATTGCCGAGAATATTCGCCAAATCCGAATTCGTTCTTTCTATTACTAAATCCCATGTAATCACACCATCATTCTCAAACGGCATCTCATGCAGTACGAAATATCTGGTTGCGTCTACGCCAAATAACTCTACCATATCGTCTGCATAGATTACATTCCCTTTGGATTTACTCATCTTATCTCCACCCTGAAGCAACCAAGGATGTCCAAACACCTGCTCCGGTAATGGCAGATCCAATGCCATTAGGAAAATTGGCCAATAAATCGTATGGAAACGCACAATGTCTTTTCCAATCAGATGTAGGTTCGCCGGCCAGTTCTTCTTAAACAAATCACTCGAACCATCCAGATCATATCCAATCTTGGTAATATAGTTGGTTAATGCATCTAACCATACATATACAACGTGTTTCGGATCAAAGTCAACCGGAATTCCCCAGCTAAACGAGGTTCTTGATACACATAAATCCTGCAATCCCGGAAGTAGGAAATTATTCATCATCTCGTTCTTACGAGACACCGGCTGTATGAAATCCGGATGCGTATTAATATACTCAATCAAACGATCTGCATACTTGCTCATTTTAAAGAAGTATGCTTCTTCTTTTGCCGCCTTTACATCTCTGCCACAGTCCGGACATTTTCCATCTACCAACTGTGACTCTGTCCAGAATGACTCACACGGAGTACAATATAATCCTTCATAAGAGCCTTTGTAGATATCTCCCTGGTCGTATAATTTCTTAAAAATCTTCTTAACGCATTGTTCGTGATCCATATCGGTCGTACGAACAAAACTATCATAGGAAGAATTCACCAAATCCCATATTCTCTTCACTTCACCTGCAACTTCATCTACATATTGCTTCGGAGTAACATTCTCCAGTTGTGCTTTCTCTTGAATCTTCTGACCGTGTTCATCCGTTCCGGTCTGAAAATACACATCATATCCTTCTGCTCTTTTATAACGGGCAATCGCATCTGCCAAAATAATCTCATAGGTATTGCCGATATGCGGTTTCCCCGATGTATATGCTATCGCTGTTGTAATATAATATTTACCTTTGTTATTCATAGTGTTCCTCCCGTACTATCTGATACATATATAAATGACATATTCTACATAAAGTAACAGCATTAAAACACCTTCCCAACGGGTGATTTTGTTCTTTGTCTTTGCAAAGACCCAAACGATAATACTGAATATGATAAGGACAATAATGTCAAAAATATTCTCCATTATAAAGCCAATCGGGCTAATTGCTGCAGCCAATCCGGATACCATCATGATGTTGAAGATATTCGAACCGATTGCATTCCCGAGCGCCATATCTACCTGCTTCTTGCGCGCGGCCACAATCGATGTTACAAGCTCCGGTAAGGAGGTTCCGATAGATACAATTGTTAATCCTACCAGCGTCTGACTCATTCCTGCGGCAGTTGCAATCGTGCTGGCTCCATCTACAACCCAGTTCCCTCCAAGCACAATGCCTGCTGCACCTACTACTATAAATAAGAGACATTTCCAAATTGCTATCTTCTCTTGCGGTTGTTGGCCCTCTTCATCCTTCGGTGCTTCTTCCGCTGCCGGTGCAACTTCTTGTCCCTCTGTTGTCTTACGATTCTTCATTGCCAGCCATACAAGATACACAATATATATGATAAAAATGGCAAAAAACATAAGACCATCCAGACGCCCCAGTACCATGCCCAAATAACCAAATACTAATAATAACAATGCGCAGACAATCGAGAATGGAATGTCTCTTTTCCTCGTCTCCGAACTTACCATAATCGGTGAGATAACGGCACAACATCCGATTACCGCCATCATGTTAAAAATATTCGATCCAACCGCATTACTGATTGCCAATGAGTTATTCCCACTAATGGATGCTGTAATGCTGACTGCTGCTTCCGGCAACGAGGTTCCCATTGCCACTACCGTCAAACCGATAATCACGGCCGGAACCTTGAATTTCTTCGCGATTCCACTACTTCCTTCCACAAAAAAATCAGCTCCTTTTACAAGAAACACAAATCCCACCAATAAAATAATTACTGCAAATATTACACTGTCAAAAAATCCGTTCATAATGACTCCTCTGTTTTCGTATATCTTTTACTATATCAAAGAAAAAAATGCCTTGTCAACAGTTGACAAACAATATTTGGGATATATATAATATTTCATGTTATAGACCTTTTCATGCCTATCAGGTTTATATTTTTTAGGAGGATAACATGACTTTATACGAAGAATTAGTTGCCAGAGGATTAATCGCTCAGGTAACAGATGAAGAAGAGATTAAAGAATTAATTAATAATGGAAAAGCTGTCTTTTATATAGGATTTGACCCGACTGCAGACAGTCTTCATGTTGGCCACTTCATGGCACTTTGTCTGATGAAGCGTCTTCAGATGGCAGGCAATAAGCCAATCGCCTTAATCGGAGGCGGTACCGCGATGATTGGTGATCCGTCCGGTAGAACCGACATGCGTCAGATGATGACAGAAGAGACCATTCAACACAATGTTGATTGTTTTAAGAAGCAGATGAGCCGTTTTATCGATTTCTCTGATGATAAGGCTATGCTTGTGAACAATGCGGACTGGCTTATGGATTTGAATTATGTAGAAATGCTGCGCGACATCGGTCCTCATTTCTCTGTTAACCGCATGCTGACTGCAGAATGTTACAAGCAACGTATGGAAAAGGGCTTGAGCTTCTTAGAGTTTAACTACATGATTATGCAGAGTTTTGATTTCTATACCTTATATCAGAAATATGGTTGCAACATGCAATTCGGCGGTGATGACCAGTGGAGCAACATGCTTGGCGGAACGGAGTTAATCCGCCGTAAATTAGGAAAAGATGCTTACGCAATGACGATTAACCTTCTTTTGAATTCAGAGGGTAAGAAAATGGGCAAAACCCAGTCCGGTGCAGTATGGCTCGACCCAAACAAGACTTCGCCGTTTGACTTCTTCCAGTACTGGAGAAACGTTGCGGATTCGGATGTCCTAAAATGCATCCGCATGCTTACCTTCCTGCCACTAGAGGAGATTGAAGCAATGTCTGACTGGGAAGGTGCACAGCTAAATCAGGCAAAAGAAATCCTTGCATTCGAGTTAACTAAGCTTGTTCATGGTGAAGATGAGGCCGCTAAGGCAAGAGAAGCTTCCCATGCGTTATTTGCAGGTGGTGGCTCGTTAGCAAATATGCCAACCGTAGAACTTACCGATGCTGATTTTGCAGAAGGCGATATGGATATTATGGCAGTCCTTGTTAAAGCAAATCTGGCAGATACCCGCTCAGATGCACGCCGTGCAGTACAGCAGGGCGGCGTTACTGTTGCAGATGAAAAAATAACCGATATTAAAACATCTTACGGTGCTTCTGCATTTGCAGGAGAAGGCTTGATTGTAAAGCGTGGAAAGAAGAAATTTGCAAAAATTATTATGAAGTAATATGTATCCCTACGTATTTTGATTGCGGGAGAATAAAATCATACTTAAAGGCACAACTTTCGGAAAATGTCCGTTGGTTGTGCCTTTGTTTTATCGTGCAGATTTTATGGTTGTTATGAATCGTTTTTTCGTCCCATTATATCCTCTGTTATGTGCCACTGTAACATGGAGGTTGAGGATCGTCAAGGGAGATGTTACAAATTTGTTACATGAACATATTGCAAACCTTTATCCTTTTATTTCCGAAACCCATTCTGAAAATACTTCTCCCGCATTCTTTCCTGTTTTTGCTGAACACACTTCCTCATATTTGTATTTTGCATCATACTTTCCTGATGTTACATCATAATACAGTTTCATCTCCGTTGGAATCGGCATATTGTGCTTTATGCAAATAGCATCCACCTTTTCTAAATCTTCGGTTCCAAGTTTCAAAAATTGAAATGCTAACTTATTTGATACTCCTAATTGATTTAATGTTTTCACCTCTCCATTTACATCGAAAAAAGCATTAAACATTTTACTCTTTTTTTCATTAGAACAATATGCATAAACTTTGTTGACTTTTTTTTCAGTTACTTCCAGACAAAGCGATATTAATGCTGTTTGTAAATCCATAAATTCATCTTCAAATACTTTGTTCATTTCTATACTCTTTTCTAATTATATATTTTTTGGTAATAATACACATCATCTATCGTATATGATACATCAAATGAAATCGGACGAATACCCCCCTGCATCATAATTAATATCAATATCAACTGTAACTTTTTGTCCACATCTTCAAACTCGCACCAAACTTACATGATACAACTCAATCCCAGCTCTTCCAAACCTCAGGCATATATCCTAATGTAGACTGCTTCCCATTCCTAACCACCGGTGTCTTAATCACCTGTGAATTTTCAAGAATCTTCTCCAACTTATCTTCCTCAGCAATATACTTAATCAGCGCCAGCGTATCTTTGTCCTTGCAATCCTGATTAATCATATTCTCGATACCGCCATTGGCCTGCGCTACAGATGTAAATTCACCTTTGCTCATACCCTTTTCTTTCATATCAATGAACTGGTACTTAATACCACGCTCCTTGAAAAAGCGTTCTGCCTTCTTGGTATCATTGCACTTCTTTGTTCCAAAAATCTGTATATTCATTCCTTGCTCCCTATCTCAAATCCGCTTCTTCATAAAATCCTTCGCTAAAGGATGCATTGATTTCCGCAATTTCTCTTTTTCCATCAATGTAATCACGGTACATTTCCCATAAATCAATGTCGCAGCCATCCATAACCTCATCATCTGGTACCCAACTACGAATCAGTTCTATACGTTCCTGCTTTGTCGTGTCTTTAATCAAATAGCTCATCTTTTCCATACTCCTCTTATAACATTGCTTTACACAAAATCCTCTCAAAGTTCTCAGCAAATCTTTGATCATCCTCTGCAGTCCTCTTATGAGGACCTTTCAGATGATTCTTAGAGCTTCCTCTTCGCGCCTTCTTAGCAAGGTACCTTTCCATCAACATTTGATCGATATTTTCATCGGTATACCATTTCCCCGACTGATGGATTGAATAAGCCTTCTTACCCAGAGCCATCGCAGCCACACCGTAATCCTGGGTTACAACAACATCACCCGGATGACACAGACTAATCAACTTAAAATCCACTGCATCAGTTCCTGCACCTACAATCACCACTTCACTGTAATCGGATGACAGCACATGATTCGTATCGCACAGCAAGGTAACCGGCACTTCATACTTCTCAGCAATTTTTTCTACAATGCGAACTACCGGACAGGCATCTGCATCTACAAATATTTTCATAACATCACATCCTGCCTCTAAATTACAATTCCTGCCACATGATCCAGCTCATGCTGAATAATCTGTGCTGTCCACCCCGTATACTTGCCATGCTGTGGTTGGAAATTCTGGTCCAAATAATCCACTTCGATTTCCTTATATCTGGTACAGGGTCTCACACCATCCAGTGACAGACAACTTTCTTCTGTCTTAAAGGCACCCTTTCTCTTTGTAATCTTCGCATTAATCATTGCAAACATGAATGAGCCTGCTGCTATAACAATAATATTCTTTTTTACACCAATCATATTTGCAGCCATGCCAACACATCTGTCCTGATTTGCTTTTAATGTATCCAAAAGATCATGAACCACCTGCTTGTCCGCTTCTGTTGCAGGTTCTGACTTCTGCGCCAAAAACATCGGATCTCTCATAATGGGTCTTACCATCTCACATCTCCTCCGGCCACTCAGAGCCTATATCCAAATTATTTTCTACAAGCCAGTCGTCTTCCACGGATATGTATTTCTGCTCGCTACGTTCGTTTTCAAGCGTAACAGAAACCTTGGGTTTTGCTCCCGGCACAAGTTCTTCACAACCATAATCACCATCAAATATCTGCACTATTTTCCACATAATTTCTTCGCATTTCTTTTATTCATCATTATCTGTCTAATATCTTTCATTCAAATACTCGTTCCATTTCGCATTTGCACTTTCCAGCTCCTTTTTCTGCATAATGCGGTTCCTGTCACTTAATATTGCCAGCATCTCATCAACCACATCTTCCATTGGAAGCTTTTTGTAATGAGACAAATATCCAATCATTCTCTGTGCCGTCCAATCCGTATTTAGATTCTTTGTAACCTGGTCACAAAATGGTTCAGGATAGCCTCTGCGAAGCATTATTTCATATAGCTCCATGCTTTTTTCTGTTCTTGGTTTCATCTATTATAAACCTCACATAATTTCCTAAGTTCTTTCATACTCTTCTCCGTAACTACCATTCCACAATCCAATTCATATTGAGTCCGGCAAATACTACCACCTTCAAAAGGATATTCCGGAAGCAAATCCTCAAATTCCTTTCCTATTCCGGACATAATGCATGCCAAAAATTCATCATCCATTACACTCATATCCAAATCGAAAATCTTTTCTTCTCTTGCAGTTGCAATTTCAGATATTGAAACTTCAAATGCAATTGCTCCAACCTGCAGCGGTTCTACCTTTACCATATCTCCATCAATATATGCAATTGCAGGAAACTCTACAAACTGCCTATATTTGAATACAAGAAGTCTTACGTATTGCGCTATTTCTCTCTCTTTTACACATTCATGGATGCTTGAATAGTAACTTGTATCTTTATTCAATTTTCGCTTTTCAATAAGCTCAAAAAAGACTCTGTTATCAGTGCTACTTCGTACATCAGAAACTGAATGCACATCCTCTTTGATTGTTCTTGTATGCTGTGACGATGCACTGGTTTTCACATAAGTTTCTTTTTTCAAAGGCTCACTTTCAACAGATTTACTTGCTGCTACCTTTTCTTCCGTAACTGGTCTAACGGTTTGAACCGTAGATGATGACCCCTGTTTACTTGTCGATGACTTTGTTGCTGATGCGTTCTTGCCAAAGTTGTTGCTTGACGTAATGTTACCGGAGCCACTTATAGGTTCCTTACTTACGCTTACCCTTGACGTCGCTCGTTTCTCCACAATAAACGTTTCACCCGAATCCGAATTTTCAACATCGTAATGATTCATTCCGTCCCAAAAATTGCGATATGACTCCTGTATCTTTTTACCCGCTCTGTTGTATGTATTATATCCTCCCCAAAAGTTTCTATAAGAGCGTCGAATTAAGTTCCCATCTGCATCATAGGTGTTATATCCACCCCAAAAGTTTTTCCAAGAGACACTTTTCAGGTTGCCATTCATATCATAGCGTTTTCTTTGTCCCCAGAACCCTTTAACAGTATAGCCTATTTGTACACCATGCTTGTTAAAATGCTTAATTTGCCCCCAAAAACCTTTAATGGAATATCCGGACTTTGGACGCCCCTTGAACAATGCCTTTAAAAATCGTACAAGAAACATTTTTCTGTTCCCTCCATCATGTATCGCTCTATAAATGCTAATATACCTCTTCTATGTTTCTATATGCCCTTATCCAACTCAACTAAATGCTTATATATATCTTTGCTATATTTATACTATGGCCTTCATTCATTTCGATTAACTTCTTAAACAATAAATCATTATCGCCGGTAATCGTTTGACGATTTAAGTCAAGGCCTGCCGTATCCTCCAGTTCCCCTCCAAATTTAAACTTGTTTTTTATAGCTAATGCAATCGATTTCTTTGCCAGTATGTAAGGTTGTAGATATTCTCTCTGTAAGATGTCTGACTGTCGTAATCTTTGCTGGTCTTATGATTACAATCGTTATGCCGCTGAATGCAAGCACTATGACCCATTCAAATGCCATAAGTTATCCAAGCCTCCATATGTCTGTAACGGCTGTGATTCTCGGCAATCTTGTCATGAATATAAACGTTATTATCATGCAACTAAGGCACAACATTCATACGAACGCACTCTATATGATTCAAGAAAGGGTATAAATCTTACCCCTAATGAACTTCAAGAACTTAATGATTTAATCTCTCCTTTAGTTTTAAAAGGGCAGCCATTAAGCCACATCTTCGCTGTGCATGCAGATGAAATACCTGTTTGTAGAAGAACACTTTACAATTATTTTGACCAAAATATTTTCAAAGCCCGTAACATTGACCTCCCTCGACGCGTGCGATACAAAAAGCGTAAAAAGCGTTCCGAACCTCGCAAAAGGAATTATCAGCAAACCTATCGTAATAAACGCACATATATTGATTTTGAACGCTTTATAGAAGGATGTTGATGTCGTCGAAATGGACACCGTTAAAGGTAGTCGTGCAGCTGGAAAATGCTTGCTAACACTTCTCTTCAGAAGTTGTAGTTTCATGATTGTTATTCTACTTCCTGACTGCACACAAAGAAGTGTTATAAATGCAATCAATAACCTCTGTGACACTATTGGAATCAGAACCTTTAAAAAGTATTTTCCTGTGATACTTACTGACAACGGTTCTGAATTTAAAAATCCCTGGGATATTGAAAAGAATGACACCGGAACACACCGAACCTATGTCTTCTATTGTGATCCTTATGTTTCCAATCAGAAAACAAGATTAGAAAAGAATCACGAATACATTCGTTACATTATTCCTAAAGGGCGAAGCATGTATAAATACTCTCAAGAAGATATTAATCTCATGGCAAGTCACATTAATTCTACTGCCAGAGATAGTCTAAATGGAGCCTGCCCATTTGACCTTGCAGAATTATTTTTAGACAAAAAATACCGCTTTTAACAGGACAGCATAAAGTCTCCCCAGACAAGGTCGTGCTAAAACCGGTACTCCTTGAACATCGTGATAATTAATCACGAATAGATTATAAAGAGCAGATAGATAACCACCACATCCGCAAATTTTATTACAAGACAGGTGGAATTTATTTTTGCTCAATTTTCTCCAGCTGTCTGTTTGCCATGCAAACAAATAGACTTTACAAAACGGATTATAGCACTTTTCAAGGTACTTTTGTATAGGATATCTTCAAAAAAGTTGCTCAAAATCGAAA
>JAZUQL010000081.1:0-57497 GCA_045605685.1 Lachnospiraceae bacterium
CAAAGAAATTGCGAGAGTTTATTAAAAATCGTGATGACTTTACTTGTTGTAGTTGTGGAAATTCTACTCATGTGGAACCGAATCTTTTGCTAGAGATAGATCACATAATTCCAATATCCAAAGGCGGTTATACGGTAGAAGAGAATCTCCAGACATTATGTTGGAAGTGTAATCGTTCTAAAGGGAATCAGATTTTAAACCAGATAACAAATTGGAAGTAGTTTTATAAACCAGTAGTTCAGATACAACTCTACGAATTTTTATTTGCCACGGCAGAATGTGATGCCTTGTGGCATGTTGTTTTGGCGTTTTCATATAACGCTTCTGACCATTGGAATACGGTAAGCAGAATGCTTTGCAATACAATGGAAAAACCTCGTAATGCGTAATGTATAATGATATAATAAAAGCCATATGATTGTAATTTGGAGGATGCTATGTATACACTTTTGCTCATATTAATCTATATGGTTTTTATCAGTCTCGGATTGCCGGATTCGCTTCTGGGTTCGGGGTGGCCGGCAATGCATGTCGAGATGAATGTGCCGGTTTCTTATATGGGAGTGATTTCTATGATTATATCAGGTGGGACAATCGCATCCAGTCTGATGTCAGACAGGCTTACCAGGCAATTTAGTACGAGGATTGTAACGGTTGGTAGTGTATTTCTGACCGTAGTAGCGTTATTTGGATTTTCTTTCTCAACAGAATTTTGGATGATGCTGGTCTTTGCGATACCGTATGGTTTCGGAGCGGGGGCAATTGATGCGGCACTTAATAATTATATAGCCCGCTATTATTCCTCGAAATGTATGAGTTGGTTACATTGTTTTTGGGGCGTGGGAACAATTATTAGTCCTTTTGTGATGGGATATGCATTAAGCCATTCCTCTTGGAGCAATGGATATCGTATTGTAGGAATTTTGCAATTCATAATCGCAATGATTCTTCTTGTGACGTTACCGGTGTGGAAGGCAAATAAAGAAACGGCAACAGCAGAAAGAGAAAATGTGGGTGTCAGAAACGCATTAAAAATAAAAGGTGTACCCTCCTTATTGCTAGGATTCTTTGCTTATTGCGCGGCAGAAGCAACGGCAATGTTTTGGGCAAGTACATATTTTGCGGAAGTAAAACATATGTCAGCGGAGGAAGCGTCGCAACTCGCATCGTTGTTTTTTATTGGAATAACGGTCGGAAGATTTCTATGTGGTTTTATCACGGACAAACTAGGTGACAGAAGGATGATTGTACTTGGAACGGTGATTTTGCTTTGTGGAGTGGTTCTGTTGATGATTCCTACCGATTATGTTCTGGTTTCGCAGATTGGATTTGTTGTAATTGGCTTCGGATGTGCTCCGATTTATCCGAGTATTATTCATTCGACGCCAAGTAATTTTGGGGAAGAAAATTCCGGCTCAATTATTGGGATACAGATGGCGAGTGCTTATGTTGGTGCAACATTTATTCCGCCATTGTTTGGAGTTCTTGGAAGTGTATTTGGATATCAGATTATGCCGTTATACCTCCTTGTATTCTTTCTTTTTATGATTTTTATGGTTGAACATACCTTTAAAACGGTCAATCAGGATGGTTCGTAACCATAAGGAGCATTCTGCTATTGGAGGGAAAGGTTATGAAAATCAAAGGATATCCGTCTACAGAAAACCATTGTGTATGAGAGGATGATTTGATAGAATGGGGAAGAAAGGGGGATATAAAGATGATACCATTTGCAGATTATATTATAGGATTGGCAATCGCCATAGTTGTGTGTGCTGTTTTGGGATATGTAGTTTATAGATTGATCCAGAAGCAGAATGCCAAGTTGAAAGAGGTGCTTCAATCTGTACCGGAAGAACAAAAAGAAGAATTAATGAACGCATCTTTCCGTAATCCGACAGAAACAGTAGGAATGATTACGGAAGAACCTAAGGTGGGAGCAGCGAGAACGAAATTAAAGGTTTTGGTATACAATATGTACTACCCGAACCAGATGAAAGAATTCATGATAGCGGATGTTTCCATTTCAACGAAAAAATATAATGAATATCAGTTGAAACAAAACAGTTCGATTACAATCAGTCTGAATGAAAACGGAGCAAAAGCCGTCTTCTAATGGAGAAAAGTGATGTTTGATTTTGTAAATTATGAATGTGTGAGAGAATTATTTGAAAAAAACGATGGGGCAGGATATGAGAATTGCATATTCATCGCAAGAAAGAATTACAATGCGCAAGGAATGCAAGCAGGCTTATCCGGGACACTTGGAATTGTGGGAGGTTGTATTGCAGATAAGATAAGAGAAGCAGATATGCTAGGGAATCTTTATTTTGATGCAATGCTATTAAACCTTACGGAAAAGGGGATTGGTTTTATTCCATTATGGAATAAAGGGATTTCATTATCAACGCCTCCTATTGCTAAGATGGAACCGAAAATCAATAATTATTTCTTTGTCGATGAAAAATCTTTGAAAAATGTAACAATTAAAAATTTTAGTTTTCTAAACCGCAAATTAAAGAAGATTACAATTATGCTACATAGTGGTGGGAAGATACAATTATTAGCAAGGCTAAAAGAAAAAGAAATCCCGTATCATGAAATTAATTTTGCAAAATTTATGCACAGATTTGAGAATCGATTCTCATAAGATTATGGAAAGACTAAAGGGGGAAGCGTTAGTCTGTATCACGAACAGAGGATGCGACCAAAGGAGTTATGAAATGGAATATAGAAAGGCGAATACGGCAGATTTAGAAGGGGTATATCAATTAGTACAAGAAACAATCAAAGGGATATATCCGAACTATTATCCAATGGAAATCGTGGATTTCTTTTGCGATTTACATAACAAGGAAAAGATATTAATAGACATTGAGAAACAAGAAGTCAGCGTTCTTATTGTAGATGATGAAATAATTGGAACCGGTTGTCATAAAGCGGATCATATTACACGAGTATATGTAAGTCCAAAATATCAGGGTATGGGATATGGAACCTTCATTATGCATGAATTAGAAACAGAAATCGCACAAGAGCATGGCAGTGTATATTTGGATGCTTCTCTTCCGGCCTGTTTGTTTTATGAAAAGTTAGGGTATCACACAAGAGAACATGGATGTGTAACCGTGGAACATGGTGTGATATTGGTTTATTCCATTATGGATAAAACATTATCTCATTATGAAAATGATATCAGCTATGATGGTCGTAGATTTGTTTCCAAATCCAATACGAACAATGGCGAAGTAGATGCACAGACGGTTTTTTGCTATCATCAAAAAGGTTCATTATTATATGCTGAATATACCGGAGGCGAGATTCAAAAAGGATACTTGATTGGAACGGTTGACAAGAACCGGGAGTTGGACTTTTATTATTTACATCGGAATCAACAAGAAGAATTACGTATTGGAGTCTGTCATAGTATTCCGGAGCAGTTAGAAGATGGACGAATTCGATTAAGGGAACAATGGAAATGGTTAAATCATGACCAATCTTTTGGAGAGTCAACTTTAGAAGAGATACGAAAAGAGTAATGTGGAAGGCATTACTTTTTTTTTGTTCTTTGGAAAAGTTCATTGAACTTCCTTATAGAAAAAATAAAGAAACAGTTACTTTACATGTGTCTTGTCACATGTAAAGTTGTGTGTTATAATAGGTCAAGTTTGCAGGAGGATGAAAAAATGTCAATTGTTGAGCAGATTAAGGAATTAAAAGCACGTAAAAATGCAGTGATTTTAGCACATTATTATGTTCGACCGGAAGTGCAGGAGATTGCGGATTATATCGGCGATTCGTTTTATTTGAGTAAAATTGCAACCGGATTAAAAGAGGACGTGATTGTATATTGTGGAGTTTCTTTTATGGGAGAAAGTGCTAAGGTATTAAATCCGGATAAAACAGTATTGATGCCGGATATGAATGCAGATTGTGCAATGGCACACATGGCAGATAAGGAGACGATACAAAAGATTAGGGAGCAATACGATGATTTGGCAGTTGTATGTTATATTAATTCAACAGCCGAATTGAAACAATATTCGGATGTGTGCGTTACATCTGCGAATGCGGTAACAATTGTAAAGGCATTGCCGAATAAGAATATATTCTTTATTCCGGATCGTAATCTTGCACATTATGTCGCATCGCAGGTCCCGGAGAAACACTTTATTTTTAACGAGGGGTATTGTCCGATACATGAAAAGATTCTGTTAAAAGAGGTAAAAAAAGCAAAGGAAGAGCATCCGAATGCACTTCTTTTAACACATCCGGAGTGTCCGAAGGAGATTGTGGAACAATCGGATTACATTGGCAGTACGTCCGGTATTATAAAGTATGCAACGGAAAGTAATGCACAAGAATTCATCATTTGTACGGAGAATGGTGTTCGTTATGAATTAGAACAGAAGAATCCGGATAAAGTGTTTTACTTTACAGAGAATGAACCTGTATGCATGGATATGAAATTAATCACATTAGAGAAAATACTCCATGTATTAGAGACCGGAGAGAATGCGGTAGAAGTGAATACACAATTAAGATTGGAATCCAAGAAGCCACTGGAGCGTATGTTGGAACTTGGAAAATAAGGGGAATTTAGCATGGAATTAAAGGCAGATGTTGTAATTGTTGGAACCGGTGTATCGGGTTTGTTTTGTGCTTTGAACTTACCGGAAGAGAAAAAAGTAATTATGATTACAAAAGCAGATGCGGAGAGTAGCGATTCATTTCTTGCACAAGGTGGAATTTGTACACTGCGCAGCGAAGACGATTATGACAGTTTTTTTGAAGATACAATGAAATCAGGACATTATGAAAACCGAAAAGAATCCGTAGATATTATGATTCGCAGTTCGCAAGGCATTATACAGGATTTGGTTGGATATGGCGTGGAGTTTGAGCAGGAAAATGGAGCGTTCATTTATACAAAAGAAGGAGCGCATTCGAAACCGCGTATTTTGTATCATGCGGATGTGACAGGAAAAGAGATTACAAGCAAATTGCTGGCGCAGGTTCAGAAGAGAAAGAACATATTTCTATACGAATATACACTGATGACGGATTTGATAATCGAGGATGGTGTTTGTAAAGGGATTTATGCGGAACGGTTATCCTTTGAGGATGTAGACGCGAATGAGGAGTTTGACAACGTTTTGAAAATCAACGCGGAACATACCGTTTTAGCAAGTGGTGGAATCGGAGGACTTTATGAACATTCCACCAATTTTTCACATTTGACGGGTGATGCGATTACAATTGGTAAGAAACATGATGTAAAAATGGAACATTTAGATTATGTTCAGATTCACCCGACCACTCTTTATTCTACAAAACCGGGGCGACGTTTCCTGATTTCGGAATCGGTAAGGGGAGAAGGTGCAATACTGCTGAATAAGAAAAAGGAACGTTTTGTTAATGAACTTTTACCTCGTGATGTTGTAACCAATGCAATTCATGAACAAATGAAAAAAGACAATACAGACTTTGTATGGCTTTCCATGGAAAAGATTCCGGAGGAAACTATTCTCTCACACTTTCCAAACATATATCGTCATTGTATGAAGGAAGGTTATGATGTTACGAAGGAATGTATACCGGTTGTACCGGCACAGCATTATTTTATGGGAGGCATTTGGGTAGATTCGGATAGCAAGACATCCATCGATTGCCTGTTTGCAGTCGGAGAGACAAGTTGTAACGGTGTACATGGCAAAAATCGCCTGGCAAGCAACTCTTTACTTGAAAGCTTGGTGTTTGCAAGAAGAGCAGCTGCAAAAATTCAGGAAAATAAAATATAAGCGAGGATGAAAAAATGAACAATATTTCAATGGAATTACAAGCAGATAAATTAATATTAGAAGCATTAAAAGAGGATATTTCCAGTGAAGACGTAACAACCAATGCAGTTATGAAGGAGGCAATGCCGGGAGAAGTAGAGTTAATTTGTAAACAGGATGGTATTGTGGCTGGATTGCCGGTGTTTGAAAGGGTGTTTCATTTATTGGATGAGGATACAAAAGTTGAGTTTTATTGTAAAGATGGGGACGCAGTCAAAGAGAAGCAACTGATGGCAAAAGTAACCGGTGACATTAGAGTTTTATTATCCGGAGAACGCGTTGCACTGAATTATTTGCAGAGAATGAGCGGAATTGCAACCTACACGAATTCCGTTGCACAGCTTTTAGAAGGAACTAAAACGAAGCTTTTAGATACAAGAAAAACAACACCGAACATGAGAATTTTCGAGAAGTATGCAGTTCGGGTAGGTGGCGGGTATAACCATCGATATAATCTATCTGACGGGGTATTGCTAAAAGATAACCATATTGGGGCGGCAGGCAGCGTCGCTAAGGCAGTGCAAATGGCAAAAGAATATGCACCATTTGTGCGAAAAATTGAAGTAGAAGTAGAAAACCTTGATATGGTAAAGGAAGCGGTAGAAGCCGGTGCGGATATTATTATGTTAGATAATATGAGTGTGGATGAAATGCGAGAAGCAATCCGTATCATAGATAAAAAAGCACAGACAGAATGTTCCGGCAATGTTACGAAAGAAAACATTGCACGATTGACCGCATTAGGAGTGGATTATATTTCCAGCGGAGCATTGACACATTCAGCACCAATTATGGATATTTCGTTAAAAAATCTTCATGCAATTTAGAAAGGTAGGAATCTGTATTGATACACGGATCGGAACGTAGAGAGCATATTTTAAACCGAATAAAAAATAGTGATAAGCCGATTTCCGGAAAACTTCTTGCAACCGAATGTGAGGTTAGCAGGCAGGTGATTGTACAGGATATTGCATTGATTCGTGCATCCGGACATGAGATTTTGTCTACAAACAGAGGTTATATCCTAAATACGCCCACATATGTAAGCAGAGTTATGAAGGTTTGCCATACGGATGAACAGTTGGAAGACGAGCTGTGTGCAATTGTGGATTTGGGAGGAACCGTCGTAAATGTAATGATACATCATAAAGTGTACGGACACATGGAAGCAAAACTTGGAATTGATTCCCGAAGAAAAGTGCATGAATTTATGGATGACATCAAAAGTGGAAAATCCAGTCCGTTGAAAAATGTAACAGCAGGTTATCATTATCATACGATAGAAGCGGATTCGGAACAGACCCTAGATTTAATCGAGAATATGTTAAAAGAAAAAGGATATTTCATAGAGAAACCGGAATCATAATGAGATGCAAGAGGTCTTTAGACAGTTGTCTTAAGGCTTCTTTTTTATTGACTTTTTGTATTATCTGTATTACTATATATAATACAAAAAGAAGGGGAGTGATCGAATGGTTATCGCAATCAAAGAATTTTCAGATATTCCAATTTATATGCAGATTCGAAATCAGATTGTCGCGGGAATTTCGGAGGGAAAGCTTTTACCGGGGGAACAATTGCCGACGGTTCGAGGATTGGCTGAGGAAATCGGAATCAATTCGATGACAGTTAACAAAGCATATCAATTGTTAAAACAGGAAGGATTCATCCTCACAGACCGTAGGAATGGCGCTTGTGTCAGGCCTTGTTTTGAATTAGAGAAAGAGTTGCCGCTACAGGCAAGAGAGAACCTGCAACAGATTATATCAGAAGCACGAATCAGAGGATTTTCAGCAGAGGAATTTAAAAATCTTTGTATGGAAATGTTTGATAGGGAGGGGTAAAATATGGCGCTAAATATAATATTAGGGGTTTGTATGTATCCGGTAATTTTTTTACTGTATTTCATTGCGAAATGGATGGCAGAAGAGAGAAACTCATATCGTTTTGGTGCATCCTTCAAAAAGGAATGGGAGGAAGCGGAGGAAATGATACGAATCAAAGCATTGTATCTAAAATCGCTAAAACATGCCCTACTTATTTTTGCATTGTGTCCGATTCTAATCTTTTTTGTTCCGTATACCTCGATTTGTATTACGCTTTGGATGATATGGATGTTTTTCATGCTATATTTTTTTATGCGTCCTTTTTTTCGGGCAAACAGACAAATTCGAGACTGGAAATTAAAAAAAGGCTTGGAGACAGAGCACGAAAGTACTGTCTATATAGAATTGAAAGAATCCGAAGGAATACGGAAACAGAAACACTTATTCTTCTATATGTCAAGTATTGTTAGTGTTGTTGCCGTAGTTGTTATGGCGTATCCCATATATCTTCGAAAACTTCCGGGCTATCTTGCCATGCTGGCAATGATAGGCGGGTGTACCTTGATTTTTCATCTAATGGCCTATGTAATAGAAAAACAGAAGTTACAGGTGATTAGTACGAGTAGTGAAGTGAATTTAAATTATAATAGGGCAAAAAGAAAAATCTGGGCACAACTTTGGTTGATACTTTGTTGGTTGAATACGGGAATGACCGTATTTACCGGAATTGTATTGGGATATCTGCCACAATTTGCGGATGTTTTATTTGTGACTTATATAGTATTTACATTCTTGTTGATGGCGATTGTTATAATCTGCATCAAACGGTTTCGGCGTGTAGAGGAAATCTATGAAGAGAAAAGAGATTTGGATGAGTTAGAAGGAGCAGACCGACATTGGATTGGAGGAATGTTTTATTATAATAAAAAGGATAAACATTCCATGGTGGAACAAAGAACGGGAATTGGTTTGACTGTAAATATGGCAACCACATTTGGAAAAATTATGATGCTTATTGCACTTGTGGCAATTCTTAGTATCCCTGTATTGTGTGTTTGGGTCATTTTACTGGAATTTACGCCGATTCATTTGTATGCAGAAAAGGATGTCATTCTGGCGGAACATTTGGGTGTTGATTATGAGATTCCATTCTCAGACATTGAGGAGATTGAGGTGGTTTCGGATGAGCCGGAATGGACAAAAGTGTCCGGAAGTGAGATGGAGAACCTAGCGAAAGGAACGTTTGATATTTATCGACAGGGAAAATGCGAAGCATTTTTGAATCCGCAAAATAATATGTTTTTAAAGATAACCACGGAGGATTCCGTCTTTTATATGGGAGGCTATGATGATGAAGAAACAAGGTTGGTTTATGAAGAGATTATAAATTATCAGAGGGGGGAATAAATATGCAGGAAATACAGACATTTTTGCAGTGGATAGAAGCGTCGGACAATATTGTGTTTTTTGGAGGCGCCGGGGTATCCACAGAGAGTAAGATACCGGATTTTAGAAGTGTAGACGGATTGTATCATACACAGTATAAGTATCCTCCGGAGACAATATTAAGTCATAGTTTTTATCGAAAAAATACGGAGGAGTTTTATCGCTTTTATCGGGATAAGATGCTGTTTCCAAATGCAGAACCGAATATAACACATAGGAAATTAGCCCAGCTGGAACAAGAGGGGAAATGCAAAGCGATTATTACGCAAAATATTGACGGACTTCATCAAAAGGCGGGAAGTAAGAAGGTATTGGAGTTACATGGAAGCGTGTTGCGGAATTATTGTGAAATATGCAATCATTTCATGGATTTGGATGGAATTATGGCATCAGAAGGAATTCCTAAATGCCCAAAATGCCAAGGTACGATAAAACCGGATGTTGTATTATATGAAGAAGGTTTGGATTCGAAAACTTTGTCAGAAGCCATTCGTTGTATCGAGAATGCAGATGTGTTAATTGTTGGAGGCACTTCTTTAGCTGTGTATCCTGCAGCAGGATTAGTGGACTATTATAGAGGGAATAAGTTGGTACTAATTAATAAAACAGCCACACCAATGGATCGGAGGGCTGATTTATTGATTCATGCAGGATTGGGAAGTGTTTTTGGGCAAATTCCGTAGAAATTACAAAAAATAGTTGTAAAAATATTAGAATTGTGGTAATTTCTTTGTATCAAAAATCGGAGGACTAAGATGCAGGAAACCAAATTATTATACTCGATTATAGATAAGGGTAAGCTGATTGAGATGTTAGAGTCTTTTCAATCGTGCGTGAATATTGGAATACAATTAATTGATGAGGAAGGGAATATCCTATTCTCGAAATCAAGCAGAATTGCTTTTTGTAACGAATTGGAGAAGTGTGCCTCCAAGATGGAATCCTGCCGCTATCAGCATCTTCACGCAAGCAAACAAGGGACTGCGTTTGGAGATTCCTATATTTTCTCATGTGCTGCGAATTTGAACCATATTACGTATCCGCTTGTGAGTAAGGGTATCTTTATGGGGGCAGTTCTTTTGGGACCATTCCTTATGTCGCAGCCGGATTCTGTTCTGATACTGGATATTGAGAAGAAATATGATATTCCATTGGAACGCCTGTTAGAATTAAATGATACCGCAATGGAGATACCTGTCTTATTGCCATCGCAGGTTACACCGATCAGCCGTCTTTTATCCTATTTATTACAGAGTCTGATTGCTGATACACGATTACAGTTTATTTCCACACAAAGCAGAATGGAGCAACAATCAAGAATTAGTGAGTCGATTCAGATGTATAAGCAGGGGGGCGTGATTGCGGAAGATGCATATCCTTACGAAAAGGAAAAGGAGTTGTTACTGAAAGTAAAAACCAAGAATATATCAGAAGCAAAGGGGATACTGAACGATTTGTTGGGGTATGTTTTGTTTACGAAAGGAAATGACCTAAAGGCTATTAAGGCACGCTCCATGGAATTATCCTCATTGCTATCTCGTGTTGCGATAGAAGAAGGTGCATCTGCGGACCGTATGTTACAGCTTAATAAACAATTCCTTTTGAATATTCAGGATATCAATACTTTAGATACCATCTGTCTGAAATTACAGGAGATTGTAGAAACGTTTGCTAACAGCATGTTTTATCGGGAATCGGAACATGGTCACGATGTAATAAAGAAAGCCATGCTTTTTATTGCGCAACATTATTCTTCTAATATTACATTACAGGATGTAGCGGATTATGTGCATTTGAATGCGTCTTATTTTTCGACAATATTTAAGCAATACAGAGGGATTTCTTTTCGGGAGCATTTGAATATGGTAAGGATAGAAGAGGCAAAACATCTTTTGCGACATACCGACTATCCGGTACTAAACATTGCGCTCACAATAGGGTTTGAGGACCAAAGTTATTTTTCCAAGGTTTTTAAACGCTATACAGGACTGACTCCGAAGCAATATCGAGATTAAATTTGGCAAAAAGAAATATTTTTCCCAAAAACCAAATTTTTTTACAAAAAAAGATTTGCATAATTTCTTATTCTGTATGTAAGAACAATATTAAAGTGAAAGGTATGAAATGGTGGTACAGATGAAAATGAACATGAAACAGTGGTTGGAAGAAACACTTGCAGCTGATGTGAAGAAAGCAATGCCGGTTTTGTCTTTCCCGGCAATCCAGAAGATGGGAATCAGTGTGCAGGATTTCATTAATGACAGCGATTTGCAGGCAAAAGGAATGAAAATTATTGCTGATTCAACAAACAGCGCAGCTTCCGTAAGTTTAATGGATTTATCTTTGGAAGCAGAATGTTTTGGTTCTGAAATTCGTTTTTATGATGATGAAGTTCCGGCAGTTATTGGTTGTATTGTAAGCACAGAAGAAGAAGCAGAAGCATTACAGATTCCGAAAGTTGGAGATGGAAGAACCGGAATCTATATTGATGCGATTCGCAAAGCGGCAGAGATGATTACAGACAGACCAATTTTTGCAGGTGTAATCGGACCATTCTCTCTTGCTGGTCGTTTGTTAGATGTATCTGAAGCAATGGTATATTGCTATGATGAACCGGATATGGTACATATAGTGTTGGAAAAAGCAACTGCTTTTATCATTGAATATATCAAAGAATATAAGAAAGTTGGAGCAAATGGTGTTGTAATTGCAGAACCTTTGGCGGGGTTACTTTCACCGATGTTAGCACAGGAATTCTCAGCAGACTATGTAAAACAAATCGTTGATGCAGTTCAGGATGATGAGTTTATTGTTGTATATCATAACTGTGGAAACAGTGTAATCCAGACAATTGATTCAATCCTTTCAACCGGAAGTGCAGTATATCATTTCGGTAATGCAATCCAGATGGATGAAATGATGACACATATTCCTGAGAATACAATTGCAATGGGTAACGTAGATCCTTCTTCACAGTTTAAGAATGGTACTCCGGAATCGATTCGCGAAGCAACATTGGATGTTATGAATAAATGTTGTAAATATAATAACTTCGTTATTTCTTCCGGATGTGATATCCCACCAATGTCAAGCTGGGAAAATATTGATGCATTCTATGCAGCAGTAGACGAATTCTATAGCAAATAAAACAAAAATACAAAGACAGCGTAAAGCATAGATGCTTTTACGCTGTCTTTAACTTAAAAACCCGATGATTCCATCGGGTTTTGTTTTTTAATCTTCTTCAGCCATTGAATATACCTGGCGTTTTCTTGCCATAACATCACTTTCGAGGTATTCGTCATAGGTTGATACTTTATCAATCATTGAACCATCCGGTAGGAATTCAATGATACGGTTAGCAGTTGTTTGTACAACCTGATGGTCACGACAGGCAAATAAGATGACACCCGGGAACTTCATCATACCATTATTAAGTGCGGTAATTGATTCCATATCAAGGTGGTCTGTCGGTTCATCAAAGATTAACACGTTACTTGCCATAATCATCATACGGGATAGTAGAACACGTACTTTTTCACCACCGGATAAGACACGCATTTTTTTCACACCGTCTTCTCCTGCAAAAAGCATCCTTCCAAGGAAACCACGTACATAAGTAGCATCTTTAATCTCAGAATACTGTGTTAACCAATCAACGATAATGTCATCCGTACTAAAGATAGTTGTATTATCCTTAGGGAAGTATGATTGGCTTGTGGTTACTCCCCATTTATAAGTACCTTCATCCGGTTCCATTTCTCCGGCAAGGATTTTAAACAGAGTTGTTTTAGCAAGTTCGTTACCACCAACAAAGGCGATTTTGTCATCATGTCCAACGATAAAAGAGATATTGTCTAAAACTTTTACGCCATCAATTGTTTTGGAAATGCCTTCAACCGTAAGTACTTCATTACCGATTTCGCGACTTGGGCGGAAATCAATATATGGATATTTACGACTGGAAGGTTTGATATCATCCAATTGGATTTTTTCAAGTGCACGTTTTCTTGAAGTCGCCTGTTTTGATTTGGAAGCGTTCGCAGAGAAACGAGAGATAAATTCCTGTAACTCTTTGATTTTTTCTTCTTTCTTCTTATTGGCTTCCTTCATCTGACGTACAAGAAGTTGGCTGGATTCATACCAGAAATCATAATTACCGGCATATAATTGAATCTTACCATAGTCCATATCGGCGATATGGGTACACACCTTATTTAAGAAATAACGGTCATGTGATACAACAATTACTGTATTTTCAAAATTAATCAAGAACTCCTCTAACCAAGCAATGGCATCCATATCCAAATGGTTAGTAGGCTCGTCTAACAAAAGAATGTCAGGATTGCCAAATAATGCCTGTGCAAGCAAAACTTTGACTTTGATTGCACCCGGAAGATCGGCCATCATATTATAATGTTCTTCCGTTGGAATTCCCAGACCATTGAGAAGAGTGGCAGCATCGGATTCTGCATTCCAGCCGTCCATATCTGCAAATTCAGCTTCTAATTCGCTGGCACGAATACCATCTTCATCCGAAAAGTCTTCTTTCATATAGATGGCATCCTTCTCTTTCATAATGTCGTATAAGCGTTGATTCCCCATGATTACAGTATCAAGAACCGTAAACTCATCATATTTAAAGTGATCCTGTTGCAAAAAAGATAAACGTTGTCCGGGTGTGATGGCAATTTCGCCGCTGGTAGGTTCTAACTGTCCGGATAAAATTTTAAGGAAGGTAGATTTACCTGCACCATTTGCACCGATTAAACCATAGCAGTTTCCTTCGGTAAATTTAACGTTAACTTCTTCGAAAAGAGCCTTTTTTCCAAGTCTTAATGTAATATTATTTGCACTAATCATATTTTTACCTTTCTATGTTTTGTGTAAATTGCAATCGTTTTTATTTTAACTCATAAATTACAATTTGCAAGTCTTTTATATTGGAAAAGGGAAAAAGGAATGTTATAATGGTAAAAATCATATAAGTTTGGGTGATGAGTATGAAAAAAGGCTTTTTATCAAAGGTAAGGATTCCGATTGGAATGCTTATTTTATATTTAAGAGAAGATTGGGAGATTCTGGAAGTAAATGAGGCGCTTCTAGAATTATTCGAATGTCAGGCAGAAGAATTCCAGGGCGGTAAGAAGATATGGGAATTTATCTATTCGAAAGATGCAGACCTGCTTAGAGAAATGCTTACGGATATTCGCACCAGAAAACATCAGTGTAAGATAGAAGTTCGACGCAGAAGAAAGAATGGCAAACTTGTATGGTTGCAAGTTACAGGGTGCTGTTATGATGTGGAGTGTGATGAGAATCTGGTAGTTTTATTATTCTCAGATGTCTCGAAGCAAAAAGAGAACGAATCATACATCCGATTGCTGAAGAAACAATTAGAATCTATGTCAGCATTGGGGCAGGAGATTCCGTTCTTAATAGATGTAAGTAATCAGGCAATATTACGTTCTAAGAAATTTGAGATTATGTGTGGTGTAAATTTGCCTTCGTCCAAGCTTTATCCGCTGGAAGAAGAGGTGGATAACGTGATTCACCCTATGGATAGAGGGAGATTTCTTTCGGCGATGAAGGCTGCATCGGAGAAAGAGATGTCCGATTTGATTGAATATCGTGTGAATACGAATTTGTTCGGTGGAGAACCCTTGTATCGGAAGATTGTTACCCATTATCAGAGTATCTATGAGAATGGACAAGTGATTCGGATCATCGGAAGAAGCTATAATGTGGAAGAACATAGTCAATTACCGGATGAGAACAGAAAGGATTCTCTTACGAAAACACTGAGTAAAATTACAATTGAACAGGAGATTATCCGTCAGATTGAAAAGGACCCGAACGGGAAGTACGTGATGTTTTTACTGGATATTGATAATCTTAAAGCAATTAATGATACTTTTGGACACACCTTTGGTGATACCATTATTGTAGATGTTGCGAATTTGATTCGGGATGCCTTTCAGGAAACAGATTTGATTGGACGTGTAGGTGGAGATGAATTTTTGATATTTGCATCCAATATGCTTTTGGAAGAAGCTAAGACAAAAGCAAAGCAATTGTGTCAAATTTTATGCAAGGAGTATACCGGCGAAGGTGTAATTCGCAGCATATCCGTAAGTATCGGAATTTCAGTTTACGGAAGAGATGGAATGACCTTCCGAGGACTCTTTGAGAAAGCGGATCATGCCATGTACCGTGCAAAAAATGAAGGGAAGAATACTTATTCAATTGCACGTTTGGGTGATATTGGCATTATTCCAAGAGATTCTCAGACAAATGAGTTAGAGAATGTTCCGACTAAGAAAGATACTGAGTTTCTTAATTTTGCAAGTCACCTGATGATGCATGCAAGAAACATAGATGGTTCTTTGAACCTTCTGTTAAAGCACATAGCAAGCAAATGGGAACTAGATTTAGTATGTATTTTTGAGAATCAGCAGAACCATACAATGGTTCTTACAAATTATAATAGTGAAGTGTTTTCTTTTTACGAGAAAACACTCTTTAAGTCCAATGTAAAAGAAATTGAAACAGCAGAAGCAGAAGATTTATCTTTGTTCTATGGAAATAGTCTGATTGAATCCGGATTAGGAAGTCAATTATTTCATGGAAATCGCATGGACATGCAGGATGTTTCTTATGCCATGATAGTTGCTAAATACAACTTTTTGGGCGGGAAAACCGGAGAATTATGTCTGATGTCTCTTGAGAAGGAAAGGGTATGGACTCCGGATGAATTAGAAACATTAAAGGAATTGGTAAAAACAATTTCGATTTTTGTATCCCTCCGCTCGCGTATGGAAGAAAGTGATGCACAAATCAGAAATATGCAAAAAAGAGATCAATTGACAGGTCTGTTTAATTTGGAAGCCTTCAAAAGCAGATGTTATAACATATTAGATACAGCGGATGCAAACAAAGTATATGCGGTATGCTATTTCGATTTCAACAATTTTGGTTACATTAATGAGCATTACGGATATAAGGTTGGAGATAATGTTTTAAAATGTTTTGTAAAGCATTTGATGAATCAGACGTTATTTTTAGCAGGTTGCAGATTGTATTCAGACTTTTTTATTTTCTTATTTACGGAAGAGAATCTGCAAAAACTGGAAGAGAATATCCAATATCATATGAAACAGTTTGTGTCACAACAGAATAATCTATATCCAAGCAGTGGTTTGAGCACTGCAATCGGAGTTGTGCCTTGTAATCCTGAGAATCCGGATTTGGATATTGCAATAGAGAATGCAACTCTGGCATGGAAAATGGCGAAATATGAAAAACACAATGCACTCATTTTCTTTGAGGAGAGTATGCGCACGACTAAGACAATGGAGCAAAAAATTGTGGGAGAGTTTTTTGAAGCATTGTACAGGCAAGAATTTAAGATTTACCTGCAACCGAAGTTTAATTTGAAAACCAATGTGATCTATGGAGCAGAGGCATTAACCAGATGGCAGAGACCGGATGGTTCTATCATGACACCGAATCTTTTTATGCCGTTAATCGAGAAAATTGGTTATGTAAGAGAACTCGATTTTAACATATTCGAAAGAATGATTGCGATGATGAAGCGGTGGAAAGAAACAGGTAATCATCCGTTGGTTATTTCGGTTAATTTCTCCGGCATACATTTTCAAAAGGATACGGAGGAATTCTATAAGCGTATTATTGGCATTATAGAGAAGTATCAGGTTGACCCGTCTTTGGTAGAAATAGAGATTACGGAAAATATCCTGATTAAGAATCTTGCGGATGTCCAGAAATGTCTGACAATGTTAAGGGAGAAAGGAATCCGCATTGCGATAGATGATTTTGGGACAGGCTATTCTTCACTCGGAGTGCTTTTGGATATTCCTTCAGATGTAATTAAAATTGATAAGGCGTTTATTGATCGCTGCTTCCATGAAAAAGGGGAAGAGATGCTGGTACAAATCGGGAACTTAATTCGCGTAGCAGGAAAAGAAATTCTCTTCGAAGGAATTGAAACACCGGAACAGGCGCAACTTCTTGTAAAAAACAATTTTATATACGGACAGGGATATTTATGTAATCAACCGATTCCGGATTATGAGTTTGAAGCATTGTACCTGCAATAATATTTTGCACGCTGAAAAATACAAGAAATCGCGAGTGCAACACTTGATTTTTAAGGGAAATATACGTATAGTATATTGTTGAGGGCATTGTTAATATATTGTCAGAATAAATGAATTTTTATAAATTTTACAATTTAGGAGGATATGGAATGAAACGTTCAATGAAAACAATGGATGGTAATCATGCTGCAGCTCATGCTTCATATGCATTTACTGATGTGGCAGCTATTTATCCGATTACGCCATCATCCGTTATGGCGGAAGCAACCGATGAATGGGCAACAGCAGGTAGAAAGAATATTTTTGGCGAAACAGTACAGGTTACAGAGATGCAATCCGAAGCAGGTGCTGCTGGTACGGTACATGGTTCTTTGACAGCAGGTGCCTTAACAACAACATTTACGGCATCGCAGGGATTGTTATTAATGATTCCGAACCTTTATAAAGTAGCAGGTGAAAGATTACCGGGTGTATTCAACGTATCTGCACGTTGTGTGGCAACACACGCATTAAACATTTTTGGTGATCATTCAGACGTATATGCATGTCGTCAGACAGGTGTGGCTATGCTCTGTGAATCATCTGTTCAGGAAGTTATGGACTTAACACCGGTTGCGCATCTTGCTGCGATTAAAGGTCGTGTTCCGTTTATTAACTTCTTTGATGGATTCCGTACTTCTCATGAGATTCAGAAAATCGAAGAGTGGGATTATGAAGATTTGAAAGAGATGCTCGATATGGATGCAGTGGATCGTTTCAGACAGAACGCATTAAATCCAAATCATCCATGTGAGTTAGGTTCCGCTCAGAACCCGGACATCTTCTTCCAGTCAAGAGAAGCATGTAATACTACTTATGAAGAATTACCGGGCATTGTTCAAGAATATATGGACAAGGTAAATGCCAAGATTGGTACGAATTATAAATTATTTAACTACTATGGTGCAGAAGATGCAGACAGAATCATTATTGCAATGGGATCTGTATGTGAGACGATTGATGAGACGATTGACTATTTAATGTCAAAAGGTGAAAAAGTCGGTGTTGTCAAAGTACGCCTTTACAGACCATTTGTAAAAGAAGCGTTAATTGATGCTATTCCGGATACTGTAAAATCAATCGCCGTATTAGACAGAACAAAAGAACCAGGTTCGCTTGGAGAACCATTGTATCTTGATGTAGTAGCTGCATTAAAGGGATCTAAATTTGATCAGGTTAAAATTACAAGCGGTCGTTACGGTTTGGGATCCAAAGATACAACACCGGGACAGATTATTTCTGTATTTAACAACACAGAAAAAGAAAGATTTACAATCGGTATTATCGATGATGTTACAAATCTTTCACTTGATATTAAAGAGAATCCTGTTACAACTCCGGAAGGAACAACCAACTGTAAATTCTGGGGACTTGGGGCAGATGGTACCGTAGGTGCGAATAAGAACTCAATCAAAATTATCGGTGATAATACCGATATGTATGCACAGGCATATTTTGATTATGATTCTAAGAAATCTGGTGGTGTTACGATTTCACATCTTCGTTTTGGTAAAACACCAATTCATTCAACCTACCTGATTTCGCAGGCAGATTTCGTAGCATGTCACTGTACAGCATATATTTATAAATATAATATGGTACAGGATTTGGTTCCGGGCGGAACATTCCTGTTTAACACACAGTGGACAGAAGACGAGTTGGATGAGAAATTACCGGGACAGGTAAAACGCTATATTGCTGAGAATAACATTAATTTCTACATTATCGATGGTGTGAAAATCGGTAAAGAAATTGGTTTGGGAAATCGTATTAATACTGTTTTGCAGTCAGCATTCTTCTCATTAACAAAATTAATTCCGGAAGCAGAAGTTATAAAACTTATGAAAGATGCTGCAACCAAATCATATGCGAAAAAGGGTGATGATGTCGTTAAGATGAATCACAACGCAATTGATGCAGGAGCATCTGCATATATCAAAGTAAATGTACCGGAGAGCTGGAAAGAATGTACAGATGATGACTTCTCGAAAGAAGTTCATGGAGACAGACCGGAAGCAGTAGAATTCGTTAAGAATATTCAATCAAAAGTAAATGCACAGTTAGGAAATACAATTCCGGTATCTGTTGTGTCAAAATATCAGATTGGTAATACACCTTCAGGAACATCCGCATACGAGAAACGTGGTGTTGCAACTGATGTTCCGGTATGGGATGTAACAAAATGTATTCAGTGTAATCAGTGTTCTTATGTATGTCCTCATGCTGTAATTCGTCCGGTTGCAATGACAGAAGAAGAAGCTGCAAAAGCTCCGGAAGGAATGCAGATGAAAGATATGACAGCAATGCCAGGATATAAATTTGCCGTTGTCGTATCTTCTTACGATTGTACCGGTTGTGGTTCTTGTGTAAACGTTTGTCCGGATAAAGTACAAGCTATTACAATGCAGAGTTTTGAAGAGAACCAAAAACAACAGGAATACTTTGATTATGCAGTAACACTTCCTGAAAAAGAAGAAGTGATTGAGAAATTCAAAGCAACAACAGTAAAAGGTTCACAGTTTAAACAGCCATTATTAGAGTTCTCAGGTGCTTGTGGCGGATGTGGGGAAACACCATATGCGAAGTTGATTACCCAATTATTTGGAGACAGAATGTATATTGCAAATGCAACAGGTTGTTCGTCTATCTGGGGTAACTCATCACCATCAACACCATATACCGTTAACAAAGCAGGAAAGGGACCTGCATGGTCAAATTCCTTATTTGAAGATGCTGCAGAGTTTGGATATGGAATGTTATTAGCACAAAGAGCAATTCGTGACCGTTTGAAATCCAAATTAGACCAGATTGCAGAGAACACAGATAAAGCAGATGTAAAAGAAGCAATTAAAGAGTGGAATGATACATTTGCATGTGGTGTTACCAATGGTCCGGCAACAGAGAAATTAGTTTCGGCATTAGAAGCATGCGGTTGTGATGCGGCTACTGATGTTTTGAAAGAGAAAGATTTCCTTGCTAAGAAATCACAGTGGATTTTCGGTGGAGACGGATGGGCATACGATATCGGATTCGGTGGAGTTGACCATGTGTTAGCTTCCGGAAAAGATATTAATATCATGGTATTTGATACAGAAGTATATTCAAATACAGGTGGACAATCTTCGAAATCTACACCAACCGGTGCAATTGCACAGTTTGCTGCCGGAGGAAAAGAAACAAAGAAAAAAGATTTGGCAGGTATTGCAATGAGTTATGGTTATGTATATGTTGCCCATATCTCAATGGGAGCAGATATGAATCAGTGTATAAAAGCAATTGCTGAAGCAGAAGCATATCCGGGACCATCACTTATTATCGCGTATGCACCTTGTATCAATCATGGTATTAAGAAAGGAATGAGCAAAGCTCAGACAGAAGAGAAACTTGCTGTAGAAGCAGGATACTGGTTTAACTTCCGTTACAACCCGGTTCTTGCCGTAGAAGGAAAAGATGCTTTCATCTTAGATAGCAAAGAACCAACCGGAGATTATCAGGAATTCTTACAGGGTGAGAACCGTTATGCATCCTTAATGAAATTCAATCCGGAAAGAGCTTCTGAATTATTTGCTCAGTCAGAACAGAATGCAAAAGATCGTTACGAACACTTGAAAAAATTAGTAACTTTATATGCTGGTGAATAATCACAATAACAACGCTCTGTCTTATTCATTTAAGACAGAGCGTTTTATATAGGTTCTTTACAAAAAATAGGTGAAATGATACAATATTTTTGTCCGATGCGGACTAATGGGGGAAACAGGATGAGTAGTTTGTTTCGTTTACTAAAGAGACGAGAGAATGTTCGCAGTAGAAGAACGATGGGAAAACAAGGCGAAAGGATTAATAAACCAGTGGAGAAAGAAGATTTGTTATTAAATCAGATAGACGAATTTCGTGCTAAGGCACAACAATTACAGGAATTAATGATGGCGAAAGAAAACAAGGTTCAGGAATTGCAGAACGTTGTTGATAAAAGGCAAGGGGAAGCGGAAGAGTTAGAACAGATTCTTGTGGAACGTCAAGAGAAAGCAGATGGTATTACAGCTGAAGTTGCGAAACAGATGGATTCGTTAGTAGAACAGGTAATGCAAAAGTTAACGTCAATGGAACAGTCATTGACAGAGGCTTTATCTCAGGATGATGGAGTATCTGAAGAACAGATACAGAAGATTTTATCCTCAGTAGAAACTGTGAATGCACAGATTGATTTATTGAAATCAGAACTTGGTGAGAAGATTCATTCTGAGAACGTTAAGTGTTATCGCAACATTCAGGATTTGTTTAAGACAACCGAAGATAAACTGGAATTAATGTATGATGTTGAAAGAAGAGTGAAAGGTGTGAAAGGTTGTACCATTTTTACAATGCTTCTGGCATTACTTAATACCGGTGGAATTATAGTGATTATATTATACTTAATGGGATTTTTGGGTACTATATAATAAAATAAATATACGAATAATCATGCAATTTCTGTCATGCAGAAATTGCATTTTATTTACAGTAACATTCCGCTATCGGAAACATTACCTTAGAAAGAGGGGAAGTAATGAAGAAAGAAGTTATAATTATTGGACATAAACATCCGGATACGGACTCTATATGTGCGGCGATTGCATATGCAGATTTAAAGAATCAAGTGGAATCAAGGTCAGAACAGAAAGAGAAGACGGGGTATATACCGAAGAGAGCCGGGGAGATTAATGCAGAGACCAAATATGTATTAGATTATTTTAAGGTAAAAGCCCCGGAGTTGTTACTGGATGTAGGAAGTCAGATTCGTGATATTGCAATACGCAGAACAGAAGGCGTAAGCAGTCATATTTCCATGAAGAAAGCATGGGAAATGATGAAAATATTAAACGTAGTTACACTGCCGGTTGTAAATAAGAAAAATAAATTAGAAGGTCTTATTGTAACGGGAGATATTGCGAAATCATATATGGATGTATATGAGAATAATATCTTGTCAACGGCACGTACACAGTATCGCAATATTATTGAGACACTGGAAGGAAAACTGATAACCGGTAATGAACATGGATATTTCATAAAAGGTAACGTTGTATTAGGAATCGGGACGCAGGAAACACTTCAGGATTTGATTACGGAAGATGATCTTGTTATCTTGGGAGATGGCGAGGAGATGCAATTGCTTGCCATTGAATCAAATTGTGCCTGTCTGATTGTAACAAACGGATTTGATGTAACAAACAAAGTGGCAGAGACAGCAGAAAAAAGGGAAGTGGTTGTAATTAGTACGCCATACGATCCGTTTACAGTATCCAGATTGATAAATCAGAGTATGCCGATTAAATATTTTATGACTAAAGAGAATCTGATACACTATCATCTGGATGATTTTGTAGATGAAACGAAAGAAAGTATAGCAAAAATCAGACATAGGGATTTCCCGATTTTAGATGAGGAAGAGAACTATGTAGGGATGTTTTCCAGACGTAATTTGATGAATGTGCAAAAGAAACAGGTTATTCTGGTAGATCATAACGAAAAATCACAAACGGTAGATAATATACAGGATGCAGAGATATTGGAGATTATAGACCATCACAGACTGGGAAGCCTGGAGACTTTGGCACCGGTATATTTTAGAAATCAACCTTTGGGGTGCACCTCGACGATTATTTATCAGATGTACGTAGAAAGGGACGTGGCCATTTCAAAAGAGATTGCGGGGCTTTTATGTGCAGCAATTTTATCGGATACATTAATGTTCCGTTCGCCTACCTGTACAGAAGCGGATGTTATCGCAGGGAAAGCTTTGGCAGAGATTGCGGGAATTGAAATAGAAGATTTTGCACACAGAATGTTTGAAGCAGGCAGTGATTTTGATAATAAAACAACCGATGAAATCTTGAATCAGGATTTTAAGATTTTTCATTCGGGAGATGTTTCCTTTGGGGTTGCACAGATTACTTCATTGTCTTTACTACAGTTAAAAAAGGTACAAGAACGTTTGTTGCCAAAATTATCAGAAGTTCTTGTTGAGAAAAAACTGGATATGGTATTCGTAATGCTAACAGATGTATTAGATGAATCATCCTATATGATTTTTGCAGGGGATGATGCGAAAGAGACTATGATTCAGGCTTTTGGATTAAAAACAGAAGAAAACAATTTCTATTTGCCGGGCGTTGTGTCTAGAAAGAAACAATTGATTCCAAGGATTATGAACGCATTGGCAGAAAAAATATAACAGAATAAGGAGAAAAATATGAAATTTACAAAGATGCACGGATGTGGCAATGATTACGTATATATTAATCTGTTTGAAGAGGAACTGGAAAATCCGGCAGAACTATCGATTCAAGTGAGTGATCGTAGATTCGGAATCGGTTCGGATGGTGTCATTACGATTGGTCCATCCAAGATGGCAGACTTTCGAATGAGAATCTATAATGCAGACGGTTCTGAGGCTGAGATGTGTGGAAACGGGGTGCGTTGTGTTGCTAAATATGTATATGACCATAAGTTAACAGATAAGACGACCATTACGGTAGAAACCGGAGCTGGTGTTAAAACATTAGAAGTGTATGTTTCCAATGGAAAGGTAGATCAAGTTCGGGTAGATATGGGAGAACCAATTCTAAAACCGGAGGATATTCCGGTTCTCGCAGACGGTGAGAATGTTATAGACGAAAGTATTATGGTGGGAGAGAAAGAATGGAAGATGACTTGTATCTCTATGGGAAATCCGCACGCCGTAATATTTGTAGACGATGTAGAGCATTTTGAGCTTGAAAAGTGGGGACCATTATTTGAAAATCATGAACGATTCCCAAAAAGAACGAATACAGAATTTGTGCAGGTAGTTTCAAGGACGGAAGCAATTATGAGAGTTTGGGAAAGAGGCTCGGCAGAAACCTGGGCATGCGGAACCGGAACATGTGCGACCGTAATGGCTTGTATTTTAAATGGCCATACCGAGAATAAAGTATTGGTGCATTTAAGAGGCGGCGATTTGACAATCGAATATGATGAAGCAACCAATCACGTATTTATGACAGGTCCGGCAACAGAAGTTTTTGAGGGTATAATTTAAAGGTGAGAAGAATGCGAATAAGTGATTTGTTAGAGGAATTGAATTATGTGGTGCTTTCGGGCAGCGTAGAAGAGGAAATCTCAACTTTAGTCTATGATTCCAGAAAAGTAGAGAAAGATTCTGTTTTTGTTTGCATTAAAGGTGCCGTTTTCGATTCACATGAATTGATAGATACGGTTATAGAAAGCGGGGCAAAGGTTATTATAGTACAACAGAATGTCCCGATGCAGGAAGGTATTACTTATATCAAAGTAGATAATTCAAGAGAAGCACTGGCATATATGTCGGCTGCTTATTTTGGACATCCGGCGAAGAAGTTAAAAACAATCGGAATAACAGGGACAAAAGGAAAAACCACGACGACCTATATTGTTCGTTCGATTTTAGAGACCGCCGGAATTAAAACCGGACTCATTGGTACAATAGAATCAATCATAGGTGATGTGCATATTCCGTCTTGTAATACAACACCGGAATCTTATGTTGTACAGGAACGATTCGCACAAATGGTGGAAGCCGGTATAGAAGCGGTTGTTATGGAAGTATCTTCTCAGGCACTGATGCTTCACAGAGTGTCTGGTTTTGAGTTTGATTTGGGGGTATTTACGAATCTGGAACCGGATCACATCGGTGAACATGAACACAAAGACTTTGATGATTATATGCGCTGTAAAAGCCTTTTGTTTCAACAGTGTAAAAAAGGTATTTTTAATGGGGATTGTGAACACCTTGAGGGGATTTTAAAGGGACATACCTGTGAAGTGGAGACATATGGATATCAATCATCGAATGACATTGTGGCAACAGATGTTACATTGGTAAAGCAAAATGGTATCCTGGGGATAACTTATCGGGTAGCAGGTCCGCAGAGTTATTCCGTAGAGGTAAATGTTCCGGGCTCTTTTAGTGTCTATAATTCACTAACTGCGATTGCTATTTGCAATCATTTTGGGATTCCGAAAGAAATGATACAAAGTGCCCTGAAAAATATTTCAGTAAAAGGAAGAATTGAAAGAGTTCCTTGTGCCAACCGTTATACACTTCTTATTGATTATGCACATAATGCAATGTCATTAGAAAGTTTATTATCAACTTTAAGAGAATATGAACCATCACGTTTGATTTGTATGTTCGGATGCGGAGGGAACCGCGCGAAATCCAGAAGATATGAGATGGGTGAGGTATCTTCTCGATTAGCTGATTTGACGGTTGTAACATCTGATAATCCAAGAAATGAAGATCCAATGGATATTATAGAAGACATCCTAATAGGCGTGAAGAAACAAAACGGAGCATATGTTACGATTCCGGACAGAAAAGAAGCAATTGCTTATTGCATGAAAAATGCACAGGATGGAGATATTATAGTGCTTGCAGGGAAGGGGCATGAAGATTACCAGGAGATTTCCGGTGTGAAATATCACATGGATGAGAGGGAGATAATCAAAGAGATTATATCAGAAAATCCGGATTTAAAATTGTAACAGATGTTGATGAGATTTCATATCATTTAAAAGATGTATCATACAGGAGCAGATTATGGATAGAGAATTTTGGAAACCGGGTAATATGCTAAATCCGGTGCCGGTTGTAATGATAAGTGTAAACGATAAAAAAGGAAATTCAAACATTCTGACTGTAGCATGGGCCGGAACGATATGCACGAATCCACCGATGTTGTCAATCTCGGTCAGACCGGAGAGACATTCGTACCATATGCTGGAAGAGACCGGAGAGTTTGTTGTGAATCTGGTGACAAAAGATTTGGTAAAGGCATGTGATTATTGTGGTGTTACAAGTGGAAGGGAGAAAGATAAGTTTCAGGAAATGAATCTTACCAAGATTCCCATGAAACATGTAGAAGCACCGGCGATTGCAGAAAGTCCGGTGAATATAGAATGTAGAATAACAGAAAAAAAGGAGCTCGGAAGCCATACGATGTTTCTGGCAGAGGTGCTTGGTGTAGCAGTAGACGGGAAGCACATGGATGCCACGGGAAAATTCAATATTAACGAAACCGGTTTGGTGGTTTATTCCCATGGCGAGTACTTCTTACTAGGCGAAAAACTTGGAAAATTTGGATATAGTATTCAAAAAAATAAATCACGATAATAAGGAATCCATAAGGAAAGCGTAGATGTTCTCGTTTTCCTTTTTCCAATTATTACAGATGGCTTCTGCCTGTTCTTTGGTTTTTATGGATAAAGTTAAATCAATGATTTGCTTTCCATCTGAACGAACTTGACAACGGACGGCATAGTTCTGGTCCGTAGTTTTGTAATAATCGGAAAGAATGGAATTCTCTTTCCTCATTTCTAACTGGTTAGAGATAAAATATGCATGAATATCATTTTCAATTCCCTGGGTGATTTTATCTTTAAAGAAAGATAGTGTCTCCTTTCCAGCAGGGGAAAGTGTGTATTGTGTGTTAGAGTGCGTGGAGTTTACAAAAATAAGATTAGCATCTGCCAACTCACCGATTACTTCCTGGACACGAAAATAATCCGTATATTCCTGTTCAAGAAAAAAATTGGAAATCTGTGTATTGGTTAACGGAAAATTAACCTTATCCAACATATAAAGAATTGTTAATTTGTATATTGTAAATGGTTCAGCCATAATGCAACCTCTTTTCTAGTTTTCATTTATCGAAGGGTTCCAGTGTCTTCCTTGAAAGGTATCTCTTTCCTTCAGGCGACGTTGAATTTGATTTAGTACCTTTTTCTTATTGGCACTCCACTGTGGTTCAATGAGCAGATGTTTGGGTCCGTCTCCTGTAAGACGATGAATCGAAAGCGTGGGTGGTAACAGTTCTAAACAATCTATTATAAAATCACAATATTCGTCTAGTTCAAATATGGGAAATGGATTCTGTCGATACATCTCATGCAAGGGAGTGTTTTTTAATATGTGCAGTAACTGTAATTTTACACCTGCGAGAGGGATTTGACTATGCATTTTTGCAAGGTATAAGACAGATTCTTTTATCATTTCCTTTGTTTCATTCGGTAAACCGATAATTAAATGTGCAACAACAGGGATATGATGTGAATGAAGGAGAGTGACACTTTCCTCAAATTGTTCTACTGTTGTGTGCGTATTAAGTGCCTGCAGGGTTTGGTTATGAATTGTTTGAAGCCCCAACTCTATCCAAATCGGTTTGATGTGTGATAATTCCTCAAGAAGCATCGCAATCTCGGGTGTGATACAATCGCTTCGTGTTGCAATGGATAAAGCTACAACATCAGGATGTTGTATGGCTTCTGTGTAGATTTGCCTTAGATAGCCAACCGGAGCGTAGGTATTGGTAAAAGCCTGAAAATATGCGATATAGCTTGTTGTATGTGTCTTATTTGAAATACGCTGTTTCGCTTCTTCTAATTGATTTTGAATCGGTTGGTTCGGATGTGCAGCAAAATCTCCGGAGCCGCCTTCACTACAGAAATAACAACCCTCAGATGAAAGGGTGCCATCTCTGTTTGGACAAGTCATTCCACCATTAATAGAAAGTCGGTAGGTCTTCTGTCCAAAGTATTGTTTGCAAAAATCATTTAGGGAATAAAACCGCTTTCCATCCGGAAAATGAAAAG
This sequence comes from Lachnospiraceae bacterium, assembly GCA_045605685.1. Lineage (GTDB taxonomy): Bacteria > Bacillota > Clostridia > Lachnospirales > Lachnospiraceae > Roseburia. The sequence goes on from JAZUQL010000081.1 coordinate 27,925, forward strand.
CGGCTACTTGTGATTGTGTTTTCATATTAAATCAATGACTTTACGGCTTGACTTACAACATCAGCAACTCGAGGATCAAATGGTTCCGGAATAATATAGTCTTCGCATAATTCTTCTTCGCTGACAAGGTTAGCAAGTGCTTCTGCAGCAGCAAGTTTCATTTCATCTGTGATTTTGCTGGCACGTCCTTCAAGAGCACCTTTGAAAATTCCCGGGAAGGCGATTACATTGTTAATCTGATTTGGGAAATCACTACGTCCGGTTCCGATAATTCTTGCTCCGGCTGCTTTTGCAACATCCGGCATAATTTCAGGAACAGGGTTGGCCATTGCAAAGATAATGGAATCCTTATTCATAGTAGAAATCATCTTGTCAGTTACAATGTTTGGAGCAGAAACACCAATAAAGATATCAGCTCCTACAAGTGCGTCTGCGAGAGTTCCCGTCTTATTCTCAAGATTGGTTACTTCGGTCATTTTCTTTTGCATCCAGTTGAGTGAAGGATTGGATTTGTCAATAATTCCTTTGCTTCCGCACAGGATAATATGTTTAAATCCGTATAAGAGCAATAATTTGGCAATTGCAACTCCGGCAGCACCGGCACCACTCATTACAATACGACATTCTTCCTTTTTCTTGCCGGTAATCTTAAGTGCATTAATAATTCCGGCTAAAACAACAATTGCAGTACCATGTTGATCGTCATGGAATACCGGGATATCAAGCATATCTTTCAACCGTTCTTCAATCTCAAAACAACGTGGTGCAGAAATATCTTCCAGATTAATACCTCCAAATCCCGGTGCAATATTCTTAACTGCGGTAATGATTTCTTCCGTGTCCTGAGTGTCCAAACAGATAGGTACGGCGTTCACATTACCGAATTCTTTGAAAAGGACACATTTTCCTTCCATAACCGGCATGGCAGCATATGGTCCGATATTGCCAAGGCCCAAAACAGCGCTTCCGTCAGAAACAACGGCAACCGTATTGGCCTTCCAAGTATACTTGTAAGCTGCCTGTACATCATTGGCAATTACTTTACAAGGTTCTGCAACACCCGGTGTATATGCAATTGCAAGGTCTTCTCTGGTGTTGACTTTAGACTTAGCGGTTGTTTCTAGTTTTCCGTTCCATTCTTCGTGGCTGATAAGTGCCTGTTCATTTGTGTTCATATCTGATTCTCCAATCTGCAATACGTTTCGTTTACAATAGTGTTATCATACCATTGATACCCAAACAAATCAAGTCTGCATGCGGGTTCAAATTCTTTTCAAAAAGTACTTTTTATTTTAGAACAAATGTTGTATAATTAGAAAATATTCAATGTCAAATCAGACAAGTTTCCCAATTAACCAATGAATGAATAAGGAGTAAGGATATGAGAGAAAAGTATGAAAGTCTTTCATTATTTCTTTTACGTGATTTAGCAAAGGCTCGTGGGTTAAAACGCTATTCTTCGTTGAAGAAAGATGAATTAATTGAAATGATGCTTGAGCAGGATAGAATCGATATGCAGAATGCGAAGGAGAGTGCAGGAACTTCGAATCAAGGTATGAACTCAGATAAGATGCCAAGAGAAGGGCAGACTGTTCGTGAGGAGAATGCGTATACCGAGCAGAATAAGATGGCGAATGGAATATTGGAAGTAATGCCGGATGGTTTTGGATTTATACGTTGTGAGAATTACTTGCCGGGAGAGGACGATGTCTATGTTTCTCATGCACAGATTCGTAAGTTTAATCTTAAGACCGGAGATATCGTATCCGGAAGTACGAGGCTGAATAATCAATCAGATAAATATTGTGCATTAACCTATGTTAATTCGGTGAATGGATATCCGCCGACGGAAGCACAGAAGAGGAAACCGTTCGAAGATTTAACACCGATTTTTCCGCAGGAGAGGCTTCGTTTGGAGAGACCGGGAAGTAGTGTTGCAATGCGAATTGTGGATTTGATTTCTCCAATTGGAAAAGGTCAACGTGGTATGATTGTTTCCCAACCGAAAGCAGGTAAGACAACATTACTGAAGGAGATTGCCAAATCTGTTACGGCACAGAATCCTAAGATGCATCTGATTATTCTGCTGATTGACGAAAGACCGGAAGAAGTAACAGATATAAAAGAAGCAATTGAAGGGAACAACGTAGAAGTAATCTATTCTACGTTTGATGAATTACCGGAACACCACAAGAGAGTTTCTGAGATGGTAATTGAGCGAGCAAAACGCCTTGTAGAACATAAGAAAGATGTTATGATTCTGTTGGATAGTATCACTCGTTTGGCAAGAGCCTACAATCTTACGGTTTCACCAAGCGGTCGTACTTTGTCTGGTGGTCTTGACCCAGCAGCACTTCATATGCCGAAACACTTTTTCGGTGCAGCAAGGAATATGAGAGAAGGTGGAAGCCTGACCATTCTTGCCACTGCATTAGTTGAGACCGGAAGTAAGATGGATGATGTAGTATTTGAAGAATTCAAAGGAACCGGTAATATGGAATTGGTGTTGGATCGTAAGTTATCTGAGAAACGTATTTTCCCGGCTATAGACATTGTGAAATCCGGCACTAGAAGAGAAGATCTGCTTTTGGATAAGGAAGAGTATGCGGCGGTTGAGATAATGAGAAGATCGCTGAATGGTATGCGATCAGATGAGGCTGTTGAGAATATCCTAAATCTGTTTTCTCATACCAAGAATAACCGCGAATTTATTCAAATGATAAGAAAAAACAGAATTTTATAAGATACCTATTGCAAACCAATTTATACTATGCTACAATTAATAAGCTGTTTATCGGGATGTAAACGGACGCACGTGTCATTCTTGGTTTTAAGTATCATATGCGGATCGGGCATACGGGTATAGAAGAATGAAGCATATTAGTTAACGATAAGAATAAAAGAGGTGAAAATTATGAGAGAAGGAATCCATCCGGATTATTATCAGGCAAATGTTACATGTAACTGTGGAAATACATTCGTAACAGGTTCTACTAAGGAGAGCATCCACGTAGAAATTTGTTCAAAATGTCATCCGTTCTATACTGGACAGCAGAAAGCAAACCAGGCTCGTGGACGTATTGAACAGTTCAACAAGAAATATGGTGTTAAATAATATACTGGCTAATAAAAGGTTGAGGTTGCAATATACCCCAACCTTTTTTCAGATAGAGCCGGAAGGAGAGTTGTTATGAAATACTCCGGGGTTGGTGGTCAGGCTGTAATGGAAGGCGTGATGATGCGCAATCAGAATCGTTATGCCGTAGCTGTCCGTAAGCCGGATCAGGAAATCGAAGTTAAAGTATCTGATTATCATGGATTGATTAAAAACGAAAAGGTGAAGAACCTTCCGATTATCAGAGGGGTGCTAAGTTTTATAGATTCATTATATCTTGGTATGGGAACGTTGTCTTTCTCTGCTTCTTTTTTTGAAGAGGAAGAAGAGACGACAAAGAAAGAACCGACAGCAGGAAAGGATAAGTTCTTTAATGCATTAGTTGTAATTCTTTCGGTTGTTTTGGCAGTAGGAATCTTTTTTGCTCTGCCATATTTTATATCGGGATTTTTTCAACAGTTTATTTCCTCATATTGGTTGATGGCGCTGATAGAGGGAGTTATCCGCCTTGTTATTTTTGTGGTATATATTTTATTAATTTCGCTTATGAAAGATATTCAAAGGGTGTTTATGTATCATGGGGCGGAACATAAGTGTATTAATTGTATTGAAACAGGCATGGATTTAACTGTGGAAAATGTCAGAAAGAGTTCAAAACAGCACAAACGTTGCGGAACGAGCTTTTTGTTGATTGTTATGATTATTAGTATTTTGTTCTTCATGTTTATACGTGTGGATTCCAGAATTTTAAGATTGGTATTAAGATTATTACTGATTCCGGTCGTAGCAGGGGTGTCGTATGAATTGATTCGTCTTGCAGGAAGATATGATAACTGGTTTGTAAATCTAATTAGTCAACCGGGTTTGCTTATGCAGAAATTGACGACGAAAGAACCGGATGACGATATGATAGAAGTTGGAATTGCTTCTGTAGAGGCGATTTTTGACTGGAAAGAATGGCAAAAGGAAAATAAGGTATGACATTTCGAGATGCTATAATCTGGGGAGAAGAAGAACTTCGCACTGCAAATATCGAAGAGGCGAAAAATGACGCGTGGTTACTGTTGTCATCGATTTGCAAAATAGATCAAACGTTTTATTATTTGCATCTGCAAGAGGAAGTTTCTCCGGAACCATATAGTGATTATCAGATTGCAATTCAAAAGAGAAAAGAAAGAATACCATTACAATATATTTTAGGAGAACAGGAATTCATGGGACTTTCGTTCCGTGTGAATGAACATGTGTTAATTCCGCGTCAGGATACAGAGACTTTGGTGGAAGAGGCATTACAACTCTTGAGACCCGGAATGCGTATTATGGATATGTGTACCGGTTCGGGATGTATTCTAACATCGCTTTTGTATCATTCTAAAGAGGTAGAAGGATGTGGCTATGATATATCAAAGCAGGCTGTATTTCTTGCACGAGAGAATGCGAAAGCGAACGGGGTAGTGGCCAGATTCGAAAAGAGTGATCTCTTTGAAAATGTCAAAGGGACATTTGATATGATAATATCCAATCCGCCTTATATACCATCGGACGTAATTCCTGATTTGATGCCGGAGGTATCGGTATACGAACCTATCATTGCTTTAGATGGGAAAGAAGATGGTCTTTATTTTTATAGGAAGATTGTGGCAGAGTCTGGACCTTTTCTGGAAGAAGATGGTATATTAATATTTGAGATTGGTCACGATCAAGCTAAGGCTGTTACAGATATGATGAAAGAAGCAGGCTTTTCGGACATCGTTGTTATAAAAGATTTGGCAAATAATGACAGAGTTGTTAAAGGGAGATATAGAAAGAGGTAAAATATGTTTGATAAATTAGAAGATTTACTGCATCATTATGAAGAACTGATGAATACATTAAGTGAACCGGATGTTGCAAATGACGCGAATCGCTTTCGTAGTCTTATGAAAGAACAAAGCGATTTGAGCCCGATAGTGGAGACTTATAAAGAGTACAAGCAGTGTAAACAGAACATAGAAGATTCTCTTTTGATGTTGGAAGAAGAGTCTGACGAGGAGATGCGTGAGTTAGCGAAAGAAGAACTGAACGAATCTAAGGACCGCTTGGAAGAACTTGAGCAGAAATTAAAGATTCTCTTATTGCCGAAGGACCCGAATGATGATAAGAACGTTATTGTAGAGATTCGTGCCGGTGCCGGTGGCGACGAGTCTGCTTTATTTGCGGCAGAGGTATATCGTATGTATATTCATTATGCAGAAAGTCAGCGTTGGAAAGTGGAAACACTAGAAGTTGACGATATCGGTATCGGAGGTATGAAGTCTGTTAACTTCATGATATCTGGTGCGAGTGCGTATTCGAAGATGAAGTACGAATCTGGTGTACATCGTGTTCAAAGAGTACCGGAAACAGAATCAGCCGGCCGTATTCACACTTCAACCATTACGGTTGCGGTAATGCCTGAGGCGGAAGAGGTTGATGTACAAATTGATGATAAGGATATCCGTATTGATGTAATGCGTGCTTCCGGAAATGGTGGACAATGTGTCAATACAACCGACTCAGCAGTACGACTTACTCACTATCCGACCGGAATTGTCATCTATAGCCAGACAGAAAAATCACAGTTACAGAATAAAGAAAAGGCATTTGCCCTTCTTCGTGCGAAATTATATGACTTAGAACTTCAGAAGCAGCAAGATGCAGAATCGGCTGCACGTCGTAGCCAAATCGGAACCGGCGACCGCTCAGAAAAAATCCGTACCTATAACTTCCCACAGGGTCGTGTAACAGATCACCGTATTAATTTGACATTGTATAAGTTGGATAAAGTTATGAACGGAGATATTCAAGAGATTATCGATGCATGTATCGCAGCCGATCAAACGGCAAAGCTCGCCAAGATGCAGGATAACTAGGGAAGATAGTGTGACTTTTATAACGAGTTGAGAAATTGAATAGTTGAGTTGAAAAGATAAGATGCTCTATATCAGTTTAAGTGGCTGATATAGGGCATTTTTTATGTGGATAAAATAGGTGAGTTTTTCGGTAGTGGGGCTATCAGTGTGTCGAAAAAAGTTGTATAAATATGTGTGGTAATTTATAATAGTTGATATAAGTAATGTACACATATAACTATCATGAGTTGTAATTTGTAGGGAACAGAAACTTTGAATTTGGAGGTGTCATGTGATTAATATAGATAACGATTATCTTTCAGAAACGGAATACATTGATTATAACAATCCGGTTATTCAGGAGAAGGTTAATGAACTTAAGTTGAATTCAGATTCTAAATTGAAATACATTGAGAATGCATATAGATTTGTTAGAGATGAAATATCGCATTCATGGGATATTAAGTCAGAAGTGGTATCTCGTAAGGCGAGCGAAGTATTAATGAACAGAACAGGAATATGCTGGACTAAGTCAAGTCTCCTTGCGGCACTTTTAAGAGCAAATGGAATACCATCCGGAATCTCTTATCAATTCCTTACAAGAGCTGATGACAATGCCGATGAAGGTTATATTATTCATGCTCTTAATACTGTATTTATAAGTGAATTGAATAAATGGATCAGACTTGATGCAAGGGGGAATAAGGAGAATGTTCATGCTGATTTTTGTCTGGATGAAGAGAAATTAGCTTTTCCAATCAGAAGTGAGTTGGGAGAAGTTGATTACAGAGACAATAATCCGAATTTGGATGACAAACTGATTAAGATACTGGAAGAGAGCAAGAATATTCTGGAAGTAACAACTGATTTTATGATGTATTAGTATTACAACTTCCAGTCTGATGAAGCGATTGATAGAGAGAAAAAAATTGAAGTTTACGCATAATGGAGATGATAACGTAATGAATAATAAAAAGCTAAAATCTAATAATGAGATTTCGGAATTATGCACTTTTTACCTTGGAGGGTATCAACAGAAGGTGTTAATAGAGGGGAAAAGTAAAGATAATCCGATAGTTATAACTCTGCATGGTGGACCAGGAACGCCGATACCTTTTTCCGTTGGATGCAGAGGATTATTCCCAGTGTTTACAGATGAGTTTATTATGGTTTATTGGGACCAGCTTGGATGTGGAATCAATAACCATGTGATTGACGATTCGTTTTCTATTAATACCTTTGTTCAGATGACAGAAGAACTGATAGAAAAGGTAAAAATTAAATTTCCTAATAACAAAATAATGATATTTTCAACTTCTTGGGGCTCTATACTAAGTGCTAAGTTATTGGAAAAGAATCCTTATGCAGTCGATAGTGTTATTGCGTGTGGTCAGATAATTAAAAATGTGTTTATTTGTGATGAAGTGAGGGATACGTTAGCGCAAACAAGTATTCCTGTGAAGAAGCTGGAAAGAATCAAAAATGTAACCGTAGATAATTTTAAAGGGAAAGACTTGCAATTGATATCAAGTGCACTTCGTAAATATACAAATGCATATCAAAATAGAGTTGGTAAGAAAGCGCCAATGGGAACCGTTATAAAGGGACTATTGACGAGTCCTGATTACAAAATGAAGGATTTTAAAGCAATTATGGTAAACGGCTATATGAAGAATACCTCGTTGTGGAAGGAGATACTACATATTGACCTTACAGAGCAACTAAGAAGTGTTAAGGTTCCTTACATGATTTTACAGGGAGATACAGATATAGTAGCTTCTACAAAAATAGTGAAAGAATTAGTAGCTGGAAGCAATAATGCAAATTTAGATTGTAAGGTAGTTGCCGATACAGGCCATATGCCCGGTGTAGAGATGATGGATACATTATTAGCTGTTTTAAAGAAGTGTAGACGGCAATTATAATTTTAAAGAGAGGAAACTTTGAAGTTTACAGCGAGAATGATACAATGAGAAAAGAAAATGAGAGCTCATTCTTAATCGATAATAGTATTTTATCTAGTGAATGGAATTATGAAAAGAATTTATCGCTTAAGATAGAAGAAATAAAAATAAAAAGTGGAAGAAAAGTTTGGTGGAAATGCAAATACGGACATGAATGGCAAGCTAGAGTTGCAGATAGAACTCGAGGTAATAATTGTCCATTTTGTTCTGGGAAAAAAGCAGTTATTGGAGTTAACGATTTGGTTACATTAAACCCAATGGTTGCATCTGAATGGAATTATGAGAGGAATGGTGAGAGTAAACCAGAACAATATTGTCTACATAGTGCCACGCGTGTTTGGTGGAAATGTATGGAGGGGCATGAATGGCAGGCAACTATAGATAGTAGGACAAGAAAAAAGGGTAATGGGTGTCCATATTGTGCAGGTCAACGAGTAATTAAAGGGAAGAATGATTTGCTTACAGTTGCGCCAGAAATTGCGGAACAGTGGGCGTTTATGAAGAATGGTAATTTGCTACCTGATGAAATTTGTGTTAATAGCAGTAAAAAAGTATGGTGGAAATGTGCCTATGGTCATGAATGGTGCATATCACCAAATAGTAGGTATACACAAAAAACTGGTTGCCCCAAATGTTCATCTGAGTTAAGAACATCATTTCCAGAGCAGGCTATATTTTACTATTTGAAGAAGATGTATAATAATATTCATAGTAGATATAAACTTGAAAATGGAATGGAATTGGACATTTTTGTTAAAGAGATAAATACGGGAATAGAATATGATGGAATAGTATATCACAGTTCAGATAAGGCAAAAGAGCGTGATATCAGAAAAGATAAATTCTGTGATGAAAATGGAATACGTTTAATTAGGGTTAAAGAGGTAAAAGAGATACCGGTAGAAAAAGAAAAGGACTGTATTTACAGAAAAGTAGCTAGGAAAAATAGTGATTTAGACGCAATTATTAAAGCACTATTAACAATGCTCAATTATGATGAAGAAATGATTAGCGGAAATATTGATATAGATGTAGAAAAAGATAGTTCTCAGATTCTAGCTCAATATATGAGTATAAAAAAATTAGAAAACGTTTCTGAAAATATTTATGAGGAATGGGATTATGAAAAAAATGGAAATTTGATGCCGGATATGGTCAACAAGTTTTCGCATAAAAAATTTTGGTGGAAGTGTCAAAAAGGTCATAGTTGGCAGGCAACTATGCAGCATAGAACTGGTACAAAGCCAACAGGATGTCCGATTTGTAGTAACCAAAGAGTGCTTGCGGGATATAATGATTTACAAACAATATATCCAGAATTAGCAAAACAATGGGATTGGGAGTTAAATGAAAAAAGTCCTATAGAATATACTTCGAAAAGTTACCATAAAGTATGGTGGAAATGTGAAAAAGGACACGTATGGGAGGCTGCAATAAATAAAAGAGTATCTGGTCGAGGCTGTCCGATTTGTGCAGGAAAACAGGTGTTGGTTGGATATAATGATTTACAAACAAAATATCCGCAACTTGCTTTAGAATGGGATTACGAAAAAAATGGTGATATTTCCCCAAATGATGTTACAAAAGGTAGTAATCGTATTGTTTGGTGGAAGTGTGGAAATGGACATAGTTGGAAGGAAATGATAAATCGCCGTGTTGCAAGGAATACAAAGTGTCCTTATTGTAGAAATCTAATTAGTAAGCAGAAGAAATAATGATTGATATATTCAAGTATAAATGTTATGTGCATTAAAGAGCTAAATGGAAATTAAGAGTAAATTGAACAAGAAAAGTATCATTCGTGCCTATTTGTTCATTAGAGTAAATGATGCAGAAAGTTCAGCTTTATGAAAATTGAAGGTATATAAGAATATGAAGTATACCAGATTAATTACTTTTTCACAGAACAATACTTGATAATATAAGGATTAATTTAATGAAAAGATAAATCTGTCGATGAATCATTTTGTGGATATGGCTGTTTAGGGCTATGGATGATCGCGTAAATATTCGAGGTGATAATGTTGGAAGATGTTAAATGTAAAAAACTTATAGCAACTTTTCAAGATGATAATCTGATGCTTGGAGGTCCAAGGAATTTAGAACTTCATATTGATGAAAATATGTCAGTAGAAATACAACAGTTGGGAATAAGAATTATTACAGTTGTCTCTGAACGAGAAGAATCCTTTAGAGATTTGTATGGGATTTTTACAAAGGTTGAAAAGCTATTGATGCTCTTTGATGGAAGGTTTATAACATTGAAAGAATTGTCGTTTGAAGATTCTGCTGAGGGAACATCAGAACATCTAAAATCATATGCAAATAATATTATAAAAACAAGGTTGTCATATTATAATTCAGCAGATTTTTCTAATTATACATTGGATAAGTTGATGGATTATGAATCGATAATTACACCTGAATTGTTTTCTGATTGGCAAGAGCTATTAGATGAATTAGATATTGTTCATCAGATGTTTTTGTATTCGGTAAGTGATAGTAAAATGCCGATTGATGTGAAATGTGCATTTTTAATTGAAATGGCGGAACCTTTGGTGGAGATTGTAAAAACGAACACTCAATTTTATTCGGCGTTAAATCCGGGAGAAAGAGGGACTTCCTTAAAAATGTGCATTAATGCACTAATTTCAAAATATGGAACGGATATTTTTGCTAAGGAAATGGCTAACAATTATGATAAATTTCTCCAAACCATTGTTAATAGCAGAGTTCGTATTATGCATATTAAAAGACAACAGAAGGGATTATTTTTTAATGGTTCGGAATCAATTATATATGCTCAGAAAATGACATTGTTGTACAGAAGGATTCTTTTTGAAATTCTTGGTATAGATGAGGAAATATATAAAGAGAATATGAAATTGCTGATAAAAAGCTTGGATAATTGGAATGATGTGCAGGAAAAGTTTTTGGCAAAGTTAAATTAGATTTAAAAAAATAAGTGTAATAATTGTTATGAGTATTTAAAAATTTTCTGCGGAACACGTACATAGAGCATAAATGCTTCAGAATGCATTATTTTTATGGGCTGTAGTCATCAAAATCGGTAATTCAAAGATTCGAAAAAATATCAAAATAAAAGTTTCAATTGTTCGGGGATTTGCTTTTATAATTATGCAGATGGTGTATGTGGTAAGATAAAAGCGAAGGAAAAGTATTATTTGCAGGAAACAGAAACGTGTCCGTCTTGTGAACAGACAAATCCAATTTAGTGATATCGTGAGACTTGTTTTTTACAAATTCATAAGGTAAAGACGACTGTTGTTGTGAAAGAGACCATTCCGGATGAGAAAGTTGATATTCTTAGAGATAATTACAATAATCTTCGTGATAGAGCGATGATTGATTTTCTGCTTTTGACAGGAATTCGTGTAGATGAACTGGTAAGGCTGAACATTGATGATATAGATTTTTTCGAGCGAGAATGCGTGGTTTATGGCAAAGGAGATAAAGAGAGAAAAGCATAGTTTGATGCTAAGACGAAAATTTATTTGTTGAATTATATTGGTAGGTGTTGGGATGGTGTTGAAAGTATTGTTGAAATAGGTTGAATTTATCCTAGACAAAATGATATACTATCGATATAAGATGATGGAGGTGATCATATGACAGTAGATACAAACGCAATGGTTTCAATTACAGAAGCAAATCAGAACTTTTCGAAAGTTGCAAGATTAGTAGATGAGCTTGGCTCGGTTGTTATCCTTAAGAATAATGCACCAAGATATTTGGTAATAGATTTTAGTAAAGCAGATGACAGTGCTGTTGCTAAGGATGAAGATGTGCTTGAAATTTCAAAGAGATTACTTGCGCAGAATAAAGAGGCTTATGAGGTGCTTGCTAAATGAAAAGACTGAGTAAAGAGCAAATTTTGATGCTCCATTCACAGCTCATTGAACAGTCTGGCGGAGCCACCGGTGTAAGAGACTTCAATTTGTTAGAATCGGCTATTGAGACGCCGTTTCAAGTTTTCGGCGGAGAAGAGTTATATCCAACAATACAAGCGAAAGGTACACGTCTAGGCTATGGTTTGATAAAAAATCATTGTATGTTGGATGGAAACAAAAGAATCGGAACACATGTGATGCTTGTATTTTTTGTTTTGAATGGAATTGAATTATCATATACACAAAAAGAATTGTATGAAATGGTTCTCGCAGTAGCAGATGGAAACTTGGAATATGAAGATATGCTTAAGTGGGTACTGGAGCATCAAGAATAATTGTTAGGTAATAAAGCGGGCAATGATAGCTTGTGAAAACAATGGAATCAGATGCTTGCAGAAACAGCGCACAATGCGGGAGTAATAACGAATGAAGAATTTGCAATCTTTCAGAATGCGGGTTATATGGTGGATTAGCTGTTGATGATATTCACAAGAGAAATCATGTGGTTATTTGCTTGGGGATTGGTAATTGTTTGAGAATCAATTAATTTCATTGGGCTTAACGTATTGACAGTGAACCAAAGAATTTGATTAATCGAGGGAGGATTATTATGCGAGTTTTTGATAAATATTCATTTAATATAATAGATAAAGTGAAATTCAAAGATACAAAACAGTATTTGGATGACATGTTGGCGAATATGGGTTTGCGTTATAATAATATTTCATTTACGTTTCGGTCATTCATAACTTCGATCGATAAAGTGACAGAGAAGTATCCGGAGTTGGATAAATATCGTTATGGTTATCAGTATAATGGAAAAGAAGTTCTTACTAGCCTCACGCCTAATTGGGCAGATGGTGAGATTTATGCAGACATGAAAGATTGGGATTCTATTTTTTCAGTAGTTTCAAAGATTCCAAGAGGATATAATATTATTCCAAGACTTGTTTTCGAACAGATAGATTGGTATGAAGAAGGTATAAAAGAAGCTTCATTAAAGATTAACGAAATTACAGAAAATGAAGCTATGTTATTTATGAATATTTTTTCTATAAATAGTCAGATTATTATGGAACGACAGTATGATTATGGGAATAAATATAATATTGTACATGTCATAGTTGAAGCGACAACAATCGATGAACCAAGGGATACTACGGATATTATCAAAAAAGTAGAACCATATTTAGGACAGCCTTACAATAGTGCAAGAATATGTAGATTCAATAATGAAGAGAACAGATTGTATGAAAAGCGTGTTCAAGAATGCAGGCAAAGATTGGATACTATATTGGAGAATGCTTTTCCGAGGAGAGGAAATACTTTTTCAGAGGAAATACCTTTTATTCCAAATCTTGCAGATAAAAAGAAAATTAAGGCGGCATTCAAAGGAACCGACTTTGTATTAGGTAGCAGAAAAGGACTTCTTCCTGGCATGAATCGCGTCGTATGTATTAATAAGTACAATCATTTTTTTGAAATACTATTTGACCGTACGCAGTCTTCGCCAAATTATTTTTACTTTTATATATCTGTAAAAGGTCATAATTTTTATATTAATAGTAAACAGATGGTAGTTTATGCTTTTTCAGAGGATGAATCTGTAATAATGCTTTCAAAAATTGCAGATTTATGTGTGAAAGTTAAAGATGAATTTGGAGAATTGCTTGAACAAAACTTTGGAAGTACACCAAATTGGTATACACATGTGTCATAGATTATCTTCTGAAGAGGAGGTATTTGTGATGACAATAGATACAAATACAATGGTTTCTATCACAGAAGAGAATCAAAGTTTTCTAAGGTTGCAAGATATTCTTAAGAATAATGCATCAAGATATTTGGTGATAGCAGAGAGCGAAACTTTTAGAATTAGAACGGATGGGACAGAGTACTGGTCGGCAAGAGAACTAGCTCCTACATTAGAGTATACAAAATGGAAAAATTTTCATAAGGTAATAAGGCGGGCAATGATAGCTTGTGAAAAAAGCGGAAGAAGTGTAGAGGAATGTTTTTCTGAGGTCAGAAGATACTTGACTATATGGGCAGTACGGAACTGATTGCGAATCTTTTCCGTATTTCGCAGACAGAAGAAAAGTTGAGGAAAGATGAAGTTGATAATGCGAAAACAGCCACCTCTATTCATTATTCTGTTGGTAAAGAAGTATGTAGTGCCATAGAAAAAATAGGGGGCACTATGCCTAAGGATTTACCGACACTTGAGAAAAGCATACAAGAAATTGAAAAGGAACAGATGGCTCGGTTAAAGGCAAAAGCGAAAGCAGGAAAACTGATGCTTGATGAGTAGAAAGAGATAACAAAATGTATAGTATTAAAGAATTGTATAAAGATTATGGGAAGATTGAAGTTGTGCATGAGATGTAAATATAAATCGATTGCTTTTTTCTTCTATTATTTATATCACAACACAAGATAGTAAGCAAGATAGTAAGCAAGTTGGAGGTAGAAAATGAGCGGATATAAACCACCATTTAATATAACAAATGAGATATTGGCATATGTATCTTCTATTTCTGAAAAGATTGGTAAGATATCTGTAACAAACAATCTTGAGACAAAACCTCATCTTAGAAGAAATAATAGAATTAAATCTATACATTCATCATTAAAGATTGAGGCAAATTCGCTTTCTCTTGGTCAAGTAAGAGATGTAATAAATGGAAAGCTAGTTCTTGGAGAACAAAAGGAAATACAAGAAGTAAAGAATGCCTATGCTGCTTATGAAAAAATTAACGATATTAATCCATATAGTATAAAGAAACTTAAAGAATTTCACGCTATTATGACGAAGTATATTGTCGAGGAGTCTGGAGATTTTAGAAAAGGGGAGGAAGGTGTTTTTAACGGAGATGTGTGTATTTTTATGTGTCTTCCGGCAAAATTTGTTTCGGGACAGATAGAAGAACTTTTTGCTTGGATGAAAAAGGAAAGAACCAGTATACATCCGCTCATCTTAAGTAGTGTTTTTCATTATGAATTTGTGTTTATTCATCCGTTCTCGGACGGTAATGGAAGAATGGCAAGGCTATGGCACACCGCAATTTTGTCTCAATGGAAACCAATCTTTGAATTTATTCCAATAGAAAGTCAGATTGAAAAATTTCAAGATGATTATTATGAAGCAATTGCGAGATGTCATGTAGAGGGAGAGTCTACTACGTTTATAGAGTTCATGCTTATGCAGATAGATAAAATCTTAGATGAAGTAGCTGTACAGATATCAGAAAGTGGCGAACAGATGACAGAGTATTTAAAAAGAATGCTGGATGTTATGGAATACGATGTGCCATATACAGCAACTACTATTATGGGAATGTTAGGATTAAGGTCAAAAGAAACTTTTCGGAAAAATTATATGAATCCGGCATTAGAACTTAATCTTGTAAGAATGACGATACCTGATAAGCCTAATAGTAAAAATCAAAGATATGTAAGATGTTAATGAGAATTGAAGTTTAGTTTTCTAAACACAATCCAATTTCTTATTGATACAGATACTTATGTATTTGCCTTGAATATGGCTAAAGAAGAATATGAACAAAAGCAGAACCAGTGACGCACATGTGTAGCCTGTGGCTTTTTCCTGTGAGTGTACTGTCAAAGAAATGTTGTTTTGCCTGTTAAATCAGCTATTTCACTTATGCCAGATGCAACGTATGAATTGCCCTATGAAGGAGCAAAAGAAATGTTGTTGGTAGATGATGTTGACAATAAGGTTTTTTTAACACAACTTTTCAGTGCTATGTATGAGGAACTTCCAAATCCTAAGAAAAAGAAATAGTACGATAAGAGCAATGGAGTGTGCAATAAGCAAAAAAAATTCGGACAAATTTGAAGATGCTCTTGTTGAAAGAATTAGAAAAGTACGAAAGTTTAATTTAGATAATTATATATGTGCAGATTTTATAGCGATGGCATTGATTAAAGAGGCAAAAAAAGTTGGTATGAAGTTCTGTTCAGAATATGTTGAAGTGGATATGAAAATCCCAATTTAATGAAAATATGAAAATTCAGTTTGTCAGGGCAACAAATTCCAATTTGTCTCATTGTTGACATTAAAGAAAGTATAGTATATTCTCAACGGAATCAGATAGTGTTGGAAGGAATGAATTTATGAAACGTTATACGGATGAAGAATATGGTAAATATTTTTGTTCATAGGGTTATACAGACAGGGATTGATGGCTTTCACACGGAGGGCAACTATTATGTATGGCTCTGCCGGAATTATGACACATTACAGGAGCGCATGGAGCAAATCAGAGTCACGAATGAGGACAAAGATGCTTTCTACCCGGGGATAAATTATGGGGTACACAATATTCTGATTATGGTGCTTCTGCGGGAGGTAGCGTTGCAAATTCTAATCCTGACAGCGCTTGCAGTTCTATATCTGATGGATTACGAGCGCATCCATACGACGGAATATTTGGTATATTCCAGTGAAAAAGGCAGAAAAATGCAGAGCATAAAATGGCTATCCGGTGTGGCTGATTTTTATATTGCTGGGATTTGGGTATGGAAAGAAATTTTTTTAAAGTTAGATTTGTAATATTCGGTTGAAAAACGCGATAAAAACACAATTATTCGGTTGAAAAACGCAGTCGTAAATAGACTTTTCGGTTTGAATATGCTAAACTACATAAAAAGTATTATGAAAAGAGGTAATATGTATGAAACGAAAAACGTTAAGCAAATTACTGAGATGGAAAGAAAAAAAGAATAGAAAGCCTTTACTGATGACAGGGGTACGTCAGTGCGGAAAGACTTATATCATAAAAGAATTTGGACAAAATGAATTCGAAGATACAGCATATTTCAACTTTGATGGAAACACTGGATTAAAGTCTGTTTTTGATTTTGATTTTGATGTAGATCGGATTGTTGATGAACTTGTCAATGTGGTTTATGGTAAAAAGATTGTTCCGGGAAAAACGTTGGTTGTTTTTGATGAGATTCAGGACTGTCCACGTGCGATACAGTCCCTTAAGTATTTCTGCGAAAACATGCCGGAGCTCCATGTTATTGCAGCGGGTTCCTTGCTGGGTGTAGCACTTCGAAAGGAGGGAATTTCTTTTCCTGTCGGCAAGGTAGATCGTATTGAAATGTATCCAATGAGCTTCGAGGAGTTTGTGATTGCAGACGGTGGAGAAAAATATATTAACGGAATCAATAAACTTGCATTCGAAAGAGAGATCTCGAAAATATATACGGTACCATTAGAGAAATATTTAAAAAACTATTATATTGTCGGTGGCATGCCGGAGGCAGTGCAGACGTGGGTAGATACGCATGACTATAAAGAAGTGGAAGAAGTTCAGGATAGAATTCTTAAGGATTATGCTGACGATTTTGGCAAGCATACGACGCCCGATACTGCTACAAAAGTGCGTCTGATTTGGGATGCGATTCCTTCACAGATAGCAAGAGATAATAATAAGTTTATCTTCTCACATGTAAAACAAGGAGCACGTGCAAAGGATTTGGAAGATGCACTGGAATGGCTTGTTAATGCAGGAATTGCGTATAAGTTAAATTTGGTATCAATACCGGAATTTCCGCTTTCCGGAATGGCTGACAATACGTATTTTAAGGTGTATATGTCGGATGTGGGACTTCTTCGCAGAAAATCTAATGTGAATTATAGAACCATTTTGGAAGGAGATGCTTCTTATACTCATTTTAAGGGAGCATTAACAGAGAATTATGTTATGACGCAGCTGAAATGTATGGGAGTTGAAAGTTATTTCTGGAGAACAAAAGCAGACGCTGAAATGGATTTTATTTCAGACTATGAAGGTTTGCTTCTTCCGATAGAGGTAAAATCGGCAGATAATACGAAGGCTAAGAGCTTGCACTTGTTCTGTAACAGATATAGTCCAAAGATGGCAATTAAGACCTCATTGAAAAATGTGGGAGATAACATGGATGGTACTACGCATGTATGGAGTATTCCGCTATATGTGATTTTTAGATTGAAAGAATATGTAGCACATGAAATGGGCTGGTAGAAGACTATCAACAGAAGGAACAGATGGATAAGACTTAAAGCCAAAGCTAAAAAGAATGGTTTATACGAAGGAGAATTATTAATATGTCAAAACTACGAAAGACTCTTCCGAAGGAGTTTGCTGATTTTTGCCGAGAACATGCATATGACTGGACATCAGAGGATATTGAACAATGTAAAGAGATGCTGGCTTCGTGTGAGCCGAATGCCAAAGAACGCAGTGGTTACAAGGAAACGGCGTTACATAATTGTTATATTCCTTTGGAAATTGTCGAATGGATGGTATCACGAGGTGCAGATGTGAATGCTACAAATACATATGGAACACCGCTTTTTAAGCATGCTACTCATGGCCATTATGATATTTGTAAATTTCTTGTGGAACAAGGTGCAGATGTGAATGTTACAGCGTTCGGAGGGCATACTGCTTTATTTAATGCAGTTTCTGGAAATAAATGTAATTGTGATGTTGTACGTTTACTACTGGAACATGGTGCAAATCCTTGCCATCACTCCGAGGATTGGGACGATAATAAAACGCCTTTACTTCATATGCTAAGTAGAGGAACAGAAGTATGGGAAAAAATGAAAGCAGATTGTGCTGAATTGCTGATTTACGCTCAGAAAAAGCAGGGCGATATTCCGAGTGATGAATGGATGAAAGCACAGGAATATATTTCCAACGCAGGACAGCAATTTGAGTTTTACAAAAATGATATGTCTGAGGAGCATCGTAAGGAAATTGAAATGATAATGGAGCGCTATTATATCATGTTCGATGTAGTGCCGTCAAAACCGGTAATCAAACATGATGGGAAGTCTTTGATAGAGGTGGATGAAACTTTGTCCATAGATGAACAGCATAGCACACTTTGGGAATTTCTTGTGCCATCAAGTGGCAGCTGTGCAACCATACAGGGTGAGGTAGTTCGTATTACCGGTCGTGTGGATGACGAGAGTAATCGTAACGGAGGAGCAAACTGGGATACGGAGTACAGAAAGATGCTTGGAGCATTAATTCAGTATTTTTTGCAGGGTAATGCTTTGAGCAGGGAAGAAATCGAAGAAGCACAGAAAGCCATAAATGAAATAAATAATGTTAAAGCTTCTTGTGGTTGTCAGAGTGAAATTGATAAGTTGGTGGAGCTTGCGATTGGATGGATAATACAAAATCCAAAGCCTATTCCCCTTGAAAATGTTGACTATAATCGTTAATTGTGCCATAGAATTACTGTTTATACCGGAGAGTGTGATTTACAAATTTCCTGCTGGAATTTGATTATTGGAGAAAAAAACTATATGTCGGTATTATATGATGCTTCAATGTTCATAAAAGATTGCATAGTTTACTTTTATGATTCCTACATAGAAGATATTACATATGATTATAGTGGTACATACTTTAAGGCATTAGGTATTAGATGGAGATATGTAAAGTGAAAAGAAACCTTCAGCTTTTCTTAGAGTTGAAAGTACGCATGAATTTTAGGGAGGTATTTATGGATAATTCAACTGGTCCGGATACAATATTTTATACATTAAAACTGAAACGCACCAAAACTCAAATAGAAGTATTTGAGAAAATGAAAAAATCAATAAAGAAAAAGGGTGCTACAAAGAAATGGAACTGTGTTATTGATAATGATTGTATGATTATTGATTTTGGTGATGAAATAAGTGAGAACTTTTGTATTTCATTTGATGAAAAGAAAATCTGTAATAGCTTTTGCAAGGTATATTTTCCTATCAGTGGTGAGAATTATGATGACGAGAAAAAAAGTGAGTTTAAAGCTTTGTTGAATATGATATGGTCTGCAAGGACAATGTTCTCTCAAATGGAGATAACCGATGATTATGGACTGGCGACTGAATTTATGGAAAGTAAAAAGTATAAGCTTTCTCTCCGTGAATTGACAGATGAGGAATGTACTCGTGTTCGTGAACTTTATGATTCGGGAATAACAAATTATCCGGATATGATAATGGCAATAATCCTACGAGATTTGAACATGTCTGAAACTGAAAATTGGTATGACCATATTAATGTATGTATCCCATATGCCTCTGAACATCTTAAAGAAACATGGAGTTGCATGTGGGGATTTTGGGAAACCTACATTTATGAAACTGCCACATATCAGGATATACGTGTAATGGAGCATCCCTCTTATGGTATGGAGTTTAGCGGTTGTTGGTTTTCGGTAGCAGCATTTACTTTTTCGGTGGATGAATTGTATCACTATCGTGATCTTGACCACAATAGCAGCTTCGGTGTCAAGCACGCACAAATAAGGCGTTTTTATCAAGATAAAGTCTATCCACAGTTGGATATTATGTCTGATGGATTTGAAAAATGCTGCTTTGCATATCGATTTTTTCTGTCTGTTTATGAATTTTGTGGTTTTAAATTTGTTGGAAGGAAAGAAAACTCTGCAAATTACAGATATATTATAGTAGAATAAAATCTGATTTATTACACTGACAACTTGAATTTTAATGTGAGAATAATATTTTGCAGTATTAACAGGAGGATACTCTGAAGCTGAGAAAGTTATGAGGATACAGGTATTTTATTTGATGCAAAAGAAACGTTAGCATCACTTAGGAGGAAGCATTTTGGTTAAATACACAATAAAAATGTTGCAGAGAGATAGAACTATCCGTTTTCTAAAGTGCAGAAAGAGTTAAAAGTTATTTTTGGGCTTCCCTTTTAAAAAAAGAAGATGTATTATGGTATTGTAGTAAGGAGGTAATTCAAATGAAATTTTATGTATGTGAACATTGTGGTAATATTGTTGAGTATGTAAATCAAACGCTTGTACCGGTTATGTGTTGCGGGCAGAAGATGACAGAGATGGTTCCCGGAACTTCAGATGGCGCACAGGAGAAACATGTACCTGTGGTCACTTTGAATGGAGATACCGTTACCGTTGAGGTAGGATCCATAGAACATCCGATGATGGAAGAGCATTACATTCAATGGATTGCAATTGAAACTACTCGTGGAAGTCAAATGGTGAAGTTGGAGTACACAGACAAACCGAAAGCAGAATTCAAATTAGTAGAAGGCGAAGAATTTGTAGCTGCATATGAGTACTGCAATTTGCATGGATTGTGGCAGTCTAAATAAAGAAAGAATGAAAAACCTCGCAGACGAATGAATGGAAGCGAGGTTTTTTATGGTTTGCACGTGATTTTTGTTTTGTTGAATAAATGGTAGAATATTGGGATAGGGATGTACAAATTGTAGTTATATTAAGGAGAATTGTGATGAATAGTGTAGATGAAAGAATGTATGAAAAAGCCTTTGTTGGAGAAGCACCAGATTATTCTAATCCGGATTTATGGCTTGCATGTCCAAAAGAGATACTTTTACCAGTAGATATAATCTACTTATATCCATCTGCTTGCATGGATTTAAACGCACCTGTAATATGTCCAATAGATCATCCGGGTATGATACAAGGTGCAAAAGACTATTTTGTACAACAAGCATCCGTTTTTGAAACGGTTGGAAATATATTTTGTCCATATTGGAGACAAGTAAATGGTGCATTGCTTGGTGGAATGACTTTTGACGCAGTGGATGAGGCTGAATGGGCAGAACCAAGAACGGATGTATATGCAGCATTAGATTATTATTTTGCTAATTGGAATCAAGGTCGTCCATATATTTTAGCAGGAGACAGTCAGGGATCAAGATTGTTAGGAATGGTATTAGGGGAATATATGAAAGTACATCCGGACTATTATGCAAATATGATTTGTGCATATCGTATTGGCGATGCAATGACAAAACCGTATTTGGCAAAGTATCCTCATGTAAAACCAGCACAAGGAGCAGATGACTTCGGTGTTTGTATTTCTTGGAATACAGAAGGACCTGAGAATATTGGTAAGCCGAGTTTGGTGGTTGCTCCGGAAGCAGTGGCAATTAATCCATTAAATTGGAGAACGGATGAGACACCGGCTGGTGAAGATCTGTGTTTAGGATGTTTATTTCCACACTTTCCGGGTTCTCAGATGGATGTATTGGAGGAAAAGGTTTCTACTGTGTTGAACTTAGAGAGAGGAGTAGTTATTATGACAAATCCAAAGTTGAATAAATACTCAGTGACAGCCAGCCAAGGTGAAGATGGCAAATTTATGGAATTGTTGTTTGGTCCGGCAAGTTTTCATAATTGTGATTATGGATTTTTTTATTACAATATAAGGGAGAATGCTAAGCTTCGTGTGAAGACATGGTTTGATAAGAAGACAGAGTAATACAGAAACAAAATTTCCGGTTTTAGGAAAAGGAGAGGGGAAGCAAAGGATGATTTTGATTTGTGCTTGTTTAAATAGACGAATTGTAGATTAAGATAATAATACAAGGAGGTAGAAAGCATGGCGTGGTATGAGGAGGCAGTATTTTATCATATTTATCCATTGGGGCTCACAGGAGCACCAAAACAGAATTCTTATGGGGAACCGGTACACCGCTTAAATACATTACTTCCATGGATTTCTCACGTTAAGGAAATCGGATGTAATGCAATTTACATTGGACCGCTTTTCGAATCTGTGGGACATGGCTATGAAACGACCGATTATAAGAAACTGGACAGCAGGCTTGGAACAAATGGGGATCTTGTGGATTTCGTGGTTGAATGTCACAAACAGGGAATCAGAGTTATACTCGATGGAGTGTTCAACCATACAGGTCGGGATTTCTTTGCATTTCAAGATATAAAAAAACATAGAGAAAATTCAAAGTACAAAAACTGGTACTGTAATGTGAATTTTGGTGGCAACAATTCTTTTGATGATGGTTTTTCTTATGAAAACTGGGGAGGACATGACCTCCTTGTAAAATTAAATCAACACAATCCGGAAGTCAAAGATTATATCTGTGATGTAATACGGTTCTGGGTAAGCGAGTTTGACATTGACGGAATCCGTTTAGATGCTGCGGATGTTCTGGATTTTGATTATATGAAGGCACTTCGGCATGTGGCAAATGAAGTAAAACCGGACTTCTGGCTTATGGGGGAAGTAATTCATGGAAATTATTCGCGTTGGGCAAATGATGGAACCCTTCATTCCGTTACAAACTATATGCTTCATAAGGCATTGTACTCCGGTCACAATGACCATAACTATTTTGAAATTGCACACACAGTCAAATATGTAAGCGATATGGTAGGGAATAATCTGAAGCTTTATAGCTTTGTAGATAACCATGATGTAGAACGTATTTATACAAAGCTGGCAAATAAAGCACATTTTCTGCCGGTACATGTAATGCTTTACACATTGCCGGGAGTACCATCAATTTACTATGGATCAGAGTTTGGTATCGAAGGCAAGAAAGAGCATTTTTCCGATGATTCCTTAAGACCTGCATTAAATTACGAAGATTTTAAAGGCGCAATTGATACAAATCCATATACAAAGCTAATTGAAGCACTTGGTAAGATTCGTCAGAATACACCGGCCCTATGTTACGGTGATTATCAGGAATTGGAGCTACAGACGACTCAGTATGCATATGCCAGAACACTGGATGGTAAGTCGGTGATTACTACAGTCAATAATGGTGATAACGATGCGTATATGAACCTTGCATGTGGAGATTCTGTTGAATATGTTGGGGCATTGACAGGAGAACGCATATCTGGAAAGGAAGGACGCATTCAGATACGTGTACCGGCAAACTCCGGTGAAATCTGGATTCCGGTAGAACTTTGCAGTGAAAGCTTTGCACCAATTAAGACAGTGGAAATAGAGAAAGCACCAGAGCCTGTGAAGGTTGAGGAAGAACTGAAGGTAAATACAGTTGAACAGCCGGAGACGGAGCTTGAAACTGTACAAGAAGAAACGAAGACTGAGAAAGTAATTGTAGACTGGAACAAACAATATGAAAATATGTCTGTGGAAGAGCTTCAGGAAGCAATTCTTGAAAAAATGAGACGAAATGGTCCGGTAACGGATTATATGTTAGGTACAGTTAGGGAAAATACCTATCATGATTCCTTAGTAAATTGGGTTAAAAGTTTTTAAATTGATTCGTACATGATGGATCTTTCAAAAAGGCATCTACGACCTGTATCCACTTCTCAGGCTCGTAGATGGCCTTATAACAATGCAAATCTCCCTGAAAGCAGATTACTGTTGTTTCCGGATAGTATTTTTTCATGCGTGTAGCAGCTTTCTTGGATAGGATTTCATTTCCTTTGGTTCCATGAATAAATAATATTCGGCTTTGGTTATTTACATCTTTACACATACTGTTCTGAAAAGCTGAACGTACAAGATTTTCCATGGATGTATCAGTCATAAAATCGGCTATCTTTAAATAGCTATCCAAATATTTTTCGGGTAAAAACTGTTTTTTGAAAGCTTCTAAAACTTTTGCTTCTCGTGCTTTTGATTGAAGAATGATTTTTTTGTAATTATTTATCATGATTTTTACTGCAATTTGGGGACAAGATACTAATGGTGCTCCATCCAGTATTAAATTCCGTATGGTAAGCTTGCCATTTTTCCATATTTCATGGGCAATTTTACCCCCAAGAGAAATGCCACATAAAGCATCTATGGTTTCTATATGTCGCTTTTGAAAGTATTGTTCTATTTCTTCTGCCTCTGCAGTCACAGAGACAAATTCACTGGCATTTTCTTCTGTATGAGCGTTCAAGGCAATTGCATATACATTGTAGGTCTCTCGAAAGGCTTCAATCTGTGGAATCCAGATTTGCCATGGTGTCAATATTCCATGAATCAGTATCATTACTGGTTTCTTTCCATCAATAAATTCGTGTATCCGCATATTCTAATCCTCCAATCCTAATAAGTAATATAATGTGGTTTCTAATGTGTTCAGTTGAGTTTTTGGGGTATACCATTCCATGAATGGTAGTTTTTTGTAGCAATGGTTAATAATACAACTCATTTCAATACCGTTATAAGATGCTGTAAGATATGTCAGAAGCTCTGGCAGACTTACTTTAGGAGATAAGTCACCATTTGAAATATGATTCGTTAAAAACTCTGAGATTCGCATAAAGAGATATTCAAAGTTACCGGTTCCCTCGATATCCCCTAATATTTTTTCGACTCGTTGTGGGGCATTCATGGAAAGCACAGACAATTCAAAGTTAATTTTTACAATACCCATCAACTCTTTTGTCATAAAGTCGGAAAGTAAGTCAAAAATTTGATGTAAGACAGATTTGATAGTTTTGGTTTCTGTGTCTGCAAAGATTTCATCTATTTGAGCTATGATAGTTACTCGCTGCCGGTTATCGATTAACATATCTTTGAAAATTTCATCAATATCTTTATAAAAGCGATAGATACCTCCTTGACTAAGCCCGGTTGCATCAATAATGTCCTGCATCGTTACAGTGCTGATGGTTTTTTGAATACATAAATCATAAGCAGTATGAACAATCATGTTTTTTTTGTTTTGAATATATTCTTCAGATACTTTTGGCATGGGATATCTCCTTGTTAAAATGAAATTAGATTCATTTTAATTAATGAAGATGAAAAAGTCAAGATAAAAATGAAAAATGTTTCATTTTTATCTTGATACGATTTTTTGTGTTGAGAAAAGCTGATTTTAACTTGTATTCACAAGATTTCTAGTATAATATAGTAAAAGATAATTGTAACAGAATGACGGAATGAGATATTAGCAACGGAGTAATTATGAAACAAGAGAAAACAAATGTGATGCGAATTCTGGAGCAGAAGAAAATCCCTTATGAAAGTCATACATATGATAGTGCAGAAGCTATTAGTGGTCTGGAAGTTGCAACTGTATTGAATCAGAATCCGGCTCAGGTATTCAAAACGCTGGTAACAATTGGAGCATCCGGAAAGAATTATGTCTTTGTGGTGCCTGTCTATGGAGAGTTAAATCTAAAAAAGGCTGCCAAAGCAGTAGGAGAAAAAAATATTGAGATGATTAAATCTAAGGAACTGCTTCCGTTGACTGGTTATATTCATGGTGGTTGCTCGCCGATTGGGATGAAAAAGCTATTTAAAACAGTGCTTCATGCTTCTGCGAAGGATTTTAAAACCATTATTTTTAGTGGTGGTAAAATTGGCTATCAGGTGGAAGTAGCAGTAGAAAATCTGGAAAAAGTGATTCCATTTACATTGCAAGATATTTGTGATTGAGCGAATGGAAATAGAAAAAGAATAATTTAGGCATGATTGGAATTCAGTGCATGGATTCAAAAAAAGAAAGTGAGGAAAAAATATGACAAATCAAACAATAACAAAGGCTTTGAAACCGACTCGTCTGTCTGTTAAGACACAGACATTAGCAACTATAGTGGCAATTATTGCAGCGGTGGTTTTACCGCAGCTATTTCATGCAATGGGGACAATATCTGATTTGGGATCTGCATTGGGCGAAACATTTCTTCCTATGCATTTACCAATTCTTTTAGTGGGATTATTGGCTGGACCTTATGCAGGTGCAATTGCCGGATTATTAAGTCCGCTTGCCAGCTTTGCACTGACGGGTATGCCAAAGATTGGTTTATTGCCGTTTATGATGCTTGAGCTTTGTATTTATGGGTTGTGTGCCGGATTACTTCGAAATGTAAAGCTGCCAACCATAGTAAAATTATTGATTGCACAGTTTGCCGGACGTGCGGTTCGTGCAATTGCCGTAGTGCTTGCAGTATATGCATTTGGTTATGAATCGATATCAGTTGCGATTATCTGGACCAGTATCGTAGCCGGACTTCCGGGATTGGTACTTCAGTGGTGTTTATTGCCATTCATTACGTTTCGAGTGGAGCATATAAGACGTTATGAAGAATGATTGGACGCTTGCACAAGAACAATTACAACAAGGCGGATTTACTTGCGTGCTATGTAGAGGCGAATGGCAGTATACCAGCTTTGAGCGAGGGGTAAAGCCATTGATGGATTGGATTTCTGCCAATGTGAATCTGCAAGGATTTTCGGCTGCTGATAAAGTCGTAGGAAAGGCGACCGCTTATTTATATGTACTGGCAGGTGTAAAGCAGGTGTATGCACCGATTATGAGTGAATCGGCAGTACAGGTATTTGCACAATATGCAATTACCTATGAAGCAGAACAGATAGTTCCGGCAATTCGTAATCGAAGTAATACAGGTTTTTGTCCAATGGAAATGGCAGTTGCAGAGTGTCTGACACCAGAAATGGCATATCATGCTATTTTGAAGAAGCAACAGGAATTAAAACGAATATAATATTTGCAAACGGAGGCTAGTATGAACATTACATATCAGGAAGCATTAGCAAAAACAAAAAAAAACGGGCAGGAGCATATTCTGCAGTATTACGATGCGTTAAGTGAGACTGAGCAGCAAGAACTTTTAGAACAGATTGAATGTACTGATTTTTCTGTTGTAGAAGCTTGTTTACATCAGGAAGAATTATCTGGTAAGGGAAATATCAGTCCGCTCAAGGTTATGGAAATCGATGAGATAAATGCAAGTAAGGAAATGTATTTGCAGACCGGTATACAGGCGATTCAAAAAGGAAAGGTTGGAGCGGTGCTTTTAGCCGGAGGAATGGGAACTCGATTGGGTTCTGATGAGCCGAAGGGAATGTATAATATTGGAATTACAAAGGATGTATATATTTTTGAACGTTTAATTTGTAATTTGTTAGAAACAGTAAAACAAGCAGATACATGGATACATCTGTTTGTTATGACCAGTGATAAAAATCATGATGCTACGGTTCGTTTTTTAACGGAACATACTTTTTTTGGATACAATAGTGAATATGTGCATTTTTTCAAGCAAGAAATGGCTCCGGCAGCAGATTATCAGGGAAAGATTTATATGGAAAGCAGAAGTAAAATGTCTACTTCTCCAAATGGGAATGGTGGATGGTATATTTCGATGAAAAATGCCGGACTTTTGGATGTTGTAAAACGAGAAGGAATGGAATGGCTAAATGTATTTTCAGTGGATAATGTATTGCAAAAAATTGTAGATCCGATCTTTGTCGGAGCGGTAATTGCAAATCATTATGTGGTTGGTTCTAAGGTAGTCAAAAAGACGCAGCCCGATGAAAAGGTAGGGGTTATGTGTCTGAAGGATGGAAAACCATCGATTGTCGAGTATTATGAGCTGACGGAAGAAATGATGCATGCAAAGAATGAGAATGGAACATTAGCCTATAACTTTGGAGTTATTTTGAATTATCTCTTTCAGGAAGAGGCACTTCAGAAGATTATGGAACAGAAGCTTCCGCTTCATGTGGTAGAAAAAAAGATTCCGTACATGAATGAAGAAGGAGAACTAATAAAGCCGGAAACCGTGAATGGTTATAAGTTTGAAAGTCTGGTACTAGATATGATACATGAAATGGAAAACTGTTTGCCATTTGAAGTAGAGCGAAAGAAAGAATTTGCACCAATTAAGAACAAAACAGGTGTAGATTCTGTTGAAACAGCCAGAGTACTATTAATAGAGCATGGAGTTGAACTATAATTAATAATAGTATTTGGAATGGAAACATTGGAGGTATTGGGATGGCTATTTTGGTGACAGGTGGAGCAGGATATATTGGAAGTCACACAGTTGTAGAATTACAGAATGCAGGATACGATGTGGTTGTCATGGACAACTTAAGCAATTCGAGTAAAAAAGCCATACAAAGAATTGAAAAAATTACCGGAAGACCGATTATGTTTTATCAGGCGGATATATTGGATTATACAGCGACGGAAGAGATTTTTATAAAAGAGAAGATAGAGGCAGTGATTCATTTTGCAGGTTTGAAAGCAGTGGGGGAATCTGTACAAAAGCCATGGGAATACTATAATAATAATGTGACCGGTACATTCGTGCTGTTGGATGTGATGAAAAAGTATCATGTGAAAAATATTATTTTTTCTTCTTCTTCTATTGTATATGGAAAACCGGAATCTATGCCTGTAACAGAGGAAACACCCAAAGGGGAGTGTATGAATCCTTATGGTTGGACTAAGTACATGTTAGAGCAGATATTGATGGATATTCAGAAAGCAGATGCAGCGTGGAATGTAGTAATATTACGGTATTTTAATGCAATTGGTGCACATCCCAGTGGTCTGATTGGAGAAAATCCAAATGGTATCCCGAATAATCTCATGCCATATATTACACAAGTAGCCGTAGGGAAACTAGAGAAGTTGGGGGTATTTGGTAATGATTATCCAACACCGGATGGTACTTGCATCAGAGATTATATTCATGTAATGGATTTGGCAGATGGACATGTAAAAGCTTTAAAAAAGATTAAAGAAAATGCAGGATTATGCGTATATAATCTGGGTACCGGAAATGGTTATAGTGTGCTTGAAATAATTCAGAAATTCGAAGAGGCTACCGGTGTCAAAATACCTTACACGATTCAGCCGCGTCGATTAGGAGATATTCCGGAGAATTATGCAAATGCAGAAAAAGCATACAAGGAGCTTGGTTGGAAAGCTCAATATGGAGTTAAGAAAATGTGTGAAGATTCCTGGAGATGGCAGAGCCAGAATCCAAATGGATATGAAACTGAATAAGTAAAGATGGCATCAACTTTTGATTCAGAGTTTGTAGAGAAAGCTAAAACTAATTGTAATCAGGGTTGGTGCTTTTTTATGAAAAAAATATCGGTAAACAGTATAAAACAGTTGACAACAGATAT
>JAZUQL010000082.1:0-7443 GCA_045605685.1 Lachnospiraceae bacterium
AACCGACACAACTCCGGATATTCGCCTTGTATATCTGGCAATTCATCATATAATGAAACATAGAGGGCATTTTCTGTTTTCTGGAAATCTTGACAATATCCGAAGCTTCGATGATACCTTTCAACAATTCTATGAAAGTCTGAAAAATGAAGAACTTTCTTTCGAATTAGAATTTGATGAGGAAAGTATTAGGAATTTAGAATCTATTTTAAAAGATTCTTCCTTAACACGTTCTGGCAAAAAAATAAAATTGCATAAAGATTTTCATGCAAAAAACCAATGTGAAAAAGCAATTTTAGGACTTTTATGTGGCGCCACCGTAAAATTAAGTGATATTTTCGAAAATAGTGAGCTAGATACTGTTGAAAAACCAAAAATCTGTTTTGCTGAAAGCTCATACGAAGATAATATTGGAATTTATGAAAATGAATTAGGTGAGCTTTACTATATTATTGAACAAGCAAAATCTATCTATGATTGGAGCATTTTAGTTGATATCTTAGGAGAGCATGATTCTCTTTCCAAAGCAAAAGTAGAATTATACGAAAAACATAAAAAGGATTTGGTTTATTTAAAACGAATTGTAAAGAAATATTTGTCTAAGGAAGAGTATCAGGAAATTTTTGTGACCACCAATGATAAATTAGATAATTATTGTGCTTATATTGGAATGACCAAAGTAAATGGTCGCAAAGTTCCAATGCAAGGAAAACAATGTACTCAAAAAGCATTTTATGATTTTCTAAAGAAACGTGTCGTTGCCAAAATTGATTCTGAAGAAATCACATATTTAAGAGAAGAATTAGAAAAAGAAAGTTTTTTACCAAAACAGGTTACTACAGATAATGGTGTTTTACCGCATCAGGTCCACTTATATGAATTGAAGCAGATTCTTGAAAATTTAAAAGAAAAGATACCAATGTCAAAAGAATATCAGGAAAAAATTCTACAGATATTTATGTTTCGAATTCCATATTATGTAGGACCATTAAATGGAATTACAAAAGGAGAGCAAAAAACAAATTGGATGGTTCGAAATACGAACGATAAAATATATCCATGGAATTTTGAACAGGTAGTTAATATAGAGGAGAGTGCAGAAAAATTCATTCGACGAATGACCAATAAATGTACTTATCTTATTCATGAAGATGTTTTGCCAAAGAATTCGTTGCTCTATAGCAAGTTTGTAGTTTTAAATGAATTAAATAATCTAAAATTAAATGGAGAACCCATTGATGTTGCCTTAAAACAAAATATATATCATGACCTATTCCAAAGAATGCGAAAAGTCACCCAAAAGAAATTGAAGGATTATCTGGTTAGACAAGGCGTGGTTGGAAGAGAGGTTGAGATTACCGGAATTGATGGCGATTTCAAAGGTTCTTTGGTTGCGTATCACGATTTCAAAGAAAAACTTACGGGAGTTGAACTAACGCAGGAAGAAAAAGAGACAATCATTTTAAATATTACGTTGTTTGGTGAGGATAAAAAGCTACTGAAACAACGATTATCAAAACTGTTTCCTCAATTAACGGATGCCCAAAAGACTGCCTTAACGAAGCTTTCCTATAACGGATGGGGACGATTGTCCGAAAAATTATTATCTGGAATTACTGCACCGGATCCGCAAACCGGCGAAGCATGGTCCATCCTACGCAGCATGTGGGAAACGAATGACAACTTCATGCAGATATTAAGTGAGAAGTATATGTTTGCTTCGTATATCGAAGAAGAAAATCATAGCGATGTCTCTAAAGAAATAACTTACAAAATGGTAGACGAACTCTATGTATCTCCTGCGGTAAAAAGACAAATCTGGCAGACCTTAATAATTGTAAAAGAAATAACTAAAATCATGGGGCATGCACCGGAACGCGTATTTATTGAAATGGCGCGTGAAAAAGCAGACAGCAATCGAACGGAATCTAGAAAGAACAAATTGCTTGAACTATACAAAAAATGTAAAGAGGACGAAAGAACTTGGATTGAAAAGTTAAAAAATATAGAGGATTCTACCTTACGAAGCGATAAATTGTATTTATACTATACGCAAAAAGGACGTTGCATGTATTCCGGAGAAATCATTGAATTAGAAGATTTATGGGATAATAATAAATACGATATTGACCATATTTATCCACAGTCCAAAGTAATGGATGACAGCTTAGATAACCGTGTATTAGTAAAGAAATCCTATAACGCTAAAAAAACAGATGAATATCCAATCAAAAAAGAAATCCGAAATCATATGTCGGGATTTTGGAAAGTATTATTGGATGGTGGATTTATATCCAAAGTAAAATATGAACGTCTTGTACGTGGAACGGAATTTGATTCAAATGAACTTGCCGGCTTCATCGAAAGACAACTTGTTGAGACACGGCAAGGAACAAAAGCAGTCGCATCTATCTTAAAACAAACCTTACCAGAAACAGAAATTGTTTATGCCAAAGCAAAATCTGTATCTAAATTCAGGCATGATTTCGAAATGATTAAAGTTCGCGATATGAACGATTTGCATCATGCCAAAGACGCCTACTTAAATATCGTTGTCGGAAATACCTATTTTGTAAAATTCACAAAAAATGCCGCCTGGTTTATTCGGGAAAATCCAGGCAGAACTTATAGTATAAACAATATGTTTAAATCAAAAGACGTGGAGCGAAATGGTGAAATCGCATGGATTGCCGGAGAAAAAGGAACTATCCGAACAGTAAGAGCAACAATGTGTAAAAACAATGTGCTCGTTACGCGTAAAGCTTATGAAAAGAAAGGAGTTTTATTTGACGTACAGCTGGTAAAAAAAGGAAATGGTCAAGTTCCAATTAAAGAAAGTAATAGTAGATTATCAAATATTAATAAATATGGCGGATATAATAATGCAACAGGTTCTTATTTTATGCTAGTAGAATCCGATGATAAAAAAGGAAATAAAATCCGTACCATAGAATATGTTCCATTGTATTTAAAAACACGAATCGAGAAAAAGCAACAGGAAATGCTTGATATATTACAATCGGAGCGTGGACTTGTAAATCCACGAATTATTATTCCTAAAATCAAAATTGATACTTTGTTTAACGTAGATGGATTTTATATGTATATATCAGGCAGATCCGATAGTAGAATTATTTTTAAAAATGCAATGCAATTACTTTTACCCAAAGATAAAATTGAAATTTTAAAAAAAATAACAAAGTTTATAGAAAAAAAGAAATTTAATAAAGAATTAAAAATAGTTGCTCATGATAAGCTGACAGATGAAGATATACTCATATTGTATAAACTTTTTATACAAAAAATGTCACAAACAATATATAAAATATTTTTTGATAAAATTGCTGATAAATTACAAAAAAGAGAAGCTGAATTTCAAAAGTTATGCATAGAAGATAAATGTATTATAATTATGGAGATACTTCATATTCTACAGTGCAATAGCGTAAAAGGCGATCTAAAATTAATTGGCGAAACTAAATCTGCTGGTTTATTAAGAATTAATAAAACTATTTCTAATCTAAACCATATTTCCATCATCAATCAATCTCCAACCGGTATTTATGAACAAGAGATTGATTTGAAAACAGTATGAGTTGGCGAATTGTTGTTATCTCTAAACGTGCTAAATTAGATTATCAATTGGGATATATGGTTGTACGAAGTGAAGAGATAACCAAGATTCACTTAGGTGAAATTTCTATGCTATTAATCGAATCAACAGCGGTTTCCATAACCACCAGCTTATTGTCAGAATTGACAAAAAAGAAGATTAAGGTGATTTTTTGTGATGAAAAAAGAAATCCATCCTCTGAGTTAATTGGTTATTATGGAAGCCATGATTCCAGCAATAAGGTTCGACATCAGATTGCATGGAAGCAAAATACCAAAGAAGCAATATGGACGGAGATTGTAACAGAAAAGATTCGAAAACAAATGGAATTTTTGAAATTACTTGGGAAGGAGGAAGCGTTTTTATTAGATTCGTATATAAAAGAAATACAATGGAATGACCAAACAAATCGAGAAGGTCATTCTGCAAAGGTATATTTTAATGCGCTATTTGGACTTAACTTTACACGAACAGCGGATACCCCCATAAATGCAGGTTTAAATTATGGCTATTCCATCATTTTATCTGCTTTTTGTAGGGAGGTCGTAGCCAATGGATATATTACACAATTAGGATTGTTCCACGACAATATGTTCAATCAATTTAATCTCGCATCTGACCTCATGGAGCCATTTCGTATCTTAGTCGACAGAAAAGTGGTTTCGATGAGATTTGATGAATTAGAGCACGCAGAAAAAATGGAATTGGTAAACATTTTAAATCAGGAAGTTCGGATTGATGGAAAAATTCAATACGTTAATAATGCCATTAAAATCTATTGCAAAAGTGTATTTCATGCATTGAACGAAGATGATAGTTCACTTATTCGCTTTTATCATTTTGAGTTATAGGTTTATGAGAGTAATTGTATTTTTTGATTTGCCTGTCGGAACAGGAGAGCAGCGAAAATCTTATGTACAATTTCGTAAATTTCTGCTAAAAAACGGCTTTCTTATGGTTCAGGAATCCGTATATTGCAAACTAGCGTTAAATGGAAGCGCAGTTAATGCAATTGTTGATAATGTTAGAAAGAACAGTCCTAATGAGGGGCTGGTACAATTGTTGACTGTAACAGAAAAACAGTATTCTAAAATGGATCTTATAGTTGGAAATATCAAAAGTGACATTCTTGATACAGATGAAAGGTTGGTGATTTTATGATATTAGTACATCCTGAATTGCATATGCAATTAGATATGCATTATTATTGTGCTGCTGAATGGATTATAGAATCACCTGACCTTTTTTCTAAATATTTAGAAGAACTTGAGTCGCAAATAGCAGGAGAGTGCGGTTCATTTGTTCTTTCCGATGATGATAAAGAAATCGTTCTAGCAAAAAATGCTGAAATTATTGTAAATCCATTATTTATAGATATCAATGACAAAAAAATCATCAGTAAAATCTATAGTGAATTAGTTCAAATAGCCAATAACGAAGAAATGTATTTAAAAACACAAGAAATTTTAAGCACGTTACAGAATTATTTTCTTGAAGTAGAATCTCAATACTCCAATACACTTATCACCGATGAATCGATTGATTTGGCCGGCTTATTTAAAATAATGGGTGTGAAAGTAGAATACGATTCTTTAAATTATTTTGAAAGACTAATTCAATATATTAAATTGCAAAATGATGTATTAAAAAAGAATTTTATAATCTTAGTAAATACAAGAAGTTATTTTTCATACGAAAAAATTAACCAGCTTCTACAATTCATGAACTATAACGAAATAAACTTACTATTAATAGAGAGTTTTCAAAGAGATTTTACAGATCAAACAAGAAAGTATATAATAGATTCAGATGGCTGTGAAATCTAATTAACAATGTTTGAATATCTGTTTTATACACTATGAAGGTATTTCATTTTTGAATTTGAGGTTTGAGAATGATGTAAAAACGTATGGTATTCAAACAAGGAATGGGTTTACATTGCATAGGGGAAGGTTTGAGAATGATGTAAAAACGTATGGTATTCAAACTTGCCCTTGCAAATCATACATAGTACCTAGTTTGAGAATGATGTAAAAACGTATGGTATTCAAACCTGCATATACAATTCGGGGATACCTGCCTGGTTTGAGAATGATGTAAAAACGTATGGTATTCAAACGCTTTCTGTGTGTTCCATTCTTTCCATCCTGTTTGAGAATGATGTAAAAACGTATGGTATTCAAACTACTAAAATCGCCTCATAATCAGACAGTGAGTTTGAGAATGATGTAAAAACGTATGGTATTCAAACACACAGTATGTTTGCAAAGTCGTTGTGTCGTTTGAGAATGATGTAAAAACGTATGGTATTCAAACCAGGACGGATATACACATAATGACGAATATGTTTGAGAATGATGTAAAAACGTATGGTATTCAAACTCTAACATCTTTTAAATTTGTATTTTTCAAGTTTGAGAATGATGTAAAAACGTATGGTATTCAAACATATTGTATCATTTGAAGCGCAGGAAATCAGTTTGAGAATGATGTAAAAACGTATGGTATTCAAACAAGACATACAAGCATTGCTAAAGAGAAGAAGTTTGAGAATGATGTAAAAACGTATGGTATTCAAACAAAGAGAGTTTACGAGGCCGAAAAAATGACAGTTTGAGAATGATGTAAAAACGTATGGTATTCAAACCGGTATGAATCAAAATCACTTACTCTATTGGTTTGAGAATGATGTAAAAACGTATGGTATTCAAACGTTATTGAAGTCGAGAACAGTGACAAGACCGTTTGAGAATGATGTAAAAACGTATGGTATTCAAACTCGTTGACTGCTGCCGAATTGCCAAAATTAGTTTGAGAATGATGTAAAAACGTATGGTATTCAAACTGCTCCAACAACAATCATATCTCCACCTTCGTTTGAGAATGATGTAAAAACGTATGGTATTCAAACTAAGTGCACATAGTTATTATCAAAAAGGAAGTTTGAGAATGATGTAAAAACGTATGGTATTCAAACTTTGAACGTGGTATGTAATGCATGATGCTTGTTTGAGAATGATGTAAAAACGTATGGTATTCAAACTTTGGAAGTCCATATTGTGCAATCACTTGTGTTTGAGAATGATGTAAAAACGTATGGTATTCAAACACCACTAAATACATCAACTACCAAGTCACCGTTTGAGAATGATGTAAAAACGTATGGTATTCAAACTTGGATGGGCGAGCCCTTATGTGTCCGATAGTTTGAGAATGATGTAAAAACGTATGGTATTCAAACAATCGCAGTTAGAAGATACGTTTGAAATTAAGTTTGAGAATGATGTAAAAACGTATGGTATTCAAACTTTGTAGCTGTTGCACCCTTTAATGATGATGTTTGAGAATGATGTAAAAACGTATGGTATTCAAACAGAAACATCAATAGATGTGTTAAGGTTTGTGTTTGAGAATGATGTAAAAACGTATGGTATTCAAACTACTGTTTTCGTTAGTGTTTATAATCTATAGTTTGAGAATGATGTAAAAATGTATGGTATTCAAACTGATTAACTTTAGATCATCTGCATATTTTTGTTTGAGAATGATGTAAAAACGTATGGTATTCAAACGTAATCAAAACACTTTCATCTGAGGAGGTGTTTTTTATTTGCATATCACAAAAAAATGATATAATATTGTAGAGTTTCAATAAAAAGGGAGAACGAAAGATGAATGTAAAATGTCCAAATTGTGGTGCTGCGTTGGTGTATGATGCACAGTCCGGTAAGATGAAATGTGATTATTGCAATTCGTCACCGGATATATCTGCAGTGGCAAATCAAGAGAGGCAACAACCGAATACCATGCAGTTTCATATTTATGCGTGC
>JAZUQL010000083.1:0-4938 GCA_045605685.1 Lachnospiraceae bacterium
AATTTGCAAGAAGATTGAAATATGAAAATAGGCAAACAATGTCTACTACGGTCAAATATAGTTTTGAAGAATTTGTTGACAAAATCGCTGAGGAAATGGGAGGTGCGGAATGAGATTGATAGATGCGGATGCGTTGTTTAAACAATTAAGAGAAGAAAACATACCCTTCAATGCAGATATTAACGAAATTATAAACATACAGCCAACAGCCTATGACGTGGAAAAGGTTGTGGCAGAACTGGAAACACGAAGAAGTGATTTTGATTGCAAATCATGTAAGCATTTTTATAATGGCAAAGAAAAATGTAATGCAGATTGTACAGATGCATTGATTGACGATTTGATTGAGATTGTCAGAAAGGGTGGTAGGGAATGATTATCAGAAGTCAGGATAAGAAACAGATTGTAAATTTTGATGTTTGCCATTTATCAATCACAACAGACCATTGCATTGTGGCTACAAATGGTTTGGTTAGTTATCCGTCAGAAATATTGAGTGGTGTTATTGGCAGATATTCCACCGAAGAAAAAGCAATTAAGGTGTTGGATATGATACAGGAAGTCTACGGCAAGCACCTTTACGGACAAGGCGGACAGATGGCAACAGCAAATTATTACGTACCACCATTTGCTTTTATTCCACCAAAGGTATTTCAAATGCCATTGGATGAAGAGGTGGAGGTGTAGACAATGAGCGAATACAAGGATTGTAGAAATTGTAGACATTGCAAGAAAAATAAAGTGTTTGGAATTGAGGATTATTATTGCAGGTTAAAGCACATAGATATTTTTTCACCACGAATAAAAGCGTTATTTTGCAGATTTTTCAAAGGATAGCGAGGTGTAACATGAAACAGTATTGCAGATATTGTCAACATTGCGTTGTTGGCGATGTTGTATGGTGTGGCAGACTTGCAAAGACCATAGCAGAAACAACAGCAAAAAGCACGAATAATTGCAAATATTTTAAATTAAATCCAATGGACGCATTTTTTGAGAATAAAAACGACTATAAACCGAGAGAACCAAAGAAAGAGAAATGTGACGGACAATATAGTTTGTTCGAGAAAGTAGGTGTAACATGAAAGATTTTGTTAAAGAACTGATTGGTAGGTTGGAAAAATTAAAAATAGGTGTAATGCTCAATAATAAATGTTGCAAACACATTATTGATAAAATTATTGCAATAGTCAACCAACTTGCAGAGGAATATAACCAAGATTTAACCAAGGTTAGCCAAGGTTGGATTCCAGTATCGGAGAGGTTGCCGGAAGAAGCAACCACTTATCAAGTGACGGAAGAAGTTGTTATCAATAGTAGAAAACAGTATGTTGTTGACATTCGGTTATTTGGTACAGAAGGGGAATGGTTATGTCCGTCTAACAGAAAGATAATTGCATGGCAACCACTTCCGGCACCGTATCAGCCGAAAGGGGAGTAGTATGGCAAAGTGTAAATATCCAAATGAAGTATGTGCCAATATGACTGTATTAAATGGAAATACATATTGTGATAGTGTTCCTTGCAGTTTAAAAGATGAATTGCCAAAGCAGACGAATGCAGACCGCATCCGTTCAATGAATGATGAAGAGTTGGCAGAGTTTTTACCGATAGTGTCTGATATGATGTGCCAAGTAACAAGTAAGTGCATAAAGTATGTTTGCAATCATGGAGAATGCACAAAGACAACTGACTGCGCTTTGAAATGGCTTCAATCCGAAGCGGAATAGGGGAAAGGGGATATATGGCAAAGGCAAAATTTAACAAAGGTTCGGAAGAATGGATGATGTTTACGGATTTTTGGATGCTGTGTCAAACTTATTGGGAAGTTGAGAAACAAGATGAATACTGGCAGTCATTAATTGATAAAGTAAATGAGTTTTGTGAGAAATACAAAGAAATTCCTTTGGCAAAACAATTAGCAAACGCAATAATGAATGCACAGGAAGAGAAGTACAAAAAGATTAAAAAGTAGGAGGAAATGAGGTTTGGTCGACCAAAAAACGTGCGTTTACTCCTAAAAAGAAATGGCAAAACCAAAACTATGTTGTTATCCAAAATGTTTTGAGTGTCCGTATGATGATTGTATAAATGACAATTTGTATGCGGATGATTATGTTGAAGAAAGCGTTGCGGGTGCAGAAACTAAAACAAGCGAAAAGAAAAAGAAAGCTGCGCTTGAATATTATTACAAAAACAAAGCGGCAATTCTTGAAAAAAGAAAACAAAAGTACAAAGAAAACCCGGAGAAATATTTGGAACGAACAAGAAAATATTACATAGAAAACAAAAGTGAATGCATAGCAAAACAAGTAAAAAGAAATAAAAGAAATCGAAAAGTTGTGTAAAAGAAAGGTAATTTATGGCTTATGTGGAGATTAGGTAAGTATTTATCATCTTTGACAAAGCCGGAACTTGAAGAATTAAAAGAATTACTTAACCTTACAGATGATGAAGAGATGGTATTTGTGCAGTTGTCAAGAGGGCGGACAAGGATTGCTGTTTCTGACAATTGCAAAATATCAATTTCCAGTGTTGACAATAAAATAAGGTCTATTAATCTCAAATTAGATAGATTGGAGCGGGCTAATGGAAAATTTATCTGATAAAGAAATATTGAATTTTGCATTGCAGAATGGTATTATCGACATAAACACCATTCAGATGCAAATTGAGATGAACGAAAGACAAAAATTTCTTGATATGCACGAAAGCAGAGTTTGGCAAAGCACTGACAAGAAGTGGTATACATATTTGCCGGACGATAAAAACGCAAATGGAAGGAGATTAATTAAAAGAAATACAAAAGATGAGCTAGATAATTGCATAGTGGAATGTTACAGAAAGAAAGAAAAGCCAATTACTGTAAAAGTTGTTTTTGATGAATGGATAGAAAAAAAAGTGAAATTTAAAGAAATATCCAAACAGACAGTAGATAGGTATACTTGTGATTTTTACAGGTATTTTAACAAAAACACGCAGCGTAAAAACATAAAGCACATCGACGAGGAATTTTTAGAAGATTTTATCGTCAATAGTATTGTTAAAAACAACTTGAAATCTAAAGGATGGTCTAATTTAAGAACAATATTGCGTGGTATGTTTGTTTTTGCAAAGAAAAAGGGATATACAAGCATATGTATTAATTCTTTTTTGTCTGAATTAGAATTGTCAAAGAAAATGTTTAATCACGATAAAAAGCCTGTGGAAAACGTTATTTTCACAAATGAAGAAGTCCATACGCTTGTTCAAAACATATCAGACAGTAAGCGTTTGAATGATTTGGCTATTCTGTTTGCCGTCTATACCGGCATGAGAGTTGGAGAAATTGTTGCTTTGAAATGGGAAGATATTTCAGACGATTTTATTCATGTAAACAGGACGCAAGTACACTATAAGGATGAAAACGGAAAGACTGTACGGGAAATAAGAGATTTTCCCAAAACAGAAGCCGGCATAAGAAATATTGTTATTGTGCCACAATTGCGTACAGTAATAAAAAAACTTAGAATGATAAACCCCTTTTCAGAGTATGTTTTTGAAAGAAAGGGCAGATGTGTTCCCGAACATTCTGTATGTACTAGATTATACAATCTTTGCGATAGGTTTGAGTTCCCAAGAAAAGGGATGCATTCACTAAGGCGATATTATGCGACCAAGTTAATAAATGCAGGTGTAGAAGAAATTATAATCCTATCACAGATGGGGCATTGTGATATTAACACAACCAAAGAACATTACTACAAAAATAATAATCAAAATGTTTATGTTTGTGAACGAATTAGAAGTGTAATGGAAGTGTGATTTCCCCAAAAGGTATGACAAATTTGCCCAAAAAGTATGATAGGTATGATTTTTAAAAATCAAAAACCCAGTGTTTATGCGGGGTTGAGAGCATTGGACGCGGGTTCGACTCCCGCCTATTCCATTAAAAAATGCCGTATTTACGCCGTTTTTCAGCACCTACTTTTTAAAAGGTATGACAAAAGGTATGATTTAACCCCAAAAGTATGATATTGTATACAAATATACAAAAGAAAGGAGAAAATCTGAATGGTGTTTTAAGAAAAAATTTGTGTGATTTTTAATATGATTTGTGTGTGAACTCTATGTGTAAGGGTTCTTTTTTTATGCCAAAATTTAGGCATAAGGAGGAAAACACCATGTTTGATGAAGAAATATTAGAAAAAATCTTTTCAGACCCGGAAGCACAGGACATTCCGATAGGTTATCAATCAACAATGATACACCTTATTGAAAGAACTTTAGAAGAATTGGGGGTAGAGAATATTGCAACCATATCCAAATCCGAATTATTTTAGTCAGTATCAGCAACCACAGTACAATCCGTATATGCAACGGATGGAGAATTTGCAACAGTTTCAGCAAGCAATACAACAGCCAGTGGTACCGACATCAATGTCGGGAGCAAATCAGTTTCAGCCATTAGGGAAAATTGTGGAAAGTATTGATATTGTCAAAACAACTGATATTCCTATGGACGGAAATTCGTATTATTTCCCTAAAGCCGATGGTTCTGAAATATATAGCAAGGCTTGGATGCCAAACGGGCAAACTCGTATTTTAGCTTTTAAGCCAATTTTAGAAAACGAAACTAGCAATTTATCGGAAAGCGAAGAAAGCTTTAAATTTGATGTGTTTGAGGACGCATTAAACGATATTCAGAAAGAAATTAAGGCATTAAATGAAAAGATAGACAAGATAAACAAAGTTTCTAGCACCAAGACAAAGAAAGAGAGTGTAGCAGATGAATAATATGGGTATTCTCATGCAAGCAATGAAAAATCCGCAAGCATTTATGCAACAGGCTATGAATAACAGCCATTTTATGCAAAATCCGATAGCAAAAAATGCTTTGGAAATGTATCAAAAAGGGGATAAACAAGGGTTAAATCAACTTGCAGACAACCTTTGCAA
>JAZUQL010000084.1:0-32118 GCA_045605685.1 Lachnospiraceae bacterium
AGATTATTTTGTCTTCAAAATCCTTCATGTCCTTATATACAAAAGGTATAGTAGACATATCTACTAAAGGCTGAGGTGGATTAATAATTACTTCTTCCTGTTTTCTACAAGCTATACCTTTAATACCAGATATGTTCTGGCTCTCATATTTATCTAGTACTTCTCTAAAAGTTTCCTCTCCCTCCCCATACATTACAAAATTAAACA
The DNA here is from genome assembly GCA_045605685.1 of Lachnospiraceae bacterium. GTDB lineage: Bacteria > Bacillota > Clostridia > Lachnospirales > Lachnospiraceae > Roseburia. The sequence goes on from JAZUQL010000084.1 coordinate 208, forward strand.
TGGTGTTGTTTTGTAAAAATTCCTTTACATTATATGAAACTTCTGGACCTCCTGCCCAGATTTCAATTTCCGGATTAATCTTTTTAATATTGGCAGCCACTACCTTGACCACGTCTATATTCCAGATATAACAAGAAAAGCCTATTGCATCAGGCTTTTTCTCATAAATATCTCTTAGAATTTCTTCTGATTGCTGATTAATGGTATACTCCGCTATTTCTATCTGATTTTCATTTTTCCCATATTGTTGTGCATAAGCCTTTAAGCTGTAAACAGCCAAATTTGAATGTATGTACTTTGCATTAATCGCAACTAACAAAAACTTCATTTTATTTCCCTCAATATAACCATCTTTTAATAGGATATATCAACAATAATTCATAGCAAGTTAAATGTCAAAAAAATTTCTACACCTATTATTATTAAAATTGTTTCTCCTAACGTAGAAAAAGACCTGAACCACAAGATTCAAGTCTTAAAAAGCGGGTGATGGGGATCGAACCCACATATCCAGCTTGGAAGGCTGGTGTTCTACCACTGAACTACACCCGCAGGAATGCCCAGTTCCGGAATCGAACCAGAGACACGAGGATTTTCAGTCCTCTGCTCTACCAACTGAGCTAACTGGGCAAAGTTGCGGGAACAGGATTTGAACCTGTGACCTTCGGGTTATGAGCCCGACGAGCTTCCAGACTGCTCCATCCCGCGATAAATATTAAATTCTTAAAAGAACAATGGGCAGAGGTGGATTCGAACCACCGAAGCAATTTGCAGCAGATTTACAGTCTGTCCCCTTTGGCCACTCGGGAATCTGCCCATAGCCTTTCTATTTTTACGACCGAAATGAATTATAGCATATCAGTTAGAAATAAACAAGATATATTTTTTATTAATTCTTGGGATACTGTTTTTAATGAATAAAAAAAAAGACAGCCTACGATCCGCTGTCTTTTTAGGAGAAGGTATTTTTACTTTGGGGTATAGCCCACCCTATATATATAATGTATTGGGGGGTTTTTACAAGAATTATAATAGCACGTCTTCGCGATTAAGTGTGCACAAACTTCACAATTGTCACACTTATTTTTTGTGCACTTTTACCATTATTTCCCTTTCTTTGTATGAATAAAAATCTTGATGTGCACGCCAACTCGCATCATCCTTTTACAATCTCCCAGAAAAAGACTTCCTATAGAATAAAAAAAAAGACAGCCTACGATCCGCTGTCTTTTTAGGAGAAGGTATTTTTACTATGGGGTATAGCAAAAACTATATATATAATGTATTGGGGGGGTTTTTACAAGAATTATAATAGCACGTCCCCGCGATTAAGTGTGCACAAACTTCACAATTATTGCATCTGTTTTTTATGCACTTTTACCATTATTTACATATCAAATAAAGATTCAAACTCTTCTCTTGTAATTTTTTCCTTTTCTAAGAGCATATTGGCACAGGAATCCAACACGCTGCGATTGTCGATAATAATCTGTTTCGCTTTTTCATAGGCTTCTGTGATTAAGCGTTTTACTTCACGGTCAATCTTAGCCGCAACTTCTTCGCTATAACTTCTTGTATGAGCCATATCTCTGCCTATAAAGACCTCATCATTATCTTCCGTATAACAAATTAATCCGATATCTTCCGACATTCCATATCGGGTCACCATATTTCTTGCAAGCGAGGTTGCCTGTTTGATGTCTTGTGACGCTCCGGTTGTAATATCATCAAAAACCAATTCTTCCGCAATACGTCCACCCAATCCTACCATCAGCTGCTGCATCATACGACCTTTGGTATAAAACATTTCATCTTTTTCCGGCAACGGCATAGTGTAACCGGCTGCACCGCCTCCGGTCGGGATAATAGATACCGTGTATACCGGTCCCACATCCGGCAAAACATGGAATAAAATCGCGTGACCGGCTTCATGAAATGCAGTAATCCTCTTTTCTTTATCGGATACAATTTTACTTTTCTTTTCTTTTCCGATTCCTACTTTAACAAAGGATTTTCGGATATCATCCTGCACAATAAATTCTCTGTCATTACAAGCAGCTCGAATCGCTGCCTCATTCAAAAGATTCTCCAAATCAGCGCCTGTAAATCCTGCAGTTGTCTGAGCGATCTGTTTTAAATCCACATCCTCTGCCAACGGCTTATTTTTTGCATGAACATTTAAAATCTCTTCGCGACCAGCCACATCCGGTGCTCCCACCGATACGGTTCTGTCAAATCGACCCGGACGCAAAATGGCCGGATCTAAAATATCTACACGATTGGTCGCAGCCATTACGATGATTCCTTCGTTCACACCAAAACCATCCATCTCAACCAACATCTGATTCAAGGTCTGTTCTCTCTCATCGTGTCCGCCACCCATACCGGTGCCACGGCGTCTTGCTACCGCATCAATCTCATCAATAAATATAATACAAGGTGCATTTTTCTTAGCTTCTTCAAACATATCCCGGACTCTTGAAGCTCCTACACCAACAAACATCTCTACAAAATCAGAGCCTGAAATGCTAAAAAAAGGTACTCCGGCTTCTCCTGCAACCGCTTTTGCCAAAAGTGTTTTACCGGTTCCCGGCGGTCCTACAAGAATTACCCCTTTGGGAATACGGGCTCCTAACTGGGTATATTTGCCCGGATTTCGCAAAAAATCTACCAATTCTTCCAGTTCTTCCTTTTCCTCTTTCAAACCGGCCACATCCTGAAATAAGGTGCGATTCTTTTCTTTTGGAAATAGTCTTGCCCTGCTTTTACCAAAATTGACCATTTTACTTCCACTGCTCTGCGATGCAGATGCATTGTGCATCATCATAAAGAGGATAAACACTGCTGCAAAAATCAAAATATATGGTAAGAGTTTTGAGAGCCAACTTTCCTGTGGAACATTACGAACCGAATAATTATGGAAATTATATGTTTCCATTAAATTTATCATATCATTAACATCCGAAGTATAGAGCGTCTTTTCCGTCTCGTCCTTTAATGTAATGTTGATTCGCCCGGTCGGGACCTCCCGGTTTTGTTTTACTTCAACCGTGCTGACCTCATCGCTGCGAAGTGCACTTTTAAATTGATTCTTGGTATAATCTTCTGCTTTTGACGAGCCACTCGTCCAATACCAAATACCAATTATGACTAATATAAATATAATATAAAAGAATAATCCGCTAAATGGGCTTTTTCTTTTCACATTTTTGTTGTTTGATTCCAAAATAATATCTCCTTTAAATCTTTATTCTTCCATTTGAACAAACCCAATATAAGGAAGATCCCGATATTTCTGGTTATAATCCAGTCCATAACCTACGACAAATTTATCCGGTACTACAAATCCTGTATAATCTACCTGTATCCCTTTAACGGTTCTTCTATCCGGCTTGTCAAGTAATGTACACAATGTAAGCGTTTTCGGATTTCTGCTGCGGAACAGTTCTAATAATCTTTGTAATGTATTACCAGTATCAATAATATCTTCTACTATAATAACATTCTTGCCGGATATATCTGAACCCAAATCCATCTTTATATTGACAACTCCGGAACTTTTCGTCATTGCTCCGTAACTGGAGACAGACATAAACTCAATCTCTAATGGCAAATCAATTCTTTTTGCCAAATCCGTCAAAAAGAAAACAGACCCTTTTAAGATACCTACAAGTGTCACTTCTTCTCCTTGAAAACGAGCGGTAATATCGGCTGCGATCTCATGAATCCTTGTTGCAATTTGTTCTTCTGTTAAGTACACTTCAATCGTGTCAGAAGTGTGTTTTAGCATCGTTTTTCCCCCCGTTATATTTTATTACAACTAGTTTTTTGGTTGACGTTTTTATTTTGTAATTTTCTCCGATTCTACCTCCGACAACCCATATTACTTCCTGACCATTTACAACAATCGGAATGCGGTCCCTGCATTCCTTGGGTATTTTCTCATCGGTAAAATAATTCTGCAATTTCTTGCGGTGACCACATTCATCTGCGATCAGATAGTCTCCGCTCTTTCTGGTTCGAATCCGAAAACCATTTTCTATCATATCATAATCAAATATTTTCGTATATGGTTTTTTTTCAACTTTTTCTCCGACATAATCCTTAACGGCTATTTCGAAGCTTCCTTCCTGTCCTCCCCAAATAAGAAACCTCGTCTGTCCGCTTTGATACAACTCTTGCAATTCTTGTTTGGTGATGTCTACATTAGATTCATCCATTGACGTTGTTTTCCGGGGCAAGAGCCGAATCGTATCATATTCACGCAGAGCTCTTAGATGATACGGTAAATCGACCTGCTTTCCAGACTGCTTGTTGACCAAATCCAACAATATCTCAACATGTCTTGCCTCGATATCTTTCTCCTGTTTGGCCATGGTCACAATGGCTCTTCGCATCACTTGCCGTTGCATATACGGATGCAGGTTCTGAAGTTTAGAAATATCTATTGTAACTTCATTCTCTCTTTCTCTTAAAACTTCGTAAGCAACAGTTTCTTCCTGTTCTTTCAAATAATCGCAAACCATCGCGATTGCTTCCGCCTCTTTATGAATATGCAGACTTGCCTGTTCATTAATCCGGCAAAGTTCCGGCAGAATGACGTGTCGAATCCGGTTACGGCTATATGCAACATCCATATTCGTTACATCCACACAATAGTCTTGTTCCTTCTGCTTTAAAAAAGTTTCGATTTCCTTCCGGCTTACACACAACAGGGGACGAATATACCGATTCCCATTTTTTACAGAAACAGGTTGTATGCCTTTTAAGCCAGATAAAAAGCTACCACGAATCATCTGAAACAAAACGGTTTCTGCATTGTCATCCATATGATGCGCCAATGCGATTTTACACGGACGTTGCACTGCCTGACTGTGTTTTGTAAAAACATCATAGCGTAGCAAACGGGCCGATTCTTCAACGCCTAGCCGATTCTTTTGTGCATACGACAAAACATCAACCGAATACTTTGTAAAGGCAATTCCATGCTGTTTGCAGATCGCTTCGACAAAGTCTGCATCCCTACAACTGTCCTCTCCACGAATTCCATGTTCAACCGTTACTGCCTCTAATGTAAAACACAATCTCTTTGCAAGCTCTTCTAACAGTAATAGCATGCAAACCGAATCTGCTCCGCCTGATACGGCCACAACAATATGGTCTCGTTCTTCTATCAAATTGTGTTCTTTCATATAATCCAAAACTTTTTGAATCATTATTTTTCCCAAACTCCGGTTACCAAAATCGTCATATCATCCATTACATTTCCTCCGGTAAACAGAAGTACTCTTTCTAAAATGCCTTTTGCTAAGGTTTTGGCATTTTCTGTTTTTACCTGTGCGATTATCTGAGCAAGGGTTTCCTCCGGATTACGCACCTGTAGATATTCTAACACACCATCCGTTATCATGACAAGAAAATCCCCATTCCCCAATGTTTTGGAAATCGTCTCAATCTCCAGTGAATAATCCACGCCGGTTGGCAGTGTTGTCGAAATAATCGATTCCACCTTATCACGATGTTTTATAAAAGTCGCTGCTGCTCCAATTTTAATTAGTTCCACCTCTCCGGTATATAAGTTAAAATCCGCCAGGTCAAATGTCGAATACGAATGATCTTCTCCCTGTAATACCATAGCTGAATTCATTAACATAATTGCAGATTCTTTCTCGAATCCGGCTTCTATAAATTTCTCGAGCAAATCCACCACAAGTTCACTTTCCTGATTTGCCCTGCTTCCTGATCCCATGCCATCCGAAAGACAGACATAATGATGACCATCCTCTTGATCAAACACAGAAAAACTGTCCCCGCTTATTACGGAACCGGACTTCTTGTGTGTCGCAATACCGGGCAACGTATAAAAGACAGTGTCTTCGTAAGCAACCATATAATAGGGTTCGCGCGTTAAAATGCCTTTACTCTCGCTTTGCAGACGCATGGGAACCCCTAAGGAACGTTCTAATATCTTTAGATAGTATTTACTTGGAATCCCTCCGTTCCACTTGCCCGATACATATGCTTTTACATATTTCCGATGTTCTTCGTCTTCAAAAATATGTGCATCCTCCACTTGTATTCCTTTTTCTTTTGCTTCAAATATAATTTTATTTAAAACATGTTTCATGGATGTATCCAACAGTCTGGGTTCCTTTGTCCAAGTTTCCATAAGATTCGCCATCGCATCTAATTGTTGTGCAATAATCATCCGATTCTGCAAAAGGCGCTTATACCACGCCTGATTCAATTCCATCCGGCTAAATGCTGCAATTGCTTCTTCCACCATCCCCGGATACATCGGACAGTCTGTCACAAATTGTGCCTCTACAATTTGTTCTTTGCTCCAATGTTCCATCACTGCACGAAGCATGGTACGGATTTTCCCTGTATAACTAATTTGTTTTTCGTCCCAACAGATTGCACATCCTTCACAATTGACACACAACTTACCGAATATCTCCTGTTCTAACACCCCTAATTCCTCATGCGTATCCTTCTCCCTGGGGTAACTCATACTGACAAAAGCATTGGCCAAGCCATCTACTGCACTGGTAAACGCCGCAATCCTTCCTTCTGTGTCCCCGGAATTTACTACCTCTATCCCGGCAGAATCGGTATGTCTCCATTTTATCTTTGGCTTCCATTCCTGTTCCAATAATCGTTCCAATGCGAGATACAAAAGAGGCGTAAGCCCAACGACTAAGACCCCTTCGCTAATATTGAGTGCAATTTCCTGCATTGGCGTTGCAGAAAAACCGGTCCCTGACATATTCATTGCAAAAGCTGTAATACCTGCAATTACGCCCGCCATCCTACTACTGCAATTCCGATTTGCCCACTGATAAAACCGTATGCCCAGACGAATGATAATCATTACAAGTATGTATTTGATTGCCGTTGCAAAGGGCATAAAGTAACACATCCCCAGAATACTTGCCACATAGAAAAAAGGAATCCTCCTTTTTTTCAGACAATAGAGAGCATAGACAGACGGAAACAGTGGATAGTACCCCATAACCGCCACCATGCAACTAACAAAACCGAATACACAAAATACCGCTTTTTCCAAGTTCTTCTGTAACACTTCTTTTCTTTCCATATTTTTTCCTCCAAATCTTTTTGCACGCTCTTTTGCGCGAGTGTATCGATTATAATTCAGAGAGAAAAAAATTCTTTGTCAAATCACAACCCGTTTTCTAAAAAGTTTTCGGCAAAATATCTCCTCCATTATCGAATTTAAGGGTTTCTAACCACATCATGCTTTTTAATCAATTAAAAAAGAGTAAGTTAAAGCCATTCTTAAACTTCATCACTTACTCTCTTTAAATATAATCTCATTCTCATAGGCAAGGCCAAGCTTGCTCTTTGCAATGTCTTCTATGTATTCCGGAGAATTCACATAGACCTCATATTCATCTAATTCCACGCTTCTTTGTTGTTCGGCCTCTAATTGCTTCTGCTTCTCTTCGTATTCTTCCTGCTTCGCCTCTGACTTCTTGTTCAAGCGAACAGCTTGTATGGACATAACACTCAAAAAAGCAATCACAATAATTCCGACACAGAGTACGCTGCCTTTATTCCTACTTCTTCTTCTCTTCGCACTCATACGCTCTCCTTTATCGCACTAACCCTTCGTTCTTTTTATTATATCGTGCCTCCGATAGTTTTTCAATTTCTTTTTACAGTTTCGAATCCATCCCCCAAGGAACTTCAACACTCTTTTCCCGATAATCCGATGGAATAAGGATGCTCCTAACAGGATTCCGGCAAAGATGTAGAATCTGTTTTTCCCTTTATTTTCCTGTATCACAAGTAAAAAAACAACACTTCCGCTTAGAATCCAATAAAAAAAATCCTCGATTGCCGCCCATATTTTCCCATGCGTAATAATTCTGCGAAAAAGACGGATGATATCATAAGTGGCAATTAAGGCGACCCCTACCAAAAAAGAATCTCGAAATATCTTTAATTCCGTCAGAATCTTTAAACTTACCTGCATCAGGCAAATAGTTTTCCGAATATAGAATCTTTACTGCTCCTTTTCATCTTGGCAGACTGTGAGTATTCTAAGCAATCTACTGTTCCCTCAATATCAACTTCGCCTTTATCCAGATTCACTCTGTTCACATGAAGATTCTTACCCTTAATCCGCAGCGCTCCCATTTCTGTTTCCAAATGAATCTCCGATAAATCAAAGGAAACCACATCTATAATTCCCGTAAAACTACCAATTGTCCGATTGTTCAAAAGCAACTTGTGATTCGTACCAGTCTGTTGTTCCATAAAAAAACCTCCTAATACTATATTATATTAGGAGACCTGTCTCTTTATGAGATATATTCAAATAAATTCTTAGCATCTTCTTTCTTTGTTGTATCCATGATGGCACATACCTTCACTTTGACGGTCTTCTCTCCGAATAAAATCTCAATCACATCATCTACTTTAACATGAACGGATGCCTTTGCCGGCTTACCGTTTACCATAACTCGTCCGGCATCACATGCTTCATTAGCTACCGTTCTTCTTTTTATTAAACGAGAGACTTTTAAAAACTTATCTAGTCGCATTCTTTTATTCCCTTCTGCTTTCAAATCAGTCCTTACAAAAAGTGGAACGCCGAGGCGTTCCACATAAGTACTCTATCAAATTAGTTAAGAGCATCCTTTAAAGCTTTACCAGCTTTGAATTTTGGTACGTTAGAAGCTGGGATAACCATCTCTGAACGAGTCTGAGGGTTTCTTCCTGTTCTTTCTTTTCTCTTAGAAACATCGAAAGTTCCAAATCCTACTAACTGGATTTTCTCACCTTTCTTTAATTCCTCTTCAACAACTGTTGTAAAAGCTTTTAATGCTGCTTCAGCATCTTTTTTAGATAACTGAGCTTTCTCAGCCATAGCTGCAACTAATTCTGCTTTGTTCATGATAAATTCCTCCTCTGAGTTTATATTATATAATTCGAGTTTTCACATCCCAAATTACCTACACCATTATATATACTTGTTTTTTCCATATTTGTCAAGGAAAAACGTCACTTTTTCCTTAATCCGCTTAGGTCAAAAGGTCCGAAATTGTCGATAAAAAGTCAGTATATAGATCAGATGCATCTGTTTCTTCTTTCTCTGTGTCCTTTTCTTCACTATCCGACTCTGATTCTGATTCCGTCTCAGTATCTGTTTCTTCCGTCTCAGTTGTCTCCTCTTCCTCTTCTTCATCCAGCGATATGATTACCGTTGCCTCTTTGGAATTAACGCAGAGATACTTCTTCCACACCACATATCCGTCTACTTCCACCACCAGAGAATGAATCCCATATTTCAACGAGATTGGATTTGTGAAATCGACTTTTTCTCCATCGATAATTAAAGTTGCATCCTCTGCAGACAATGCAAACAAAATCTCTCCATATTGTGGTCCGTCTCCCTTAATTGTATCCAGATCTACTGTTACGGTTTCTCCTCTTACCACTGTTACTTCTGTTGTTCCGCCCCAGCCATCATTGGCTACCGTCAGCTTATAAGTCCCTTCCTGCAGTTCAATCTGCATATCCGGGGTTATTCTTGCAAAAATATCATTATTCAGTTGAATAAAACTATCCTCAAACAAAGATGTGTTCGTTAACGCAAGGGTTCCGTGTCCCGTCGTTATAACCACAGACAAAATCTTCTTGCCCACTCCCAACACAAACAATTCATCCGTATCGGTTATCTCGCTTAATGTTGTTTCCATCCCGTTGGAAAAGACAAATAACTCATCATTATATGAGTACTTCGTATCCGCAATCTTTATCATATTCTGTGATTCATCAATAGAAAAACGCGTGATGTCACCATACTCCCAGACCTCATCTGCCATCTGTACTGCGCCTAGCTGACCGCCCAGCCTTACTTCATCGATGTAGACAGCTTTTCCCGAAGTGAAATTCAATACCGACATATGATTCCCATATTTGTCGATAAATTGTGTTGCCAGCGTGTACTGATATTGATATTCCAATCCACTCTCGTAGTGGTATAGAACCATCGTCTCTCGCGCACTGTTATTCGCAACAATCAGATAGAGTGCGTCTCGATTTACATTCGCAGATTCCACTTCCTCCGTTTCTGCCTCCTGGGTGTTCGCATGATAATAATACTTACCCGCCCCCATTTCCTTCGACTCCTTCTTACAACCTGTAACAAGAAGCATTGAAAAAGACAACACGAAAACATATGTAATTATTCTAAGTAATCTTGTTTTCTTCATGCCTTAAGTATACATGATTCTCATCTAAAAAGAAAACAAATTTTCTATAAATTCCATTCTCTGCGGTTCTACTTCAATTATCTTCTCCAACTTCTCCAGACTCCGTTTTGCCCCCCATGTTTTGGAAGAATTATAATAATAATTTGAAATTTTCCAAAATTTCTCCGGATACAAAAGCAAAATATAGAGTTGCTTCTTTTCCATTTCGTCCAAAGGTCTTGTCTCAGCGTATGTTTCAATTAATTGATGACCCAGATTCGGATTCCAATTATTTTTCTCCAACATTTTTCTGATAAAATTCCCCAGATCCCACATGGGTATGTTATAATTCATGGTTTCAAAATTTACGAACCGGACCCCTTCCGGTGTCCAGATTACATTATGTTGATTAAAATCTCCGTGACACAACAAATAATTCCATCTCTCCTGTGACATGTTTGACAGAATCTCAATCGCTTTTGTTGCATGTTCCATAAAATGAGCATAATTCTGTGCAAAACATCTCTCAAACTCATTTTTTTGCTTTCTCGTCTTCACAAAGTTCTTAACTTTAATTAAACCTCGATTATGTTTTTCGAACAATTCCAGCATTCTGTATCGATTTCCTTTCATAAATTCCGGAATTTCACTTTTGTAGCCGGCTATGAGATTATGAAATACAGCCAGTTTTTTTACGGCCTCTTTCATGTTCTCTGCATTTCTTGTATTACACTCTGTTCCGCAAAACATGTCTTTTAATATATAATGCTCCCCCGCTTCATCCGTCGATAAAAGCTCTCCTTCCTTTGTCCGATAAAACTGCTCTACTTCAAACGCTTCCTGCAATAAATATGACAGGGTGTTTTCTAAGAATTCCGCACGTTCTTTCGAACCCCGAAAAGGAGTAAGCAGCTTCATTCCCTGATTTGTTTCACAAATATATGTACCTCTGCCCTTTGTAATCTGACTCACTGTAAAATCGTACTGTTCTATAATTGTTTCCGGTTGATTATACAAAAAACCCCCTCCATATGACTTGACTGTATCTGTTTATCATATGAGGGAGTTGCTTATTTTATGTGCAAGTTGTATTAAATTTTCTCTGGTATTTTGTTTTGGATCGTCTAGTACGATATTTAAAAGTTCCTTTAGAATCAAACCTATATTCTTTCCCTGTTCCATTCCTAAGGTAATCAAATCGTTTCCATTAATCGCCAAGTCCTTAATCGTCAGGCATTCATTTTTGCGCAGAATCTCCTGATACATTTTCTCATATTGCTCGATATAATGTAACTTCTCTTCTCTGCGATAGTTACTTTGTGCCAGAGTATCCGCTCTTTTTACCAAAAACAGGTTCGGATATTGTTCTAATCCCGCTCTGTGAATGGCTCTTCGTACACTTTTCTCATCAAGCGGCGGACGATCATCGTGATATAAAACTAATTTTGCGGTCTTTGCAATGGTATCATTATCAAATTTCAGTCGGCGTAAAATTGTTTTCGTTAACGCTTCACTCACTTTTGGATGACCTTTAAAATGGTCTCTTCCGTCTTCATCCGTGGTTCGACTCTGAGGTTTCCCAACATCATGAAGCAACATGGTAAGCCGCAACACTTTGTCCGGCTTAATCTTCTGCAGGGAGCATATCGTATGTGCTCCGACGGAATACATATGATGCTTCGTATTTTGTGGTGTATCCATCATAACATCAAATTCCGGCAAAAATATCTTTGTCAACCCTACTTCATATGCTGTTTTTATCTCCTCCGGATGATTCGATACCAACAATTTGATAAGCTCCGTCTGAATTCTTTCTGCACTGACTTTTGCAATCGTCGGTGCCAGTTGTCGGATTGCATCTTTTGTTGTTTCTTCAATGACAAATCCCAACTGTGCTGCAAAACGAACCGCTCGTAACATACGCAGTGCATCTTCCGTAAAACGACAGGCCGCTTCTCCGACACAACGAATGATGCCTTCTTCTAAATCCTTCTGTCCGCCAAACAAATCCACAAGTCCGGCGGTATCATTATATGCCATGGCGTTAATGGTAAAATCACGTCTTTTTAAATCTTCTTCCAGTCTTGAAGTAAAAGTTACCTCTTTCGGATGTCTTGAATCTTCATATTCTCCATCAATTCGGTAGGTTGTCACCTCATAACCAATGTGATTTTTCATAACAGTTACGGTTCCGTGTTCCAATCCCGTATCAATGGTATGAAAAAATAAGGATTTCACCTGCAAAGGAGTTGCCGAAGTGGTAATATCCCAATCTTCCGGCTCCCTACCCAACAGAGAATCCCTTATACAACCACCCACTGCAAAGGCTTCATAGCCATTTGCAGTAAGTGAATCAATTATGTCTTTTACGGATGGTGGCAGATTTATCTTCATATTTCTTTCCTTTGAGTGACTAATATGCCTTTCCCCAGTACACCAACTTATGTGCCGGTTTACCACAGCATACACATACATCTGATATTTGCTCCTGGTCATCAAAAGGCATACAACGACTGGTTACCGTTGTATCTTCTTTAATTTTCAGTTCACAATCGAGACTTTCACACCACATTCCACGAATAAAACCGGTTTTTTCTTCTGCGACCTTTTTAAACTCATCATAGTTATGAGCATCTGAAATATGTGCGTTTAGGAACTCTTTCGCACGAATTAGCATGTCCGCCTGCATCGTATCTAATATTTCAGCCAATTTGTTTTCAATCTCGTCTAAGGATACAAAAATCTTCTCTCTTGTATCACGACGTACTACTACGCATTTGTTGTTCTCAATATCCTTTGGCCCTAACTCAATACGAACCGGTATTCCTTGAATCTCCTGCTCTGCAAACTTCCAGCCCGGTGATTTGTCTGTGGCATCTATTTTAACCCGATAATTCTTGCTTAATACATCTTTTAAATCATATGCTTTATCCAGCACGCCTTCTTTCTGCTGCTGAATTGGAACGACCATTACCTGTGTTGGCGCAATTCTTGGAGGGAGTACTAATCCGGAATCATCTCCATGTACCATGATAATTGCCCCAATTAAACGGGTTGACATTCCCCATGATGTCTCATGACAGTACTGTAATTTATTATCTTTATCTGTATATTGGATGTCAAATGCTCTTGCAAATCCATCGCCAAAGTTATGAGATGTTCCGGACTGCAATGCTTTTCCATCGTGCATCAACGCTTCTATTGTATAGGTTGCCTTGGCTCCTGCAAATTTCTCTTTATCTGTTTTACGTCCTTTTACCATAGGAATCGCCAACACTTCCTCACAAAAATCCGCATACAGGTTCAACATCTGAACGGTTCTTGCCTCAGCATCCTCCTCTGTTGCATGCACCGTATGACCTTCCTGCCATAAAAACTCAGAAGAACGTAAAAACGGACGGGTTGTCTTCTCCCAACGCACGACTGAGCACCACTGATTGTAAACCTTCGGTAAATCACGATAAGACTGCACAATGTTTGCAAACAAATCACAGAAAAGGGTCTCCGAAGTCGGACGTACACACAATCTCTCCTGTAACGTCTCTGCTCCACCCTGCGTTACCCAAGCCACTTCCGGTGCAAACCCTTCCACATGATCCTTTTCTTTCTGCAAAAGACTTTCCGGAATGAACATTGGCATATATACATTCTCTACGCCGGTCTCTTTGAATCTGGCATCTAACTGTCTTTGTATATTCTCCCATATGGCATAACCATTCGGTTTAAAAATCATACATCCTTTTACCGATGAATAATCCATTAATTCTGCTTTCTTAACAACGTCTGTATACCATTGTGTAAAATCTTCCTCCATGGAAGTAATGGCTTCTACAAGTTTTTTCTCCTTAGCCATACTAATCTCCTTTTTCTATCATGAAATATCTCGTGTTTATATTATTCTAATCAGAAATACTTGTCAAGCATGGGACACATCCCTGCCCATAACAAAATCCCGTGTGACCCACGGGATTTTATCTCTCTTATTTTGCCTGATTTTTTACTTCATCCGGAATCACGACATCCCCTGCCGTATCATAATTGCTAATCCGAATGGTTGCCTTTATGGTTCCCATTCCTTCCATCAATTCGGAAAGGTCATATTCCAACATTGTAATGTAACCATTTGACATTGTTACATCAACGTATACGTCTCCGGAAGTATCCGCGCCTTCTACTCCGGCTCCGGATGAAGGACCGGATACATCAGATGAACTTACCTTAACCCGATATTTATCTGTATCAATTACCTCTACATCCTTTGAAGAATTAATTTTCTCAACAAAAACTCCAAGATCAACCATGGCAGATGCATGTTTTTCAACCTGCCATGCGCCACTTGTTCCGGCGTCTTTAAAGTATGTCTTTCCCGCCTTCATGTCCGTATATGTAATTATACTTGGTATTGTTATTCCAAATGAGGAAATGGATGTTTCATAATATTCCGTCTGATGTGCCTCATCGATAACTCCATCCATATATGTTATCGTTTGAATTCCAGCCATATCAACTACCATCTCAATATTAACCTGGTAATTATCAAAATCTAATTCTCTATCGGAATCATCTGATGAAACCGCATCCTGATCTTCATCCTCATCTTCATCTGAATCTCCAACAGAATCTGAATCCTCGTCGTCTGCCTTATCATCATCCTCTTTTTCCTTCGAGATTTTGGTTCTGCCATTATTCGAATCTCCATCTGACAACTTGCTTCTGATAATCAAAATAGCAGCCACAATCATTGCAATTGCTAAAACAATGATGATAATGGTCGCTATTATTTTTCCTGTTTTCTTTTCTTTCTTCATTCTTCTAAATACCTCTCTTTTGTATTTATATCACCCAGAATAGTATGGCACAAATTTTTCACAGATTCAAGTATCCAAATATTTTTCCAAATCCGGATATGGAATCGAAAATTCGACCTCTTCTCCGGTCGTAGGATGCACAAATCTTAATTGATAGGAACATAACGCGATTCCCGTCCTTGCCGGCTGCGGTTTCGTAGAATATTTACGGTCTCCCCAGATCGGACACCCGATATTTGCCAGTTGTACGCGGATTTGGTGCTGTCTTCCTGTCATTAGTTCAATATCAAATCCAACAAATATTCCATTCTCGCCAATTACTTTATAGTCTAATTGTGCCTTTTTGGCATCCGGTTCCCCTTCATTACAAATACAAGAAACATTCTTCTTCCGGTCTGTTTTCATATAGTCCGTAAGTGTTCCTTCCAACGGTCTATGTGTTTGTGCCAAAAAGCCGTTCTCGGATTCCATACATGCAATTGCATAATAATGCTTTCCGATGGTACGTTGTTTTATCTGTTCCGAGAGTTTTGCTGCAGACCGGTGCGTTTTGGCAAACACCATAACGCCTTCTACCGGCTGGTCCAGACGGTGAACAACTCCGATATACGGCTCTTCTCCTTTTTGCATACGGTATGTCTTTAACATACTTTCCATATCTTTTTGACCGATATTTCTGGTTTGTGTGGCAACATGAGCCGGTTTTCTACAGACAATCACTGCCTCATCTTCATATAATATATTCTCTGGAATCATATCTTATCCCTGTCGCATTAGGCGTTTCGAATGATTTGTTCTGCCCATGCCGCTTCCTCTTTTGTTAGCTGTGGCGTATCTTTCAATCGGTATTGCAAGCCCAGGTTTTCATATTTTACCTTACCCAGTGCATGATACGGGAGTACCTCGAGCTTCTCAACATTCTTTAAGGTCTTGATAAATCGACCAACTGCCTTTAAAGATTCCTCTTGATCCGTAATCCCCGGAACTACTACGTGACGAATCCAAACCGGCTGTTTCCTCTCATCCAGATAGCGTGCAAATTCAATAATTTTATCATTTTCACATCCGGTTAATTGCTTGTGTGCTTCTTTATCAACGTGTTTGATGTCCAGCATTACCAAATCTGTCACTCGCAAAAGTCGCTCAATCGGCAGCAATGCTTCCGCATCTGTTGTTCCCGGAAACATAATTCCGGATGTATCAAGACAGGTATGAATCTTCTTCTCTTTTGCTAATGTAAATAACTCCGTCAAAAAATCAATCTGAAGCATCGGTTCGCCACCGGTTGCCGTAATTCCTCCGGTCTGGTAGAACATTTCATTCTTCTCATACCGCCGAATAATCTCACTTGCTTCCATATATGTGCCATCTTCCTTCTTCCATGTGTCCGGATTATGACAATATGCACAGCGCATTGGACAGCCCTGAAAAAAAACAACCATCCGAACCCCCGGCCCATCTACCGTTCCAAATGATTCTATCGAATGAATGAATCCCATCTGTTCCCTCCTAATGAATTTCAAAGTATCTATGAAAGAAATTCGGAAAACATCAATGATGTTTTCCGATTCCTATCTTTCTTGTTTCCGTAATCTACATACGTTCATGGAATGTACGTGCGATTACTTCATCCTGTTGTTCTTTTGTAAGTTTTATAAAGTTAACCGCATATCCGGATACGCGAATGGTAAGCTGCGGATATTTCTCCGGATGTGCCTGTGCATCTAATAAGGTATCCTTATTCAGGACATTAACATTAAGATGATGTCCGCCTTTTATTACATATCCGTCTAACAATGCAATCAAATTCTTTTGTGCATCTGCGTCGTTCTTTCCGAGAGAATCCGGTACAACGGTAAATGTGTTAGAAATACCATCCTGCGAATCCATAAATGGAATCTTAGCTACGGATGCCAAAGACGCTACCGCACCATTTGCATCTCTTCCATGCATTGGGTTAGCACCCGGTGCAAATGCTACCCCTTTCTTTCTTCCATCCGGAGTTGCACCTGTATTCTTACCATAAGATACATTTGAAGTTATGGTTAAGATGGAAGTAGTTGGAATTCCACCTCTATAGGTATGATTACCTTTGATATATCCGATGAATGCATGAAGGACTTCTTTTGCAATATCATCGACTCTGTCATCATCATTTCCGTATTTCGGGAAATCTCCTTCAATTTCAAAATCTACCGTAACACCCTGTTCATTACGGATTGGCTTTACTTTCGCATATTTAATGGCTGACAGGGAATCTGCCACAACCGAAAATCCTGCAATTCCGGTTGCAAACCAACGGCGTACTTTCTTGTCATGTAATGCCATTTCTATTTTCTCGTAGCAATACTTATCATGCATATAATGAATGATATTAAGAGCATTGACATAGACTCCGGCTAACCATTTCATCATATCCTTATAGGCTGCCCAAACTTCATCATAATCTAAATACTCAGATTTGATTGGGCGATATTTTGGTCCAACCTGTTTACCGGAAATCTCATCTACTCCTCCGTTAATTGCATAAAGCAGACATTTTGCCAGGTTCGCTCTTGCTCCAAAGAACTGCATCTCTTTTCCGATTTTCATAGAAGATACACAGCAGGCAATACCATAGTCATCTCCGTGAATTACACGCATAATATCATCATTCTCATACTGAACTGCAGAATGTTTAATGGATGTCTCTGCACAGAATTTCTTGAAGTTCTCCGGTAATTTTGTAGACCACAATACGGTCATATTTGGTTCCGGTGCAGCACCGATATTATTCAATGTATTCAGATATCGATAAGACATCTTTGTTACCATATGTCTGCCATCTACACCCATACCTGCGATGGATTCGGTTACCCATGTCGGATCTCCGGCAAAAATGTTATTGTATTCCGGTGTTCTTGCAAATTTGATCATTCGCAATTTCATAACGAACTGGTCAATGATTTCCTGAATCTCTTTCTCGGTAAAGGTTCCTTCCTGCAAATCTCTCTCTGCATAGATATCCAAGAAGGTTGAAGTACGACCCAAACTCATTGCAGCACCGTTTTGCTCTTTTACTGCGGCCAGATAGGAAAAATATACTGCCTGTGTTGCTTCCTGAACATTGGTCGCAGGTTTGCTGATATCACAACCATAGATTTCAGCCAATTTCTTAAGCATTCCCAGTGCTCGAATTTGTTCTGATAATTCTTCTCTTTCACGAATAACATCAGAATACATAATAACTCTGGTAGAGTTCAACTGTTCTTTTTTATCTTCAATCAGACGATCCACTCCATATAAAGCAGTTCTTCTGTAATCACCGATAATTCGGCCTCTTCCGTATGCGTCCGGAAGACCCGTAATAATGTGTGCAGAACGACACTCTCTCATTTCAGGAGTATATGCATCAAAAACACCTGCATTATGTGTTTTTCGGTGTGTGGTAAAATATTCCACCACTTCAGGATCTACTGTATAACCATTGTCTTCGCAGGCTTTTACTGCCATACGAATACCTCCGTAAGGTTGAAGTGCTCTCTTGAATGGCTTGTCCGTCTGGAAGCCTACGATTTTCTCTTTGCTTTTATCTAAATAACCCGGTCCATGGGAGGTAATTGTTGAAATCACCTTGGTATCCATATCCAAGACACCACCGGCTTCTCTCTCTTGCTTGGAGAGTTCTAAAACTTCATTCCATAGTGCCGTTGTATCTTCCGTCGGACCTTCCAGGAAAGTGGAGTCGCCGTCGTACGGTTTGTAGTTCATCTGGATGAAATCTCTTACATTAATCTCTCTCTGCCATGCGCCACCATTAAAGTTTCTCCATTCTTTATTCATTGCATCTACCTCCTTTTTATTAGTTAGTGTTTCCCTAACTACTGTTAGGATATACTGTACAAACAAGATTGTCAATAATTTAACATTGTTCTTTATGGAATACAAAGCATCTTTTTCCATGACAGGAAATTTATGTAAAATGTTTCCATGATTTTCTATTACTGTGTATAAAAATAGCCGCACTATCTAGACGTTCTCGCCCAGACGGTCGGCTCCTAATTGTTATACTTCACGTGGTACACTCCACTTTCTCCGTCAGTCATATAACACATTTATCATATCGTGAATATATCTATATTTCAATTGGAAGAATGAACAAAAAAAAATCTTTTTTTTAGTGTTTTCTACAAGGTTTTTACGCTATATATTGTGGTTTTTTTAACTATCCCATAAAATATAGGATTCCCGCAACTAACGCACAATATGCAAATGCAACAAGCGCACTTATAATTGCCAGGAAAATTCTCTGATACGGACGTTTTCCGATTTCCTGTTGCTTATTTATTTCGTCCAGTTTCCTGCCTTCTACAAAAGCGATAATCTCTTTGTAGGTTTGCACATCATTCTTTTTCTTAATCCGTTCTACCTTCACGGAAAAATACAACATTACCACAACCAATATGCCCCACGGAATATATGCCCAAAATCCCATCCAGAGAAAGAACGGAAACGCCGACAATATTGTCAACACAATTAAGATGGTATAAATCCTTCCATATTTTTGTAATTTCTGCACCTCTTTTTGATCTATCGTTTCTTTCATTTTTTCCACATCTCCTTTTATTAGTTGGTCTAGTGAAACATGAAAGGTCGAACTAATCAAAAGCAGGTTCCATATGTCCGGATAACTTTTTTCATTCTCCCAATTCGAAACTGTCTGGCGCGTAACATAAATCTGTTCTGCCATTTCTTCCTGCGACAAGTGCATCTCCTTGCGCAGTTTTTTCAATTGTGCTCCAAATTCCATCCTTCGTTCCTCCATCTGATTGCTGACCTCATGATTCTTTTTCAACTTAACGCAAATGTGAAATTTCGGCTATCAAAGGTCTTTTACATTGCAGCAATTCTTATGTCAAACGTCTTTTGCATCCACTATAACAAGCCTGTAATCAGCGTCTCGACTCCGAGTGTCATTAAGATTACGCCTCCTAATATCGTTGCTTTATCGGAATACTTCATTCCAATCTTCTTACCAATACTAACTCCGGCCAGACATAGGAAAAATGTAATCACTGCGATATTCGCCGCACAGACAACTGCCATAGGCAGATTGTATTCTGATATGGTAAAACCCGCAGATAACGCATCAATTGATGTTGCAATCCCCTGAATGATAAGGGCCGAAATCGCAACTGCTTGTTGGTCTATCACTTCCGTTCTTCCCCGCATCCCTTCCTGTATCATTTTCCATCCGATGAAAATTAGCAGTACAAATGCAATCCATGGAATCCATTTTTGTAAAGCCCGAAAGTGATGCAGTATCGTATGTACACATATCCATCCAAGCATAGGCATAAAAGCTTGAAAGAATGCAAATATACCGGCTATCAGACACATTTTTCCCTTTTTCATCTGAGAATCCTTTAATCCATTTGCAAGCGAAACAGAAAATGCATCCATTGAAAGCCCTATCCCCAGCAATGTATTATGCACGATAAACAGCACATTCCAGTCCATGCCGTTTCCTCCTTTGTTGTATCTTTTACAAAATCCCCACCGACATCAATCGGTAGGGATTTCTCCTTCTTGCTACATCTTAAAGCGGTATCCCACGCCCCAGATGGTTTCTATATACTGCGGTTTATTTGTATTTAATTCTACTTTCTCACGAATCTTCTTAATATGAACCGTTACAGTTGCAATATCACCAATGGATTTCATATCCCATATACTTGAAAACAATTCCTCTTTGGTGTATACACGGTTCGGATGTTCTGCTAAAAATGTAAGGAGGTCAAATTCCTTTGTTGTAAACTGTTTCTCCTCTCCGTTCACCCAAATCCGTCTTGCTGATTTGTCAATTCGAAGTCCCCTAATTTCCACAACATCCTGCTCCATTGCATTCGTACTGATTAGACGTTCATATCTTGCCAAGTGCGCTTTCACACGGGCCACAAGTTCACTTGGGGAAAATGGCTTCGTTACATAATCATCTGCTCCAAGTCCCAAACCTCTTATCTTATCGATATCATCTTTCTTGGCCGACACTAAGAGAATTGGGGTATTCTTCTTCTCTCTGATTTGTTTACAAATTTCAAAACCATCCATACCCGGCAGCATCAAATCCAATATGAAAAGTTGAAAATCTCCGTTTAACGCACGTTGCAATCCATCCTTGCCATTACTGCAGATTTCTACTTCAAATCCACTCAATTCGAGGTAATCTTTCTCTAATTCTGCAATCTCTGTTTCATCTTCAACGATTAATATCTTATTCATGTTTTACCTCCTGATACTTGCGAATGACCATATACATAATCGTGCCAACATCCTCTTTGCTGTTAACCCAGATTTTACCACCGTGGTCTTCTATAATCTTCTTTACAATGGATAATCCGATTCCACTTCCTCCGGTTGCAGAGTTTCTTGATTCATCCGTTCGGTAGAAACGGTCAAAGATATACGGCAGATCTTTTGCCGCCATGCCCTTTCCGTTATCTTCCAATTCAATTTGAACAAAGTCCCCAACATCACGCAGGCGAATCTTAATTATGCCCGGTTTTTTATCAATATATTTTATCGAATTCCCGATAATATTATTTATGACACGACGCAACTGTTCGGGATCTGCGATAATCACCACATCCTCTCCCACGTAATTATGGTAAGATAATGCAATTCCTCTTCCTTCAAGTTCAATTCCCAGTTCATCGATACAGTCTTTAAAATAATCCACCAGATTGATTTTCGCAAAATGATACGGAATTCGGTTCGTGTCAATCTTAGAATACAACGTCAATTCATTAATCAACGTATTCATCTCATTCGCTTTATGATAAATGGTCTGCATATACTTATCAATCTTCTCGGGTGTATTCGCAACCCCGTCCATAATTCCTTCCGCATAACCTTTGATTGCGGTAATCGGAGTCTTTAAATCATGCGCAATATTACTGATAAGCATCTTGTTCTCAGACTCGTTGCGCAATTTCTCTTCCGCATTCTCACGCAACCGTTGTCTCATCTCTTCGAATGTAACTCCCAATTCTCCTATTTCATCTGTTCCGGTTACACCTACTACAAAATCCAGATTGCCTTCTTTAATATTCTCGGCCGCTAATTCCAGTTTGCGAATTGGTATAATAATCGTCCCGTGTAGCCACATAATGATTAACAATGCCGTCAAAAACAGAATAATCAGGACAAACAGGATTGCTTCACCAATCAGATACTTTACTTCCGGCACCATATTCTTAGTAGACGTCACAATATAAACAATACCCTCGTCTCCATCCACATAAGAAAACGGAAGTTGTTTCACAATCACATTATTCGTGTTATCCAAATAGGTTGATACTCCATTGGATTCGGTTACAAGTTCCTCCCTTAGCGAAAGTACGATGTCATTATTATTCGCCCCACCATTATACACAAGTTCTCCATCTCGCTTCACAAGCAGATAAGAATACTTTGCTTTTAGTTTGGCATTGGTATCATTCAAATAAGCCGGCTGCTCCATGCGTACCGGTTCATGCAGAACAACCTCTTCTAATTCCTGCATGTCTTCAGCTGTATACTGATTCAATAATTGAACGGAATTGGTCAGGCTAAACACATCCAAATCCGGCACCGCATACTTCTCGGATATATTCTTCAATTGAAACTGGAATACACCAAATAACAATACAAGCGCCAAAAAAATCGGAACAAATATAACAATTAAAAAAGAAACCAAAAGTTTTGTACGAATCTTCATTCCTTCTTCTCCGCAAACGTACATCCTAGTCAGAATGCATTCTTATATGGCGGAACCTCCAATCAAATAATAAAGACCATGGGCGAAACACCTATGGTCTATTATAACATGACAACATAATTCTCAAGTCAAATATTTATGTAAAATATTATTAATTTTTTATAAATACTGTTTCAATTCAGATACTTTGTCTGTTCTTTCCCATGGAAGATCCAAATCCGGCCTTCCAAAATGTCCATATGCTGCAGTCGGACGATAAATCGGTCTTCTCAAATCCAACATCTTAATAATTCCTGCCGGTCTTAAATCAAATGTCTTACGCACTATATCCGTAATCTTTGAATCACTGATTTTGCCGGAGCCAAATGTATCTACCATAACAGAGGTCGGTTCCGCAACACCGATTGCATAAGATAGCTGAATTTCGCATTTGTCCGCTAATCCTGCTGCCACGATATTCTTCGCAACATAACGGGCTGCATATGCGGCTGAACGGTCAACTTTTGTACAATCCTTTCCGGAAAAAGCCCCTCCGCCATGCCTTGCATAACCACCATATGTGTCTACAATAATCTTACGTCCGGTCAGACCAGCATCACCATGCGGTCCGCCAATTACAAACCTTCCGGTTGGATTAATGAAGAATTTCGTATTCTCATCAATCAACTCCTTCGGAAGAATTGGTTCAAATACACATTCCTTGATATCCTTATGTATCTGCTCCTGTGTAACATCTTCATCGTGTTGTGTTGATAATACAACTGCCTCCAAACGTTTTGGAACGCCGTCTTCATCATACTCTATGGATACTTGTGTCTTTCCATCCGGCCTTAAATAGGATAATTGTCCGCTTTTTCTTACCTGTGTAAGTTGCAAGGCCAATTTGTGCGCCAGAGAAATCGGATATGGCATAAGCTCTTCCGTTTCATTGGTTGCATAACCAAACATCATTCCCTGATCTCCGGCTCCGGTATCCAGTTCGTCCGTTAATTTGCCACTTCTTGCCTCTAACGCTTTATCTACTCCCATGGCAATATCAGCCGATTGCTGATCTAAGGCAACCATAACGGCACAAGTATTTCCATCAAATCCGGTTTTGGCATCGTCATAGCCAATTTCTTTTACTGTATTACGTACAATTGTTGGAATATCCAACCTTGCTTTTGTTGTTATCTCACCTGTCAGAAGAACGAATCCGGTACAGGTTGCTGTTTCACATGCAACCCTACTCATTGGATCTTGTTCTAAACACGCATCTAATATTGCATCAGATATGGCATCACAGACTTTGTCCGGATGACCTTCCGTCACGGATTCTGATGTAAATAATCGCTTCTCCATGGTATCTCCTTTCAATTGCTTTTGTGACAAATGGGTGGAACGACTATGATACTTTTAGAATGAATTTCTGCAAATCCTTATCGCTGGAAATTTTTTCTATCTGAGCTCCTAAGGCTCTTAGTTTCTCATCAAAACATTCATAGCCTCTTTCAATATAATAGATATCATCTACTACTGTAATTCCTTCTGCCACAAGACCTGCAATAACCAATGCTGCACCGGCTCTTAAATCCGGAGCGTTTACTCTTGCACCTGTGTACTTCTCTACCCCATGAATAATTGCGATATTCCCTTCTACCTTAATATCTGCACCCATTCTGGTCAATTCATCTACATATCGAAAACGATTCTCGAATATGCTCTCCGTAACCGTACTGGTACCTTCTGCAAGCCCTAGTATAACCGCCATCTGCGGTTGCATATCCGTAGGAAATCCCGGATATGGTAAAGTGGTAACCTGTGTATGGTTCAGGCGTTTCTTCGCAATAACACGCACTGCATCATCATATTCTTCCACTTCACAACCTGCCTCTACCAATTTCGCTGTGGTTGCTTCTAAATGTTTCGGAATTACATTTTTAACAAGAACATTACCGCCGGTGATTGCCGCAGCAAACATAAAGGTTCCTGCTTCGATCTGATCCGGAATAATGGAATATTCTGTTTTGTGCAATTTCTCCACACCAATAATACGGATGACATCCGTTCCTGCACCACGAATATTGGCACCCATGCTATTCAAAAAGTTTGCAACGTCTACAACGTGAGGCTCCTTTGCGGCATTCTCAATTACCGTTTTGCCCTCTGCCATTGTTGCAGCCATCATTATATTAATTGTTGCACCAACTGAGACTTTATCCAAATAAATGTGTGTCCCTCTCAAAGATGCTGCTTCTGCTTTCACTAAACCATAAGCGATATCTACAGACGCACCCATTGCACGAAAACCTTTAATGTGAAGGTCAATCGGTCTGCTTCCGATATCACATCCTCCCGGAAGTGCAACCTGTGCCTTTTTATATTTTCCTAATAGTGCTCCGATTAAATAATAGGAAGCACGAATCTTTCGAATAAACTCATTATCCACCATTACATCTTTGATGTAAGAGCCATTGATTTTCACGGTATGAGCATTTACACGTTCTACTTTTGCACCAATTTCTGCAATCGCCTGTAATAAAACATTAATGTCTCTTACGTCCGGCAAATTATCAATCGTGACAGTTTCGTCCGTCATAATTGCAGCGGCCAAAATTGCCAAGGCTGCATTCTTAGCACCACCTATCTCTACTTCACCAAGTAAAGGGGTACCGCCTTTAATCACATACTGTTCCATATTGCACCTCTACGAACTATATACCTATCAAGAAATTAATCTATTTTTCAAAAGATAGCAAACACGTTATTATAGACGTGTTTTATATTTTTTGTCAAGAAACATAATTTCCCTTTATTTATACTATTCGTTTTTTCCATCAATGTTATTCAAAAAATTAAGTTTATCAACAATTTTTTGAATGGTTTCTTCTATGCCAAGATGTGTCACTTCTACAACAATATCTGCATATTTCCGGTATAGTTGTGTCCGCTCTGTAAATAGAGCCTGTAAATCCTGGCCTTCTCTTAAAACAACGCCTCGGCCTTTTATATCCTTTAGACGTTGTGTTAGGACTTCATATGAAATATCTAAATATACGACAGTTCCAATCGACTTTAGGTGTTGCATCGCCTCCATGCCGTATACCGCGCTTCCGCCCGTTGCTATGATTGTATTCGTGGTCTTGATACCGGAATTCACACGATTCTCAACTTCAATAAATCCATCCATTCCCTGTCTCTCTATAATCTCTCTTAAAAGACAGCCTTCCTGCTGTTGGATGAGCAAGTCCGAATCCAGAAAGTCATAGCCCAGCACTTTCGCAAGGATTACCCCAACCGTGCTCTTTCCAACACCCGGCATTCCAATTAATATAATATTATTCTTCATTCTCTTCTGGTTCTGATGCGATATTTTCTTCTTCCGGAATCAGTTCATCCTCTTTTAATTCGGAATCTACCGGAATATCGCCCGTAACGTCCAGCACCTGTGCTGTATCGTCTTCCGGAATGGTCTCCGGTTCCGATGAAGCGGTATCTTCTTCCTCTTTTACTGCGGTAAACAGACAATCAAATTGGATTTTCTCAAGGACATCTTCGTTCACTTCCCATTCATCCTCTTCCTGCCACTGTGCCAGTGTATCATTATAATATGCTGTCTTTTTCTCTTCTAAAAGAGAGGCTTTGTTGGTTTCTGTTGCAGCCTGGTCGCTCTCTGTGTCCAAACGAACAAAATAAATGATATCATCATTCTCAATTCTTCCGGAAACTTCGCCAGGGTTTAAGCTGTCTAATGTCTCTCTTACTTCTTCATCTAATGCAGTATCTCCCATATCGTAAGTGCCTTTTGTCACCTCGACCCCATTGACCTCCGCAATCACTTCCAAATCTGCGGTATCCTTAACAGCAGCCTCAATCTTGTCCGCTGTGTCTAACACTTGCTGTTTCTCTTCGTCTGACAACTCTATATAAGTGTAGTTCTCATCATAAGAACCATTCTTCGGAAGTGAAATCATGCTATATCCACGCATATTCGCTTCCTCATCGGTAACTTCCACATCTGCTGATTCCTTAATTGCAGAGCTCATTAAGACACGAAGTTTGTATAAAGAAAGAACCTCCGTTACAACCTCTTCCGTTGCATTCATCTCTTCCTTCGCACCATCCGAACAATCCGCCAAAAATGTGGTTGTAATATTATCAATTGCTTCCATATCCAAATCAGAAAGTTCTACATCATAATCGGATGCGTGCTGTTTTAACGTATAAAGCTCATGGAGTTCTTCTACCATCTCTGCCTTTAGAGTGTCTCCCATTGTCTCCCCATTCCCATACAGGTCCATGGTCCAAACATCTTCTCCAAAATATCCTACATACGTATCACAGTTCTTCGCCTGCTCATATTTGCACATAAAATTAAGAATCTCTAACTGTATTTCTTCTCCATTCAATACGGCAACTACATTCCCGTTATCAGATTTACATCCGGCAAAGGATGAAATCACTAATGTTCCTGCCAATAATAATGGTAATGCTCTTTTTATCTTCATAGTTCCTCCTATTGCGATAGTCAAAATTTATACTCTATCCGATTTATTATAGTTCTTTTTTGATAATGTCGCAAGTCGTTTTATTCATTTGTTATCAATAACGTCATTTTTTCCAAAAGATTGTTCAAAACTTCCAGGATGTTTTGTCCCTTTTCCCTTGTATTCTTTCCTAGAAGATATTCAAAATACGGATTTTTCGCATCTGCAAAAAAAGATAACGAATTTGCAAATAAAGCGATGAAATCCGGTATTTTTGCAGGGTTTACCTGTGCATTTTCATACATAACAATCTTGAGAACATTCCCTTTTTGTATGATTTCTCGAATGTAGAGCCGGTGTGCCTGTGCTTTCAAAGTTGCAATCGACAAAAGATTTAATACGGATTTTGGCGGTTCGCCAAACCGGTCAATTAATTCCTCGAGAATCTCTTCTGATTCCTCTTGTGATGCAATTCCGGTCATTCGTTTATACATATCTAATTTATGCGGTTCATTCGCGATATAGGTAGGTGGAATAAATGCATCAATGGATAAATCAATGGATGTTTCAAAATTCTCTACATGTTCTTCCCCTTTTTCTTCCCGAACCGCTTCGTGTAACATCTTACAGTACAAATCATATCCAACGGCTTCCATATGTCCGCTTTGCTCTGCCCCCAGAAGATTTCCGGCTCCACGGATTTCCAAATCCCGCATTGCAATTTTAAACCCACTACCCAAATCGGAAAATTCCTTTATTGCAGCTAAACGTTTTTCCGCTACTTCTTTTAATAATTTGTTTCTCCGATACATTAAAAATGCGTATGCGGTTCGGTTGGAACGCCCTACCCGTCCCCTCAACTGATAGAGCTGCGAAAGGCCCATATTGTCTGCATCATGAATAATCATCGTATTTACATTCGAGATGTCGAGTCCGGTTTCGATTATGGTCGTTGACACCAGCACGTCGATTTCCTGGTTAATAAAACGATACATAATCTCTTCCAACATGGATTCTTTCATCTGCCCATGTGCAAACTCTACGACTGCATCCGGCACGAACTGACGGATTTTGGCCGTCATTTCCGCGATGTCCTTTACTCTGTTATAAACATAATAAATCTGACCGTCTCTCGACAATTCACGTTGAATCGCTTCCCGGACCATTTCATCATTGTATTCCATTACGTAAGTCTGAATCGGAACGCGGTCCATCGGCGGTTCCTCCAATACGCTCATATCACGTATCCCTATCAGGCTCATATGCAACGTTCTTGGTATTGGCGTTGCCGTTAAAGTCAAAACGTCGATATTTGTTTTCAGTTGTTTTATTTTTTCTTTGTGTGTAACTCCAAAGCGTTGTTCCTCGTCCACAATTAACAGGCCCAATTCCTTAAATGCAACATCTTTTGATAACATGCGGTGCGTTCCCACCACAATATCTACCATTCCTTTTTTCAAATCTTCAATTGTATGTTTTTGTTGTGCTGTTGTCCGGAAACGACACAGCAAATCCACCCGCACCGGAAAGTCCTTCATTCTCTGTGCGAATGTATTATAAATCTGTTGTGCAAGAATGGTCGTCGGAACAAGATATGCAACCTGTTTGCCTTCTTGAACCGCTTTAAATGCGGCCCTTATGGCAATCTCTGTCTTCCCATAGCCCACATCACCACAGATTAAGCGATCCATAATCTTCGTGCTTTCCATATCCCGCTTTGTTGCCTCAATCGCCAAAACCTGATCTTCCGTTTCTTCAAACGGAAACAACTCTTCAAACTCTTTCTGCCACACGGTATCTTCCCCATATGCATAACCCCTTTGGTTCTCACGTTTTGCATATAGTTCCACTAATTCTTTTGCAATCTGGGCAACGGCACCTTTTACACGCGCTTTGGTTCTGGAAAATGCCTGATCTCCCAATTTGTTTAATTTCGGTTTCCGCGCTTCTTTCCCGGCGTACTTTTGAATCGCTTCCAGCTGGGTTGCCAAGATGTAGAGATTCGAATTCCCTGCATATTCTATCTTGATATAATCCTTTTGTGTTTTATCGACTTCGATTTTCTCGATGCCTCGATAAATACCAAGTCCATGATTCTCATGAACCACATAATCCCCGACACTCAAATCGGTAAAACTTGCAATTTTCTCCCCATCATAGGCATGATGCTTTTTCTTACGTTTCTTCTCTGTGCCGAAGATGTCGGTTTCCGTTATTACCGCAAACTGCAGCATCGGGTACTCAAACCCTCTGTGCACTTTTCCAAAACACACCATAATCTGCCCGGAATACAATTCATGATTGTAATCCTCTGTGTAAAAACTGTTAAAACCTTCCTGCAACAAATCCTCGGACAGACGCTTTGCACGCGTACGTGAACCAGATAGCAGAATCACCTTAAACTCCTGCTTCCTATACCGTCTTAAATCTTTTCGCAACAAATCAAAACTATTATGATACGAACTAACACTCTTTGCCTGAATATGATACTGCCCACCAAAGTGAAATCCTGCCGGTTTGACATCCAGTGTAGAAAGTGCAACCCCCGGAAACTTATGGATGCGTCCGATTATCTCGTTTAGCGAAAACAGTTCCTTCATCTGACGTGGTAGGATATAGCCCATCTCCAGACGTTGTTTCATACTATCCGTAAATTCCGTTTCGGTCTGACGTCCCCTCTCCAAACAACGGGTCAACTCATCAAATACCAAAAGTGTTTCCTCTGCTTTCAAATAATCCAACAGACAAATTCTCTCCTCGAAGAAATAGGATAAAAAAGCATCCATCCCTGCGAAAACACATAATTCCCCCCACGCTTCCGCCATTTCCTGCGCAAGCGAGGTAAGACGATATGCCTCTTCTGTTTTCATCTGCGAGCGATACTGCTTTGCAAGCGCATCTGCATCTGCTTTCATTGCCTCAATTCCGTCTGTTTTCTGTTGTTTTGACAATACGAATTCCACTGCCGGATAGATTCTAAGCGTTTCTAGCGGAAGAATGGATTTCTGTGTTTCCACGTCGAACGAGCGGATAGAGTCAATCTCATCTCCCCAGAATTCAATTCTGACAGGAAGTTCCTCTGTAAGCGGAAATACATCAACAATTCCGCCTCTTACTGCAAACTGTCCTTTGTTCTCTACCTGATATTCTTTTTCATAGCCCATCGCAACTAATTGCTCTGTTAACCGGTCTCTCTCCAATACCGATTCGCTCTCTAATTCCAGTACATAATCCCAAAGATTACAAGGTGGTGCCATCGTATTCATCAATGCATCAAACGTCGTGACTAACGTCCATTCCCTGTTCTCACGAATCTTACGAAGCGCCTCAATTCTTTGTGATGTCAGTAAATTCCCCCGAATGTCTGACTGATAGAACAAAACATCTTTCGCCGGATAATAAATTGTTTTATTATCATAAAACGAATACTCTTCACAAAGTTCTTTCGCTTTTCTTTCTTCAAATGTAACAATTACTTTCTTGCTGTAATCCCGGCTTATCCCAAAGACCATATGCGGTTTCTGTGCATCAATACACCCCGCAATGGAAACCATGTTCTTGTTTTCTTTTATCTTCTGTAACAATTCCGGAAACTCAGCAAGATTTTCCAGTGGTTTTCTAAATGTATTCACGCTCTACCTCTGTTTCCTGTTATATTCGTTCATCGCCTTATCTATCTCTCCCTGCACAATCCATGCAATCGCCCCGATTGCATTCTGCATTGCGATATCCACCTCGGCACGCTCTTCTTTGGAAAAGTGACCCAACACATAATCTGCCAAATCCCAATCCTTCGGTTTTTCTCCCACTCCGACTTTGATTCGCGAAAAGGCATCTGTCTTCGCATGTGCAATCAGGCTTTTTATTCCATTGTGTCCACCTGCACTCCCCTTCTTGCGGATTCTTAACTGTCCCGGCGGCAAACTGATATCATCAAAGACAACCAGCAGTTCTTCCGCAGGGTCTATCTTATAAAAGGATAAGATATCTGCCAGACTTTCTCCGCTTAGGTTCATATAGGTCTGTGGTTTTACCAATAATACCTTTCTCCCTTCAATAAAACCACTCCCGCATAGTGCTCTATGTTTTTTCTCTTTTATAGAAATATTATATTTTGCTGCAAGTGCATCCATCACATCAAAACCAATATTATGGCGTGTGTTCTGATATTTTCTATCCGGATTTCCCAAACCCATAATTACAAACATTTCATTTCGTTCCCTTTCTTTGTTTTTCCTATTGTAACACAATGTAGAAAAACTATCCAATCCGAATCCGTCACTTGCTCCTTTCCGCAATCTCCCAGAAGAACAAAGAGTCCGCAAGCGGACTCTTTGTTCTTTTATTCTTCTTTTTTAGCCGTAAAATCGAAATATTCACCTAACAATTCTCTGCGAACATGACGTGCATCATAGAAATCTTCATTGGAAAGTTCTAAATCATATGGATTATAGGAACCAATCACATTTAAATCATAACGATTGGCAATGTCATAGGCATAATCATTTAACTCTTGCAAAATGGTATAGTGTTCCGATTCTGCCTCTAATCGGTCCCAGATTCCCGGTGTTACCGGACTTAAGAATAAGTCCACTTCAATTCCTTCTGCCAACAGATAATTGATTAATTTTTCAAATACCTCTTTTCCGTACTGACTCATATGTCGGTCATACATG
>JAZUQL010000085.1:0-163002 GCA_045605685.1 Lachnospiraceae bacterium
GGAGTTGGTTTTCCTAATTGTCTTCCTAAGACCGCTTGGCCTCCGACTTGGGATTCAGGCTGGGACGGCGGCTGGGATTCCGGATGGGATTCAGGCTGGGACAGCGGTTGGGATTCCGGATGGGATTCAGGCTGGGACGGCGGCTGGGACTCAGGTTCCGATAGTGGCTGGGACGGCGGTTGGGATTCCGGATGGGATTCAGGCTGGGACGGCGGCTGGGATTCCGGATGGGATTCAGGCTGGGACGGCGGTTGGGATTCCGGATGGGATTCAGGCTGGGACAGCGGCTGGGATTCCGGATGGGATTCAGGCTGGAACGGCGGCTGGGATTCTGGCACAGATAATGGTTGGGATACTGGCTGGGATTCCGGATGGGATTCAGGCTGGAACAACGATTGGTCTACTGGCTGGGATACTGGAAGTTGGTCAAGCGACAGTTGGTCAGGTAATAATAGTTGGTCAAACTGGACATTCTAATTAAATAGAATCATAAAAATGCCCCTATATGGGGCATTTTTTTGCTATTAAAAAAAGATATCTGATAAGCGATGTAGAGAACTTATCAGATACCTTTATAACGAAATAAAAAGAGCGGGTGATGGGAATCGAACCCACGTATCCAGCTTGGAAGGCTGGTGTTCTACCATTGAACTACACCCGCATAAATTATTATTAAGTTGTGTAATGCCCAGTTCCGGAATCGAACCAGAGACACGAGGATTTTCAGTCCTCTGCTCTACCAACTGAGCTAACTGGGCTAACCTCAACAACAAAATTGATTTTACACGATGTTTCAGATTGTGTCAAGAAAAAAACATATTATTTTCGGAAAAATATATAATACTATAGAAAAATCAAGAAAGAACGGATATAATAACATATATTAGTCAAAGGAGTATATTATGTTAGAACTTAGAAATATATGTTATGAAGTGGCAGGAGAAACGGATAATAAAGAGATTTTGAAAAATATTAATCTTGTAATAGATGATCATTTTGTTGCACTTACGGGTCCAAATGGTGGTGGAAAGTCAACATTAGCGAAGATGATAGCCGGAATTATCAAACCAACAAGCGGCCAGATTTTATTTAATAATGAAGATATTACGAATATGGGAATTACCGAAAGGGCGAAAATGGGAATCAGTTATGCTTTTCAGCAACCGGTTCATTTTAAAGGGTTGACGGTAAAAGATTTGATTTCGATTGCGGCAGGAAAAGAGATGTCGGTATCTTCCATTTGTGATATATTGTCGGAAGTTGGATTGTGTGCCAGAGAATATATTAACCGAGAAATTAATTCGAGCCTTTCGGGTGGAGAACTTAAGAGAATAGAGATAGCAATGATTTTTGCAAGAAGTACACAATTATCTATTTTTGATGAACCAGAGGCAGGGATTGATCTTTGGAGTTTTAATAGTTTAATTAAAGTGTTTGAGAAGATGCGTGATGAGATAAATGGTTCTATCCTAATTATATCGCATCAAGAGAAGATATTAGAGATTGCGGATAAGATTGTTGTAATTGCGAATGGAAGAGTTGATAACGTCGGCAAGAAGGAAGATGTTTTGCCGAATTTGTTATATACCGCACAGTCATGTCAAAACTTAGTGGACAAGCAGTAGAATAAGAGATAAGGAAATTAATAAGATGGATATAATTGAGAAGAATTTATTAGAACAGGTGGCAGGGTTACACAAAGTGCCGGAAGGTGCATACAATATTAGAGCGAATGGAAAGACAGATAGCAGAAATACAACTGCGAATATTGATATTGTAACCAAAGACGATAAGCAGGGAATTGATATTATTATCAAACCTAATACAGTCAATGAAAGTGTGCATATACCTGTTATCTTAAGCCAAAGTGGCCTTCAGGAAGTTGTATATAATGATTTTTATATAGGCGAAGGAGCAGACGTGACAATTGTGGCAGGATGCGGAATTCACAATTGCGGTGTAGATACTTCAAAACACGATGGAATTCATACGTTTTATTTGGGAAAAAACGCAAAAGTTCGATATGTGGAACGTCATTATGGAGAGGGCGACGGAAAAGGCGAGAATATTATGAACCCTGAAACCATTGTAAACCTTGAAGAAGGTGCATATATGGAGATGGAAACAACTCAGATTAAAGGAGTTGATTCTACAAATCGAATTACACGAGGCGTTCTGGGCAAAGGTGCAGTTTTAGAAGTAAGAGAGAAAATTATGACACATGGAAAACAGTTTGCGAGAACTGATTTTTCAGTTGATTTGAATGGAGCTGGATGTAGTGCAAATTTGATTTCCAGGTCTGTTGCAAAGGATAATTCAAGGCAGGAATTTTATTCTAATATAAACGGTAATTGTGAATGTACGGGACATAGTGAGTGTGATGCGATTATAATGGATGAAGCGGTCGTGAGTGCAAGTCCGCAGTTGACGGCAGGAAATATAGATGCTAATTTGATTCATGAAGCAGCAATTGGTAAAATTGCCGGTGAACAATTGATTAAACTAATGACATTAGGTTTAACAGAAAGCGAAGCAGAAGAACAAATTATAAATGGTTTCTTGAAATAAATTAGTCTGGAGAATGTGGAGAATATGGATGGGATAGAAAATCTGTGATTTTCTATCCCATTAAAAAAATCTTGCAAAGCAAGATTTTAATCCTCATCATTTTTCTTATCGAGATACTGCATTTTGGATTCGCTAGCTGGATCAGCAGCCTGACCATATATATGAATAGGAGAATTTAATAATTTGAGACATTTTGGGCAGAGTGAGCCAAAGGAAACTTTAATTCCACAACGTTGACAACGCATATTCTCAATACCAATGCTGGTATCCTTCTTGTATTCAATGCGTCCTTCACGAATCCAGGTTTTAACTTGCCGAAGGGGAATGTTAAATTCTTCAGCTACCTGGTATTCGTTAACAGTATTTTCGCGAATGAATTCTTTCACTTTTTTAAATAATTCATTATCGAGACAAGTTGGGCATAATCCTTCTTGATAGCGTCGAGGGAGTGGTTTTTTGCAGAGTTCACATTGTTTTAAGTTGTTAAAAAGGTATGATGTATTATTTGTCATAAGCATTCTCCTTTTCAAAAACCACGGAAACAAAATAATTATAGCATGCTTATAACAATTTTTAAAGGGTATGAAAGGGGAAAAGATGAGTCAAATGAATCAAAATGACAATCCGATAGCTGTATTTGATTCCGGTGTTGGCGGAATTAGCGTGCTCCGGGAATTGATAGAAATAATGCCGAATGAAAATTATTTATATTACGGCGATTCGAAAAATGCACCGTATGGAACAAAAGAACTTGCAGAGGTGAGGGATTTGACATTGAGTCATGCGAAGGATTTGTTTGAGAGAGGGGCAAAGGCGCTTGTGGTAGCTTGTAATACAGCAACAAGTGCAGCAGTTCGCTTGTTGAGAGAAAGGTACCCGCAAACACCGATTGTTGGAATAGAACCGGCAGTAAAACCTGCAGTTATGTGTAAAAAGCATCCGACTGTGTTAGTTATGGCAACTCCGATGACGATAAGAGAAGAAAAATTTCGAAAATTAATATCCTGTTATCAGGATATGGCGGATATCATTCCCCTGGCATGTCCGGGACTTATGGATTTTGTAGAGCGAGGAGATTTGGATGGAGAAGATCTGAGAAAATATTTGGTAGAATTGTTTTATGAATTCAAGGACACACCGATTGATGCAACTGTCTTAGGGTGTACGCACTATCCGTTTGTGAAGGAAATGATACAAACCGTATTAGGCGAAGACGTACTTATTTTCGATGGAGGAAGAGGCACAGCAAAAGAGATGAAACGTCGTTTAGAAGAAGCTGGATTACGTAATTTGCAGGAAGAAAAGGGTGCGGTACAGTTTGAAAATAGTTTAAATGTTGCAACAAAAATACAAATGTGTAATAAATTGTTGCGAAAATAGTTTAATTGTAGAAAAAACAAATTAAAAATAGGACACAAAAAAAACACAATTTAAAGATATACTAGTATCTGTGAAGAGGATTATTCCTTTACACTATTCCCTTTTTATTAATAAACATTTTCATAACTAAACTCCTCGAAAAGAAGTCATAATCGCCTTGAGCGTGAAGTGGCTTCTTTTCATTTGTGTGAGTTCTGAGAGAAACCAAAACAATGACAGAACAAATAATAATTGCTAATATACCTATCAATATTAATTATAAAAAAATTCGAAATATTTATTTGCGAATTCATAAGGCAAATGGAACCGTTTCAATCAGTGCGCCGGCCGGAATACGCAAAGATCAGATAGAACACTTTGTTCTTCAAAGAAAAGACTGGATTGAGAAAAACATAAAACAGATACAGGAAACCACATTACCGATGGAATATGTGGAGTCAAAGAAAGTAGAGATACTCTATCGGAAGTATTTAAAAGTAGTGATTGATGGTCTTATCCTAAAATGGGAATCTAGGATGCAGGTAAAATCCAGCGGTTTTACGATAAGGAAAATGAAAAGCCGATGGGGATCTTGCAATACCCAAACCGCACACTTGAATTTTAATTTAGAACTGGCAAAAGCGCCAATTGATTGTATTGAATACGTAGTGGTTCATGAATTATGTCACATCATAGAACCTTCTCATAATGCAAGGTTCTGGGAGATTATGGGCTATTACTTAGAGAATCCCAAACAAATCAGAAAAAAACTCAGGGAGGTCAATATGAATTTACCATCAGATCCGTATTTACTGGTAAGTGTTGTAAATACAAAATTAAGAGATGAATTTTCTTCTTTGGAAGAATTGGCAGTGTATTACCGCGTGGACCCGGATGAAATCCGTAAGAAATTAGAAAGAATAGATTACGTGTATTATGAGGAACAAAACAAGTTTTGCTAAGGAGGCAAATATGCAGACGAGTTGCGATTTTTGCGCTTTTAATGAATACGATCCGGAGGATGAAACTTATTATTGCTCGGTAAACATGGATGAAGATGATATGGCAAGGTTCATGCAGAGTAGTTATAAGGAATGCCCGTATTATAGATCGGGGGATGAATACCGCGTCGTTCGTCATCAGATGTAGTTCTGTCGAAAAAACAGTATTACTGGAAAAAAGTTCATGAACTAAATATTGATTTTGATAACTCTTTTTCATATAATAAAAGTGTTGTACAAGTGACGAAAATCGGAGGAATTATGGACAATAATAATAACCAATCGAACCCGAATGGGGAACAGGATAATAATAAAAATGGCAAGAAGAAGAATAATGGACAGATGCTGTTATCTTTTATTGTAGTTACGCTAATCGCCCTACTTATCATAACCTATATTTTTAACAGACAATCAGAGATGAGTTCTCAGGAAACAACGTATAATGAATTTATTACGGAATTAGAAGATGGAAACATTAAATCCGTAGAGTTTGGTACGTACGAGATTGATTATACTCTTGTAGAGGATGAAAAGGATTATGAAGTAACTTATTATACAGGATATGGAAGATCGTCTAATTTTGAAGACCCGACATTGATTGAGACGCTTAAGAATTCAACAACAAAAGAAGATGAGCCAATCGAAATAAAGATCAGTGTTCCTGATAACACGTCGACCCTAATTATGAATATCTTAGGATTTGTGGTTCCAATTGTTTTAATTTGGATTGTATTAGGATTCTTTATGAAAAAGATGGGTGGCGGCGCAATGGGCGTTGGCAAGTCCTCAGCGAAAGTATACGTTGAAAAGTCGACTGGTGTTACTTTTCAAGATGTCGCAGGGCAGGATGAGGCAAAGGAGTCCTTGCAGGAAGTGGTGGACTTTTTGCACAATCCAAAGAAATATAAAGAAATCGGAGCGAAACTTCCGAAAGGAGCCTTGCTGGTTGGACCTCCGGGAACCGGTAAAACATTGTTGGCCAAAGCGGTTGCAGGAGAAGCAAATGTTCCGTTCTTTTCATTGGCCGGATCTGATTTTGTGGAGATTTTCGTTGGTGTAGGTGCTTCAAGAGTAAGAGATTTATTTAAAGAAGCCCAGAAGATGGCTCCGTGTATTATTTTTATAGATGAGATAGATGCAATCGGAAAAAGCCGAGACAGTAAATATGGTGGATCCAATGACGAAAGAGAACAGACGTTAAATCAACTTCTGGCAGAGATGGATGGATTTGATACGTCGAAAGGATTATTAATCCTGGCAGCAACTAACAGACCGGAAGTGTTGGATAAGGCATTGCTAAGACCGGGAAGATTCGACCGAAGAATTATTGTTGACAAGCCGGATTTGAAAGGAAGGTTAGAAACCCTTAAGGTTCATTCCAAAGATGTTTTAATGGATGAAACGGTTGACTTAGATGCACTTGCATTGGCAACCGCCGGATTAGTTGGTTCCGATTTGGCGAATATGATTAATGAGGCAGCTATTATTGCTGTAAAGAACGATCGCCAATTTGTAAATCAGAGTGATTTGTTTGAAGCGTTTGAATTAGTTGCGGTAGGCGGCAAAGAGAAAAAAGACCGTGTCATGAGCGAACACGAGCGTAAGATTGTTTCTTATCATGAAGTGGGGCATGCATTGGTATCTGCGTTACAGAAAGATTCGGAACCGGTTCAGAAGATTACAATTGTTCCAAGAACGATGGGGGCGTTGGGATATACGCTACAAACTCCGGAAGAGGAGAAGTTCCTGGAGACAAAAGAAGAATTACTTGCAAAAATACGTACGTATATGGCAGGTCGGGCGGCAGAGGTTTTGGTATTTCAGTCAGCGACGAGCGGGGCTGCGAATGATATCGAGAACGCAACAAAAATTGCCCGTGCGATGGTAACCATGTATGGTATGTCAGACAAATTCGGAATGATGTGTCTGGCAACCATTGAGAATCAGTATTTAGAGGGTAGTGCAGGGCTGATTTGTGGGGAAGATACAGCAGCTTTAATAGATAATGAGGTTCTTCAAATTATTAATACACAATATCAGGAAGCAATGCAGATGCTTACCGACAATCGAGAAATATTAGATAAGATATCAGAATACCTATTTGAAAAAGAAACAATTACAGGTAAAGAATTTATGAAGATGTTCCGTCAGATGAAGGGAATATCGGATGAATCAGATGACATTATGGATATGTTTGAGGATTAATATGTTTCATATACAAGAGGAACTAAAGAAACTCCCGGATTTGCCGGGAGTTTATATTATGTATAATAAAGATGATACAATTATATATGTTGGCAAGGCACTAAGTCTTCGAAAAAGAGTTCGACAATATTTCAGACCAAGTCATAATGAAGGAATCAAGAAGAAACAGATGGTTTCTCATATTGCGAGGTTTGAATATGTGATTACAGACTCGGAGTTAGAAGCGCTTGTTTTAGAGTGTAATTTGATTAAAGAATATACACCAAAGTATAATACGATGCTTCGAGATGATAAAACATATCCGTATATCAGAGTTACAGTGCAGGAAGATTTTCCAAGGGTATTGTTTTCCAGGCAGATGAAAAGGGATCATTCTAAATATTTCGGTCCGTACACAAGTGCTCAGGCAGTGAAGGATACGATAGACCTGATAAATAAAATCTATTCACTTCGTACATGTAACAGAGTGTTGCCGCGTGATACCAAAAAAGAAAGAGCCTGTTTAAACTATCACATACATCAGTGCATGGCACCGTGTCAGGGCAATATTACCAAAGAAGAATATCGGGAAAAGGTTCACAAAGCGTTAGAGTTTTTGAATGGAAATTATGCCCCCGTGCTAAAAGAATTAGAAATAAAGATGTATGAAGCATCTGAGAATCTGGACTTTGAGAGAGCAACAGAATATAGAGATTTATTACAGCGAGTGAGTCAGATTGCCCAGACACAAAAAATAACCAATGTAGATGGAGAAGATAAAGATGTCATAGCAATAGCGACGGATGAGCAGGATGCATTGGTGCAGATGTTTTTTGTTCGTGGGGGTAAGATTATTGGAAAAGATCATTTTTATATTCGGGTTGGAACGGATGATACCAAAGAAAAAATACTGGTGCAGTTTGTTCTGCAATTCTATTCCGGGACTCCGTATATTCCGAAGGAGATCATGCTTCCGATTGAAATTGAAGATATGGAATTGTTGCAAGATTGGTTGACGCAAAAAAGGGGAAATAAAGTTTCGTTTCGTATTCCGCAAAGAGGAATGAAGGAGCGTTTAGTGGAACTTGCGACAAAGAATGCCCAACTGATTTTGAATCAGGATAAAGAAAAGATAATGCGTGAGGAAAGCAAAACGCTAGGAGCGGTAAAAGAGTTAGAGAATCTGTTGGGATTAAGTGGGATTAGGCGTATCGAAGCATTTGATATATCGAATACAAATGGATTTGAAACGGTAGGATCAATGGTGGTGTACGAAAAGGGAAAGCCGAAAAAAAGTGATTATCGAAAATTTAAGTTAAAAACAGTTACGGGTCCGGATGATTATGCCGCAATGTATGAAGTTTTGACAAGGCGTTTCCGTCATGGACTAAATGAAAAACAAAACGAGAGTGGTTCTTTTAATCGTTTTCCGGATTTGATTCTAATGGATGGTGGAAAGGGGCAGGTAAATATTTGCCTTAAAGTGCTGGAAGAACTACGTCTGGTGATTCCGGTATGCGGAATGGTTAAAGATGACAGACACAGAACAAGAGGTCTGTATTTTCATAATCAGGAAATTGAAATTGATACACACAGTGAAGCATTTCGGATGATAACAAGAATACAGGATGAAGCACACAGGTTTGCAATAGAATACCATCGTGCGCTAAGGAGCAAAAAACAGTCGCAATCATTACTTGATACAATTCCGGGAATCGGAGAGAGCAGACGAAAAGCATTAATGAAAAGTTACCAGTCGCTGGAAGAAATAAAAATGGCTTCTGTAGAGGAACTTGCAGCAATTGATGGGATGAACCAAACAGCAGCTTGTAACGTATATGATTTCTTTCATAAATAGGAATCTTTTCACTTGTGTAATTTTATGTTAAAATGTGGGCAGAATGTATGTTGGGAGGATTTACAAATGAAAAGAGAAACAACAGTTAGCGTAGCCAAAATAATGGACTTATTAGACTTGAAGTGTTTTACGGATGAAATTGATTTAAAAAAATGTAAAATCAAATCAAGCGATGTAAATCGTCCTGCATTGCAATTGTGTGGGTATTTTGAGCATTTTGAACAATCCAGGGTAGAGATAATCGGTAATGTTGAATATACTTATATAGAACACATGAAAGAAGAAGAGAAGCGTGTTCGATATGAAGAGTTTCTAAAATATGATATTCCGTGTGTTATTTTCTGTAGAGATTTGGAACCGGATGAGTTATTTATAGAAGCGGCTATGAAGAATAATGTCCCAATACTCGGAACAAGTCGTTCTACCTCTGCGTTTGTTGCGGAATTAATTTATACACTTGGAGAACAATTAGCTCCATGTATTAGCATTCATGGAGTTCTTGTTGATGTGTATGGAGAGGGTCTTCTGATTACCGGAGAAAGTGGAATCGGAAAGAGTGAAGCCGCATTGGAATTGATTCGAAGAGGGCATCGTCTGGTAACGGATGATGTGGTAGAAATTCGCAAAATAAACGAACATCAATTGATTGGGACATCACCGGATATAACGCGTCATTTTATCGAATTACGTGGAATCGGAATTATTGATGTTAAGATGCTCTACGGTGTTGAATGTGTTAAGGAAAAACAACAGATAGATTTGGTTATTAAACTGGAAGATTGGAAAAAAGATGCAGAATATGACCGTCTGGGACTTGAAGAAGAATATACAGAGTATCTGGGAAATCGAGTGGTATGCCACTCACTTCCAATCCGACCGGGAAGAAATCTTGCAGTTATCTGCGAAGCGGCTGCAGTGAATCACCGACAGAAAAAGATGGGATATAA
The DNA here is from genome assembly GCA_045605685.1 of Lachnospiraceae bacterium. Taxonomy (GTDB): domain Bacteria; phylum Bacillota; class Clostridia; order Lachnospirales; family Lachnospiraceae; genus Roseburia. Next base: position 9,918 of record JAZUQL010000085.1, read on the forward strand.
TGCAGCACAGGAATTATATCGTCGTGTTCAGGAGAACCTGACACGACAGGATGATAATGATTAAATTAGAATGAGGAGGTTACAACATGGAACAAAAAAATGCATGGGAAAAATACCCGGAGGGTGCAAGCCGCAATAAGGTTTTTCAGTTTGCAGAGGGGTATCGTGCGTTCATAAGCGATTGTAAAACAGAGAGAGAATGTTGTGACTTTATGTACCAGGAAGCCTTAAACAATGGTTTTGTTGATTTAAAACAGGCAATTGCTGCTAAGAAAAAATTAAAAACAGGGGATCGAATTGTGGCAAACAATATGGGCAAGGGACTCGCGTTGTTTGTGATTGGAAAAGAGCCGCTAGAAAAAGGAATGAACATTTTAGGTGCACACATAGATTCGCCCAGATTAGATTTGAAGCAGGTGCCTTTATATGAAGACACGGGAATGGCGATGCTCGATACTCATTATTACGGCGGAATTAAAAAATACCAATGGGTAACGATTCCGCTTGCGTTGCATGGTGTTATTTGCAAAAAAGACAACACAAAAGTTTCAGTATCCATTGGGGAAAAAGAAGATGAGCCGGTTTTTGGAATTAGTGATTTGTTGGTTCATCTGTCTGCAGAACAAATGGAAAAGAAAGCTTCCAAAGTAATCGAAGGGGAGAAAATGGACGTTTTAATTGGAAGTATTCCAATAAAACAGGATGAAGAAACAAAGGAACGTGTAAAAGCGAATATCCTTACAATTCTTAAGAAGAAGTATGATATAGAAGAAGACGATTTTCTTTCAGCAGAGATAGAGGTTGTGCCGGCCGGAAAAGCGCGGGACTATGGATTGGATCAGAGTATGATAATGGGATATGGACATGATGACAGAGTATGTGCATATCCATCTTTTCAGGCAATTCTGGAAATGAAAAAACCAAAGTATACAAGTGTTTGTCTATGCGTAGATAAAGAGGAAATTGGAAGTGTTGGTGCAACCGGAATGCAATCCAGATTTTTTGAAAATGTAGTTGCTGAAATTATGAATTTACTGGGAGAATATTCAGAACTTGCAATGAGAAGGGCACTTGGACAATCAAAGGTACTTTCTTCGGATGTATCAGCAGCCTACGACCCGAATTATAGTTCTGCAATGGAAAAACGAAATTCTGCTTATTTTGGGAAAGGTATGGTTTTCAATAAATATACCGGTGCAAGAGGCAAATCCGGTTCCAATGATGCCAATGCAGAATATGTAGCAACTTTAAGAAAGATTATGGATAGCAATCATGTTTCATTCCAGACGGCGGAACTTGGTAAAGTTGATCAGGGCGGTGGTGGAACCATTGCATATATATTAGCAAATTATGGAATGAATGTAATTGACAGTGGTGTTGCAGTATTAAATATGCACGCTCCATGGGAGATTATCAGTAAAGTAGATTTATATGAAGCATATAATGGCTATAAAGCATTTTTAAAGGAAGCATAGCATGAGAACTTTTTACGATAGAATAATACAAAAAATACCAAAAGAGCGCGTTTTACAGCAGGAACCGATGAGTCGTCATACATCGTTTCGCATTGGCGGGGAAGCGGATTATTTTATATCGGCGGCCATTGACGAAATCGCATATATCATCGAAACAGCTAAGGAGTGCAATATTCCATATACTGTAATCGGAAACGGAAGCAATCTGCTGGTGGGAGATTGTGGAATTAAAGGTGTAGTGATTGAGATTGGAAATCAGGCACAACAATTGAAAAGAGATGGAATGAGAATCAAGGCACAAGCAGGAACATTATTATCCAGATTAGCAAACTTTGCGGCGGAAGAAGAACTGGGAGGACTGGAATTTGCCGCAGGGATTCCGGGAAGTGTCGGAGGTGCTGTTGTGATGAATGCCGGTGCCTATGGAGGAGAAATCAAGGATATTATCGAGACAGCAACGGTCATGGACGGCAATGGAACGGTTTTGGAATTATCAAAAGATGACTTGGACTTGGGATATCGACATAGTTGTATCTCGCAGAAAGGATATATTGTCTTGGAGGCAGAGTTTTTGCTCCATGAAGAAAAAGGAGAAGAGATTCGCAACAAAATGGCACAGCTTAGAGAACAGAGAATATCCAAACAACCATTGGAATATCCAAGCGCCGGAAGCACATTTAAAAGACCGGAGGGATATTTTGCGGGAAAATTAATCATGGATGCCAATCTTGCCGGGTTTACGGTGGGAGGAGCACAGGTATCGTCGAAACACTGCGGTTTTGTAATTAATACAGGAAACGCAACCGCGCAGGACGTAGTTTGCCTGATTGAACAGGTAAAAGAGAAAGTATATAACACTTATGGGGTAACGCTGGAACCGGAAATAAAAATGCTTGGAGAGTTTCAATAACGGATTAGATTCAAGAAACGAAAGGATACATCATGAAACTTGTAATTGTGACAGGTATGTCAGGAGCAGGAAAAAGTACAGCAATGAAAATGCTGGAGGATATGGGTTTTTTTTGCATCGATAATTTGCCATTGTCGTTGTTGGAGCGTTTTGTTGATTTTTCCAACAGCCTTCAAAGTGAGGTAGAACGTGTTGCAATCGGCATTGATGTTCGAAACGGCATTGCGTTAGAAGGCATTGAAAACACTCTGGATACCCTGACAAAACAAAAAACAGCCTATGAGATTCTCTTCTTAGATGCCGAAGATAAAATTTTGCTAAAGCGCTATAAAGAAACGCGTCGCAATCATCCGTTGGCAAGAGAAGAACGGGTTGATCAGGGGATTAAAAAAGAACGGGAAAAGTTACAATATCTCAAAAGTTGCGCGAATTTTATTATAGATACAAGTCATCTCCTTACACGTGAATTAAGAGAAGAACTTGAGAATATATTTATGCGGGACCAAGATTATAAGAGTCTGATTGTGACGATTTTGTCCTTTGGTTTTAAATATGGAATTCCATCCGATGCAGATATTGTTATGGATGTAAGATTTCTTCCGAACCCGTATTATGTGGAAGGTCTTCGTTATAAAACGGGGAATGATGAAGAGATTCAGAATTATGTAATGCAATTTGAAGAGGCGAATCAATTTATCGATAAACTTGAGGATATGGTCAATTTTTTGATTCCGAATTACATTTCGGAGGGAAAAAACCATCTAGTAATCGCTATTGGGTGTACCGGCGGAAAACATCGCTCGGTTACACTGGCCAATGAATTGCATTCGCGTTTGAGAGGAAATAGCGAGTATGGCCTGAAGATTGAGCATTGTGATATTGACAAAGATGCAAAAAGAGGAAAATAAAATGTCTTTTTCAAGTGATGTAAAAAGAGAATTGGCAAAGCAATACAGTAAAACAAGACATTGTCGACTTGCAGAATTAAAGGCGATGTTGCAGATGGACTCGCATATGGAAGAGGGAGCACTCATCTTAGAGTCTGATGCACCTTATTTCCTTGAGAAATGTGCAATTTTAATGAAAAAGCTTTTTGCTATCGATATTTCTGATAAAATATCAAAAGAAGATTCCGCTCGTATATTAGAAGAATTGCAAAATATTTTGGTAAAAGAATCGATATGTTGCAGTCGTGCGTATATCAGAGGTGCATTCTTAGCATCGGGTTCCGTTAGTGATCCGAATAAGTCGTATCATTTAGAGATTGTTTGTAAAGAAGAAACACAAGCGGTTGTTTTACAAGAAATAATACAAAGTTTTGACATGGATCCCAAAATTGTGGAACGCAAAAAAAACTACATTGTGTATTTGAAAGATGCAGCACAGATTGTAGATTTGCTTAACGTTATGGAGGCGCATGTTTCTTTGATGAATCTGGAAAATGTAAGAATCATAAAGGATATGAGAAATTCCATTAACCGTAAGGTGAATTGTGAGACAGCGAATATCAGCAAGACTGTAAATGCGGCAGTGAAACAGATTCAGGATATTGAGAAAATTAGAGAGAATATAGGGTTGGATCAGCTTTCACCTGCACTAAAAGAGATGGCAATGATTCGTTTGGAATACCCGGAAGCACCGTTGAAAGAATTGGGGACTTATTTTACCCCACCAATTGGTAAATCGGGGGTCAATCATAGATTAAGGAAGTTGGCAGAGTTGGCAGATACGATACAATAAGAGTAAGAGGGAAAAAATATGAAAAAAATGTTATTTGTGTATAACCCGAAATCGGGAAAGGGATTAATCAAAAAGCACTTGTTTGACATTGTTGATATCATGGTAAAGGCAGATTATGATGTGACAATTTATCCGACCCAAGCAGGTGGAGATGCAACCAGAAAAGTGGCTGAATGTGCAGGAGACTATGATTTGGTCGTTTGTAGCGGCGGAGACGGAACGTTGGATGAAACGGTTACCGGACTTTTGCAAAACGGTGCAGACATCCCACTTGGATATATTCCGGCGGGGAGCACCAATGACTTTGCAAACTCATTAGAAATACCAAAAGGCATGGTAAATGCGGCCAAAGTTGCGGTCAGCGGAGAACCGTTTGCATGCGATTCGGGTTATTTCAACGGAGATACATTTGTATATGTGGCTGCATTTGGAGTTTTCACAGAGGTTTCTTATAAAACATCCCAACAGATGAAAAATGTTTTGGGACATTTGGCATACATATTAGAGGGAACAAAACAATTACATCGGATGAAAAAGTACAAAATGAAAATATCCTGGGAGGACCAGGTGATAGAAGACGAATTCATTTATGGAATGGTTACCAATTCGGTTTCTGTTGGTGGATTCTCCGGAATTACGGGAAAAGATGTGAAATTAGATGATGGTGTTTTTGAGGTGACATTGATTAAAAAACCAAAGAATCCGATTGAACTGACTGAAATTTTATCATGTTTAACCAGCAAAAAAGATACATCAGATTTAATCTACTCATTTAAAACAAATGAAATTCATTTTGAATCAGAAGAAGCAGTAGCTTGGACTACAGACGGTGAATTTGGAGGAGATTATACGGATTTAACCGTCAAAAATCTACATCAAAGGATAAAAATTATAGTAGAACCAAAATCATAACTTTATTTTTGTTATAAAATGTAATATAATCAATTTATCTATTTTTTAGGAGGACAAAAGAATGTTAGTTTCTGCAAAAGAGATGCTTGATAAAGCAAAAGCTGGCCATTATGCAGTTGGACAGTTTAATATCAATAATTTAGAATGGACAAAGGCGATTTTGTTAACAGCACAGGAATTGAATTCACCGGTTATTCTTGGGGTATCAGAAGGTGCTGGAAAATACATGACAGGATTTAAGACAGTTGCTTCCATGGTAAAAGCGATGGATGAGGAATTAAATATTACGGTTCCGGTAGCACTTCATTTAGACCATGGTACATATGATGGATGTTATAAATGTATCAAAGCAGGATTTTCATCTATCATGTTTGATGGTTCTCATTATCCGATTGAAGAGAATATCGAGAAAACAAAAGAACTCGTTGCAGTAGCACATGCTATGGGTATGTCAATCGAAGCAGAAGTAGGTTCAATTGGTGGTGAAGAAGATGGTGTTGTAGGAGCCGGTGAATGTGCAGATCCGGAAGAATGTAAAGCGATTGCGGATTTGGGAGTTGATATGCTGGCTGCAGGAATTGGCAATATCCATGGAAAATATCCGGAGAACTGGGCTGGTCTTAGTTTTGAAACATTAGATGCAATCCAGCAGAAAACAGGAGATATGCCATTAGTACTTCACGGCGGAACCGGTATTCCGGAAGATATGATTAAGAAAGCAATCTCTCTTGGAGTGGCTAAGATTAATGTTAATACAGAATGTCAATTATCGTTTGCAGCAGCAACGCGCGGGTATGTAGAAGCCGGTAAGGATTTAGAGGGAAAAGGATTTGACCCTAGAAAATTACTTGCACCTGGATTCGATGCAATTAAAGCGACTGTAAAAGAGAAAATGGAACTTTTCGGTTCTGTAGGTAAAGCATAAAATTAACAAAATTTAGTTGCAATTTCATGTTATCTGCGGTATCTTATACCTAGAAATGATACGAAATGAACGGGGGCGTTCCAATTGTATGTTGGAATGCCCTTTTTATCGAATGGTTATTAAAATGAACTGGTGAGAAAGTGAGGATTATACATGAGCGATACGGAGTATTTTAATGTTGCTAAGATTTTTGGTGAAAACGTATTTAGTGATGCCGTTATGCTGGAACGTCTTCCGAAAAAGGTTTACAAGAAACTCCATGAAGTGATGGAAGAAGGAAAAGACTTAGATCTGGAGACAGCAGATGTGGTTGCACATGAGATGAAAGAATGGGCAATAGAGAAAGGTGCAACACATTATACCCACTGGTTCCAACCATTAACAGGGGTAACGGCGGAGAAGCACGATTCGTTTATTACATCCCCAATGGATAATGGAAAAGTACTTATGAGTTTTTCAGGTAAGGAACTGATTAAAGGGGAGCCGGATGCTTCCTCATTCCCATCGGGCGGATTGCGTGCGACATTTGAAGCAAGAGGGTATACGGCGTGGGATTGTACATCTCCTGCGTTTGTAAGACAAGATGCCGCAGGGGCGACATTATGTATCCCGACTGCATTTTGTTCCTATACGGGAGAATCGTTAGACCAGAAAACACCATTATTGCGTTCTATGGAAGCAATCAATGAGCAATCTCTCCGTTTATTAAGATTGTTTGGAAATACCACATCAACAAAAGTGACGCCTTCGGTTGGACCGGAGCAGGAGTACTTTATTGTAGATAGAAAGAAATATTTGCAACGCAAGGATTTGATTTTTACCGGACGTACATTGTTTGGTGCAATGCCTCCAAAGGGGCAAGAGATGGACGACCATTATTTTGGCACCATTCGAGAGAGAATTGCATCCTACATGAGAGATGTGAATAAGGAATTGTGGAAGCTTGGAGTTTCATCCAAAACACAGCATAATGAAGTGGCACCGGCACAGCATGAGTTAGCACCGATTTATGCAGAATGTAATGTTGCGGTTGACCACAATCAATTGATTATGGAAACGCTTCGTAAGGTTGCGGGAAGACATGATTTACAGTGTTTATTGCATGAGAAACCGTTTGCGGGTGTGAATGGTTCCGGAAAACACAACAACTGGTCATTGGTTACGGATGACGGAATTAATCTTTTGGAACCGGGGCCAGTTCCTCACGAGAATGTGTTATTTCTTCTTGTGTTAACCTGCGTGTTAAAAGCAGTAGATAAGCATGCGGCTTTGCTACGCGCATCTGCCGCGGATGTTGGAAATGATCACAGATTAGGTGCGAATGAAGCACCACCTGCGATCCTATCGGTATATTTAGGGGAACAGTTACAGGATGTGTTAGAACAGTTAAAAGACACCGGTACTGCAACACATAGTATTAAAGGCAAGAGATTAGAGACCGGAGTGAAGACACTACCGGATTTCCGTAAAGATGCCACTGATAGAAATAGAACATCTCCGTTTGCGTTTACTGGTAACAAATTTGAATTTAGAATGGTTGGATCACAGGATTCTGTAGCTCAGCCAAACATTATATTGAATACAATCGTTGCCGAAGCTTTTTCAGAAGCCTGTGATAAGCTGGAGAAGGCAAAAGATTTTGACAAGGCTGTACATAGATTGATTAAGCAATATGCAACAGCACATGAGAGGATTGTATTCAATGGGAATGGATATTCGGATGAATGGATGGAAGAGGCGAAAGAGCGTGGTTTGGCAAACATCAAATCAATGGTGGATGCAATACCTGCTTATACCGCCAAGGAATCTGTTGCAGTTTTTGAGAAGTTTAATGTTTTTACGGAGAAAGAACTGGAATCCCGCGTAGAAATAGAATATGAGACTTACGCAAAGACAATTAACATTGAAGCGAAAGCCATGATTGATATTGCGGGAAAACAGATTATACCTTCTGTAATTAAATATACTACTGCTTTGGCGAATTCGATTAATTCCGTTCGAACAGCTTGTCCGGATGCAGATATTAGTGTTCAAACAGAATTACTAGAAGAGACATCTGCATTGTTATCGGATACCAAAATTGCATTATCCAAACTAATTGAATTAACGGATAAAGGTGTCTTGCTTGAGGCCGGAAGAGGACAGGCGGTATTCTATCGAGACGAGGTGAAAACTACAATGGAACAATTGAGAACACCGGTTGACCGATTAGAAATGATCGTAGACAAAGAATTATGGCCAATGCCTTCGTATGGAGATCTAATTTTTGAAGTGTAATAAAAAGATAGAATAGCAACACCGGATAACGAACAGTACTTATTCGTTATCCGGTGTTTGTAATTAGAAGCATTAAAAAAGGATTGCACAATTGTAAAGTGCAATCCTTCTGATTAATAATGAATGTTTGGTTCGTCGTCACTAATTATTTCGGAATCATCTTCATCATCTGGATCCGGTTCCGGTTCCGGACTGGAATGAGGATGCGTACAATATAGATTGTTTAGATTTGCAATATCGATGGAATATGGAGTATCTTGTGTTCCAGGGAGACAAATCAGGTAAACACGTTTGCTTACACAATCAGCAGGGCATTTCTCTGCTACCAGCAATCCGGTTAACGTACATACATTTAATGCGATATGACGATCACAGGTTTCTGTAGGAAGAGAACTTTTGGCAAAGAATTCCGTGTGATACATACTTCCTCTTGGATCACAATCACAAGTTCCGCTTATCGGTAATAGCCCGGATTTCTTACATACGGTCTCTGTTACAATATCGCTTGGTACTGTAAAGTCAGTAGCCGGATAACCTGCATGAATTTGTTGCATTACGTTTCTCCATATCTTCTTCGGATAGGAAGTGGAGGATTGTTTTGAGTTGTCATCATATCCACCCCAAACAACACAAGTATAATAAGGTGTATATCCTGCAAATAACGCATCTCTGTTTCCGGTTGTTGTACCACTTTTTCCGGCCTGTGCTACACTGCCGGAGAAACGGGCAGAAGTTCCGGTTCCGCCGGTCAAAACATCTTTCATTGCATCTGTTAAAAGCCATGCGGTAGATTCTTTTAGTACACGATGTGATTCGTTGTTTGCTGAATCCAGTATAACGTTTCCATCGTGGTCCAAAACTTGGGTATAAAAACATGGTTCATTATAAACACCGGCATTTGCGATAGCTGCATATGCAGCGGTAAGTTCAAGGTTTGTTACACCCATTGTCAAACCACCAAGGGCAAGACCCAGATTCTTGTCATTTTGATGTAATGTAGTAAATCCAAATTTGGATGCATATTGATAACCCAGATTCACACCAATTTGGTCGAGGGTCTTGACTGTTACAATATTAATAGAATGTGTAATAGCCGTTCGCATGTTTGTTAATCCGCGGTAGGAACCATCGTAGTTTCGATATGTTTTAGTGCCGGCTGTAAAAGGAGCGTCATCCTGCACGCTTGCGAGTGTCAGACCGCCTGCATCTAATGCCGGTGCATAACAAGCAATAATTTTGAAAGTAGATCCCGGTTGTCGTGTTGTGTCTGTAGCACGGTTCCAGGTACGATTGCTTTGTTTGGTGCCGCGTCCGCCGACCAGTGCTTTTACCTGACCGGTTTTTTGGTCAATTACAGTCAGTGCAACTTGTGGTTCTAATGTAATGGTAATAGCAGTAGAGTTTTCTACAATCGTATCGCCTTCTTCTAAAACGTCCATTTGATATTTGGCAATGGCATCATAACATGCCTGTTCGGAATTATAATTAATGGAATAATCTTCATTTCCTGTGACTGCTTTGTAATAGGAAAGCATGGTCTGGTTTGAATAAGATTTATAAGTTCCGTCTGCCTTACGCACCTGGAAAGATAACGCAAATGAATATTTCAGATTGGTTGCATAGTTAGAGGGATTATTTGCCTCATTGTCACATACTTGTTGCATTGCAAGGTTTTGTGATGAGTGAATGGTTAATCCACCTGAATAAATGAGACGATAGGCATCATTTTCAGAGTAACCTTTCTGAGTCATCAAATCTTCACATACATCCTCGATTAGAGCATCCACAAAATAGGAGTTAACGGAATTAGTATCAACAACTGAATATTCAGCGATACGGGCATACACGTCATCGTTCATTGCTTCTGTATATTCTTCCTCCGTAATATATCCTTGCTCTAACATGTCGGATAATACTTTTTCTCTACGTTCTGCATTGGCTTCCGGGTGTGTAATTGGATTGTATGCAGAAGGATTTTTCGTAATTCCGGCAATAACCGCGGATTCGGAAAGTGTAAGCTCAGATACATTTTTCCCAAAGTATTTGTTGGAAGCAGCTTGAACACCTAAGGTGTTAGAACCTAAGTTAATAGAGTTTAGATAACTCTCTAAAATAAAATCCTTATTATTTACTTTCTTTTCCAATTCAATAGCAAGGTACTGCTCCTGGACTTTTCGCTGTAATTTTTCGATAAAAGAGGTTTCAGAGGTCCATGTGGTTAACACATTGTTTTTAATAAGCTGCTGAGTAATGGTACTGGCCCCCTGAGAGAATTCGCCATCTTTTAGTCCTACGGTAAATGCACGAGCGATACCTTTTGGATCAATTCCGTTGTGTTCATAGAATCTGGAATCTTCTACTGCGATAAAAGCATCCTGCATATCTTGAGGTATTTCATCCAGCGTAGCGTATTTGCGGTTTGAACCGGATTCTACCAAAGTGGCAATCTCTTGTCCGTCATCAGAAAGTACAACTGTTGAATAACCGGTAGGGATGACATCGTATTTGGAAATATCCGGTGCGGAATCAATGATGCCGTGCATAACGCCAATGCCTGCACTAATGCCGATTGCTCCGCCGGCTATGAAACATACTAAAAATAATTTCAAAAGAATCCCTTTTACTTTATTCAATGCTTTCGTACTTTTTGAGTCTAATTGTTTTTGTCGCTTAGAAAGCGCTTTTGAACTATAGTTCATATTCTATCCTCCCAGTGATGATTTTCTTTCATCGTGAAGTAAGCGTATAAATATACGCATATACAATAGTATACCAAATTTGAATTATAAATTAAAGAATAAATTGAACAAATAAAAGGATATATGTTAGTATAACAGTGTAGTTTACTTGCGTTTTAGAAAGGATCATGGCATCAATGGAACAGATTAATATGATATACGAAGGCGGGGTAGGGGAAATTGTTGAAAAAAAATCAAAATTTATTGCAACAATAGAACCGGTAAAAACAGAACAGGAAGCAAATGATTTTATTCAGCGGATGAAGAAAAAGTATTGGGATGCAAAACATAATTGCTCTGCATTTATTATAGGAAGTAACAGGGAGATTACCAGATGTTCGGATGATGGGGAGCCGGCACAAACTGCGGGGCGCCCAATGCTGGACGTACTGATAAACGCGCAGGTTACGGATGTTGCAGTAGTCGTCACCCGATATTTTGGAGGGGTGCTGCTTGGAACAGGAGGTTTGGTTCGTGCTTATCAAAAAGCTGTCCAGGAAGGATTAGAACACTGTACGATTCTCCAGAAAAAAGTCGGGGATATTTTAAATATTATAATAGACTATAATAACTTGGGTAAAATCCAATTTTTGGCGGGACAGGAAAAAATCGAAACAATTTCTTCCGAGTATGCGCAGAATGTTTCGTTGGATTTGTTGATTCCAAGCGAAAGAAAAGAAGAATTACAGAAGATGATTTTGGATGCAACCAATGGAATAGCAGCTATGGAATGGAAGGAAACGGTATCCTATGCAAAAATAGGAAAAGAAATCAAAATATTCTTGACATAAATAATTTCATCGTGTATACTATCGTTTGTTGAGAATAATGGCCCATCGCCAAACGGTAAGGCAACGGACTCTGACTCCGTCATTTCAAGGTTCGAATCCTTGTGGGCCAGCGCTAAGCACTACGGATGTAGTGCTTTTTTTGTGAAGTAGATAAGTTTAATATATTATGTAGTAGCTACTACGATTGAGGGGGAGCAGTCATGTATTGCATGCAAGGAAAAGTGCGTTATAGTGAAGTGGATGAGAATTGCGAATTAACGTGGGATGCACTGATAGACTATTTTCAGGATTGCTGTGTAGCACAATCGGAAGAAATGGGAATCGGCATTACATATTTATCTGACCGTAGAAAAGCATGGGTGCTAAATGCTTGGCAGATATGCGTAGACAGACTTCCTGTTTTAAATGAAGAAATTATAATCGAAACATGGCCATATGCCATGAAAGGTTTGTTTGGATATCGAAACTTTCGTATGACAGATAAAGAGGGAAATTGTCTGGCATATGCGAACTCAATTTGGGTATTTGTTGATTTAGATACGGGACGTCCGCTTAAGATACCGGCTGATATAATTGAGAAATATACTTATGACGAACCACTCAAAATGAAAGAGATTGAACGTAAGATTGCCTTTGCAAAAGAGTATGAATTAGGTAATTCCATACACGTTCCTTCCTTTTTTATAGATACCAATCAACATATGAACAATGGTAAATATTTTCTATTGGCGTGCGAATACTTGCCGGAAGATTTTGAGATTGGAGAAGTCTATATTGAATATAAGAAATCAGCCATCTTGGGCGATTATATGCAAGCACAGATTGCCAGGGAAGAGGATAATTGGTTTGTCCGTTTGGTGGATGCATCCGGCGTGACATATGCAACTGTTAAATTTGTTAAGAAACAGGAAGGGAAAATATGAAACTTGGTCAATATCAGGAACTGATATATATAAAGAAGGTAGATTTTGGAATCTACTTAGCACAAGATGCAAATTCTGAGGAGAAAGTTCTTTTGCCAAGCAAACAAGTTCCTCAAGATATAAAGCTTGGAGATAAACTTAAAGTATTTTTATATAAAGATTCAAAGGATCGTTTGATTGCAACAACAAACACGCCGGCTTTGGAATTAGGGAAATATGGCGTTTTAACGGTAAAAGAGGTGGGCAAAATAGGAGCCTTCTTAGAGTGGGGATTGGAAAAAGACTTGTTTCTTCCTTATAAAGAGATGACAAGGAAAGTACAACCGATGGATGAAATACTGGTATCGTTATACATTGATAAAAGCAGTCGGTTGTGTGCAACGATGAAAGGCTTGTATGATTTGCTACGCACGGATTCTCCGTATCAGAAGGATGATGTTGTAAGTGGACGCGTTTATGAATTTAGCGATAATTTCGGAACATTTCTTGCGGTGGATGATTGTTTTTCAGCACGTATTCCGGCACATGAGGATCATTCTCATTTGAGGATTGGTGATGTGATAGAAGCTAAAGTTGTAGGAGTCAAAGAGGATGGAAAACTCGATTTGACAATTCGCGAGAAGGCATACATTCAAATGGAAGAAGATGCAAAAAAGATTATGGAACTTTTGGATGAATATGCCGGTGTATTGCCATTTACGGAAAAAGCATCTCCGGAAGTAATAAAAAGAGAGACCGGACTCAGCAAAAATGCATTTAAGAGAGCGATAGGCGGTCTTTATAAACAAAGAAAAATAGATATCAATGATGGTAAAATAAGGAGGATTTAATCATGAAAAAAGTAATCGCAACAGACAAAGCACCTGCGGCAATCGGACCTTACTCACAGGCAATTGAAGTAAATGGGATGGTATATACATCCGGAATTATTCCGGTTGTACCGTCAACGGGTGAAATCCCGGAAGGTTCTGTAGAACAGGCAAAGCAAGCACTTGAAAATCTGAAACAGTTGCTAATCGCTGCGGGAACAGATATGGGAAATGTTGTAAAAACGACAGTTTTTATTAAAAACATGGAGGATTTTGCTGCAATTAATGAAGTGTATAAGACATTTTTTTCGGAAAGCTATCCAGCAAGAAGTTGTGTAGAAGTTGCGAGATTGCCGAAAGATGTTTTGATTGAAATTGAGGCAATTGCATTAAAATAACAGAGTTTTATAAATAAAAAAAGGAGCTTTGGCTCCTTTTTTATATAGATATGTCAATATTTCCTCCGAGTTGTGGTGTGACGGAATTCTCCATCATTTTGACCATGCCGGCTGAGAGTTGTTCTCCCATTTCTAAGGAGTTATCTAACATTTTCATGCTGGCAGCAGCAGAAACGGATGAAGACGAAGAAACCGACTGAAGTGCGCTTAAAGCAATACTAATTCCTGCAATTTCCATAAAACACCATCCTTTCTTGATTAGGTCAATAGTACCATCTATATGTATATTATGAACTATAAATAGGAAAAAATCAATAGGAATTTGAATAAAAGCACAATATTTGGGGGGTTGACACATTATAGAATCCTTTGTTATAATTGCAACGAAGTGTTTTGTAACAATTTTGTAACAATTAGGGGTATTTATTGGAGGATAACAATGTATAAGCAAACTTCAAAAGCAGTTGCGCTTCTAATGGCAGCTACAATGACGATGGGAAGTGTATCATTCGTATTTGCAGCTACACCGTCAGATGGAGAGAAGAACCAGACAGGCACATCTTCGTATCTGACCGCAGGAGTATCGCAGGTAATGTCTAACTGTTTAACAGAAGACGCACAGGCGAAAGTAACAATTGCCGAGAATGAATTAGACAAAGTAACAGCAAACTTTAGCGAGATGGCTGTTTCTAATGTTAACCAATATGTTAATATCAGAACATCTCCTGATATGAATTCAGAAGTAGCAGGAAAACTTTACAGCAAGTCCGTTGCAACGGTTCTTGAAACTTTGGACGGATGGTATAAGATTACTTCCGGCAGTGTAACCGGATATGTAAAAGCAGAATACTTAATTGTCGGAGATCAGGAGGCAGTTAAGAGTGTGGGTACACCATATGCATATGTAATTACCCAGACATTAAAGATTCGTAAAGAAGCAAGTACCGAATCAGAAGTTCTCGGACTTGTTGCATCCGGAGAGAAATTACAGGTTGTGGAACAGACAACTGACGGATGGGTAGGTGTCTTTACGAAAGACGGACTAGGATATGTATCATCAGATTTTGTTTCATTTAATTATGAATTTAAATATGCTGAGTCGAAAGCTGAAGAATCTGCACGTTTAGCAGCGGAAGCTGCAAAGAAGGCAGCGGCTAGTAAGAAACCTTCAGGTAGTTCATCTTCCGGAGGATCTTCATCAGGAAGCTCAAGACCATATAATCCACCAAGTGGCTCGAATGGACAAGCGGTTGCAAATTATGCATGCCAGTTCGTTGGAAATCCATATAGAGCAGGTGGAACAAGTTTAACAGACGGTGCGGATTGTTCCGGATTTGTAAAATCAGTATATGCAGCATTCGGCGTGAGCCTTCCTCATTCTTCTTATTCACTAAGAAGTGTTGGATACGGGGTTAGCGTATCAGAGATGCAGCCGGGAGATATCATCTGTTATAGTGGACATGTTGCAATTTACGTAGGTAATAATACCATTGTTCATGCAAGTAACAGTCAGGCATATCCGAAGGGCGGAATCAAATATACTTCGCCGGCTAATTATAAAACAATTTTAGCGGTAAGACGTATTTTTTAAAGCGATTATTAAGAGCAGGAATTCCTGCTCTTTTTAAATTCTAAGAATGGTAAAGGAATCAAAACTGGAAAAATGAAATTTTGGTTTCAAAACTTGCAATTTTTAGAAATGACAAAAAAAGCTATAATTGTACAAAATGCACAAAAAGGTTTTATTAATAAATCGGATGAGAAAAAGTGTGAAAGAAAGTTATCCACATTTTAGAGTTTGGGAATGCTTGAAAAATGAGTTATACACCGAGTTATTCACGTTATCCACAAAAAAAGCGAAAAAATTTCTTGTTTTTAAAAAAAACATTAGATTCCAAGATTTGTGAATTAAGTATAAAAAACGAAAAAAAACCGATTTCTCAAAATTTTACTTGACATTTCATCTGTAAAATAATAGAAAAAAATGTATGAAATTGTCGAATAATTAAAGGAATGTTTGCATTTTGTTCACATAAATACATTTTGTTCATTTTTTGAATGAGATATAAAATAAAAATTTAAGAATCGTTAAGTAAGCTCAATTGCGTTATAGTAGTGAAAAACTACCAATTCAATATGAAAAAAATAGAGGAAATGTATAAAAGGTGTACATTTTCTCTTTTATTTTTTGTAAGAATGTATTAAAATAATAACTGATATTTATGCAAAAGTACAAATATTGGGAGAAGGAGAATATATATGATTTCAAATCAGATACTTCAGAATACAATTGCAGGGCTAAAAGAGATTACGAAAACTGATTTTTGTATTATAGATACAGAGGGGAAAGTACTTGCGGCAACAACAAACCAGACGGAACAGTTTATAGAACCGGCAAAAGCTTTTGCGGAGTCTACAGCAGACAGCCAGGTGGTGGCAGGCTATCAGTTTTTAAAAGTATTTGATGAATACCAACTGGAATATATCGTAGTGGTTGGAGGCGAATCGGAAGATGTATTTATGGTAGGACAACTTGCATGTTTTCAGATTCAGAATCTTCTTGTTGCGTACAAGGAACGATTTGACAAAGACAGTTTTGTGAAGAATCTTTTGTTAGACAACCTGTTGTTGGTGGATATTTACAATCGTGCCAGAAAACTACACATTGATATTGATGTAAGACGTGTGGTATTTATAGTAGAGATAAACAAAGAAAAAGACGGTACCGAGATGGAGAAGATACATTCTTTATTCGGGGTTAAGATGAAGGACTTTGTTACTGCGGTAGATGAGAAGAACATTATTGTTGTAAAAGAGTTGGGTGAGAATGAGACCTATGCTGACTTGAATAAAACCGCAGACAGTATTGTGAATTTGTTTAAGACAGATTTGGATTGTCACATCCATGTGGCCTATGGTACAATTGTTGAAGGTCTTAAGGAGGTATCCCGTTCCTATAAAGAGGCAAGAATGGCCTTAGATGTCGGACGTATTTTCTTCGAGGAAAGGGATGTAATTGCATATTCGCAATTAGGAATCGGACGATTGATTTATCAGTTGCCAATCCCTTTGTGTAAGATGTTTATTAAGGAAATATTTGATGGGAAATCACTGAGTGATTTTGACGATGAGATTTTAACTACCATTAATAAGTTCTTTGAAAATAGTTTGAATGTATCAGAGACGTCGAGACAGTTATATATTCATCGTAATACATTGGTATACCGCTTGGATAAATTGCAGAAGACGACGAATCTGGACTTAAGAGTATTTGAGGATGCAATCACATTCAAGATTGCATTAATGGTTGTTAAATATATGAAGTACATGGAGAGTTTGGATTATTAAAATAAGGAGTAAGTTATGATAAAACTGGAACATGTCAGCAAGTCGTATGCAGCAGGCATGCCGGCGCTTAATGATGTTAGCTTGGAAATTGAAGAGGGTGAATTTGTATTTATAGTAGGAGACAGTGGTTCGGGAAAGTCCACATTAATCAAACTCTTACTAAAAGAATTAGATGCGAGTGAAGGGAACATCATTGTGAACGGGAAGTCATTAAACCGGATTAAGCAACCGCAGATACCGAAATTCCGCCGTAACATAGGCGTAGTATTTCAGGACTTCCGTTTGTTGAAAGATCGTAATGTGTATGAAAATGTCGCATTTGCCCAAAAAGTAATAGGGAAGTCGGCTTCTTCCATTAAGAAGAAAGTTCCGATGATGCTCTCGGTGGTTGGTCTTGCGGCCAAATACCGTTCTTTTCCGAAACAGTTATCTGGAGGGGAACAGCAAAGGGTGGCAATTGCAAGAGCCTTAATCAATGAACCAAAGATATTGCTTGCAGACGAACCTACAGGTAATTTGGATAACAATAATGCGTGGGAAATCATGAAACTTTTAGAAGAGATTAACGACAGGGGAACAACTGTTGTGGTCGTAACGCATAATATGGAAATTGTTAAGGTTATGAAAAAACGTGTAATCACCATGAAGAAAGGTGTGCTGGTTGGCGATACGAAGAAGGGTGGTTATGTAGATGAAGATTAATATGTTTTTTTATTCCCTTAAGCAGGGGATTGCCAATATTGGACGAAATAAGATGTTTTCGATTGCCTCGATTGCAACAATGGGGGCATGTATATTCTTGTTCGGGATTTTCTATATTGTAGTTGTAAATTTTAGTTCGATGGTTAAGTCTGCACAGGAATCCGTTGCAGTAACTGTATTTTTTGATGAAGGAATCGAACAGGAACAAATTGATAAAATAGGGGAAGAGATTGATAAAAGAGCTGAAGTGTCTGAGAAAAAATTCGTTTCTGCAGAACAGGCATGGGAAGATTATAAGGAAGAATATTTTGAAGGTTACGATGAAGAGTTGATTGCATCTTTTAATGGGGACAACCCTTTGGAAAATTCGGCCAACTACCAAATTTACTTAAATGACATTTCCATGCAGAGTTCCCTGGTGTCTTATCTGGAAGGATTAGAGGGCGTCCGCAAGGTCGAGAAATCGGAAGTTGTAGAGGATGTTCTGACAGATGTGAATAAGTTATTGGGTTATATTTCGGGTGGAATTATACTTATTTTGCTGGGAGTTGCAATTTTCCTGATTAGCAATACCGTAACAGTTGGAATTTCTGTACGAAAAGAAGAGATTGCCATTATGAGATTAATTGGTGCATCTGATTATCTGGTAAGATCCCCTTTCGTGGTAGAAGGTGTTGTGATTGGAATTATTGGCGCAGGTATTCCGTTGGTATTGTTATATTTCTTATATCATAAAATTATAAATTATGTAGGAGAGCAGTTTGTAAGCATCGGTTCTATGTTTGAATTTATGTCGGTGCAATCCGTTTTTAAAACATTGGTACCGGTTGCTCTGTTGTTAGGAGTTGGAATCGGTTTTATAGGAAGCCGGCTTACGGTAAAGAAACATCTAAAAGTATAATGCAAACAGACTTTTTCTATTGTAGAGAAAGTCTGTTTTTGATTTGTAAATGGAATATAGGTATGATACTATAAAAAATGTTAGTAAAAATAAAGGGAGAATGAAAATGGATCAAAACATGAATTATAATCAAAACCAGCCATATAACATGGGACAGAATGGCTATATGGCACCGCCATCAATGACAGGGGGGCAACCGCCGAAGAAATCAAAGGTACCAAAATTTCTACTGGGAATACTGACAGGAATTTTTGGCAGTGCATTTGCAGTTATAGTGGTTGCAAATGTATATACCTCTTTTACCGGGAATAAGATAGTGATTGGTGGCAATCATGTCAATTCAATAGAAGATACAGAAGTGATTGATGATAAAACAGCACAGAAAGTGGATGAGGTTTACTCTTATCTATCTGTTTATTATTATGAAGAAATTGATGAAGAAGTGCTAAAGACAGGGTTATACAAAGGTCTGGCAGAGGCATTGGGAGATCCGTATACAACTTATTACACAAGAACGGAGTATGAAGAACTGAAAGAGGATCAGACCGGTGAATTCTGTGGAATTGGAGCAGGCTTGACACAAGATATAAAGACCATGGAAGTAACGATTACGACTGTATATCCTAATACTCCTGCAGAAGAAGCCGGATTGAAAAAAGGCGATGTGATTCTATCTGTTAATGATATTAATGCGACAGAAGTAGAATTGGAAAAGCTGGTTCAAGATATACGAGGGGAAGAAGGAACATCGGTGACTTTGACAATTTACAGAGAAGCCGAAGAGGAAGAAATGGAATTTGAAATAGTTCGAAGACCGGTAGAAATTGCCAGCGTGACAAGTGAGATGCTCGAGAACAAAATTGGTTATATCCAGATAACAGAATTCCAGACCAAAACGGCAGAACAATTTGAAACGGCATTGTTGGAATTACAAGCTAACGGAATGCAGAAATTAATCGTAGATTTACGAGGAAATCCGGGAGGATTGGTTGATTCGGTAGTAGATATTTTGGATATCATTTTGCCGAAAGGAACAATCGTTTATACAGAAGATAAATATGGATTCCAACAGGTATTTAAATCAGATGCGGCATGTATCGATATCCCGATTGTTGTTTTGACGGATGGAAATAGTGCAAGTGCATCCGAGATTTTTGCGGGCGCGATTCGAGACTATAATTATGGAACTATCATAGGAACAACAACATATGGAAAAGGAATTGTGCAGACGATATTTCCGCTAAAAGATGGAGATGCAATCAAAATAACCACCTCAAGATATTATACACCAAGTGGGGTATGTATTCACGGTGTGGGAATAGAACCGGATATTGAATTGGAGTACGAATACTTAGGTCCCGAGGAGGGAGAGTACGAGAAGAAGTACGATAATCAGATTCAAAGAGCGATTGAAGAATTGCAATAAGAAGATAAGAAGGAAAGAGGTGAAAGAATGGTTGAATTAGATAATTTCAAAAGTATACTGAATGAATATCAAAAACCATTACTGGAAGTGAGGGATTCACTTTGACTTGCTTGGAAAACAGCAAAAAATCCAGGAACTAGAAAAAGAAATGGAGCATCCGGAATTTTGGAATGATTCGGATGTTTCGCAAGAAAAGATGAAGCAACTCAAAAGTATAAAAGATGACGTAGCTACGTATGAGCAATTGGAAACAATGTACGAGGATATTGAAACTTTAATACAAATGGGATATGAAGAAAATGACGAAAGTCTGGTTTCGGAGATTGCCGAACTATTAGAAATATTTCAGAATACATATGATGCAATACGAATGAAGACGCTTTTGTCCGGAGAATACGACAATGAAAATGCCATTGTGTCTCTACATGCAGGAGCAGGTGGAACGGAGTCGTGTGACTGGGCGTCTATGCTTTTTCGTATGTATTCCAGATGGGCAGATAAAAAAGGGTTTTCGTTGGAAGTATTGGATTCACTGGATGGAGAAGAGGCGGGAATAAAATCAATTACATTTCAGGTAAATGGCGATAATGCATATGGTTATTTGAAATCCGAGAAAGGAGTACATCGTTTGGTTCGAATTTCGCCATTTAATGCAGCCGGTAAGAGACAAACGTCGTTTGTTTCCTGTGATGTCATGCCTGATATCAAGAATGAAATTGATATTGAGATTAAGGATGAAGATATTCGAATCGATACGTATCGTTCCAGTGGGGCAGGAGGCCAGCATATTAACAAAACTTCATCTGCGATTCGAATTACCCATTTTCCAAGTGGAATCGTGGTGCAATGTCAGAATGAAAGGTCTCAATTTCAGAATAAGGATAAAGCGATGCAGATGTTGAAGGCAAAGCTTTATCTTATGAAGCAGGAAGAACATGCCAAAAAGGCGGCCGGAATTCGAGGGGAAGTAACGGAAATCGGCTGGGGGAATCAGATTCGTTCCTATGTAATGCAGCCGTATACAATGGTCAAAGACCATAGAACCGGAGTGGAGAGTGGCAATGTAGATGCAGTGATGGATGGTAGCATAGATGTGTTTGTGAATGGGTATTTGAAATGGCTATCATTAGGAGCACCGAAGAACATGGAGGATACAAGCGAATGATGAGAACAAGCATAGTTATGTCAGCAGCCATGACAGGTTTGCTAATTGCAATGATTGTAGCATGCGTATTGATACTGGCTGTGATATTGACGATTGTTATCTTGGTTAAGAAAGTGCAAAAAAAGGTTCAGAAATTTTCAAGTGATGTCTTTGGGACAGAAGACATTGCACAGGGAATCCGAACAACCCGACAGATGGTTTCAGAAACGCCGAGGTCTGTATCCAGTATGACAAAAGTAATGGAGCCGTTAATTGCCAGAGATTTTCCGGATTTTTCGTGGCCGCAGTTTCGTGCGAGAGCAGAGAATATGTTATTGTCTGTCTTTGCGGCGATTCGTTCTGAGAATATAGATGAATTAGTGAATGCTTCGGATGAAGTGAGAGAACACGTGAAACTCATTATAAAAGAGAATCAGGATACCGGAACAAAAGAATTTTATAATTCTCCGAAAATTCACAAAACGGAGATATCGAATTATCAAAAAGAGCACGGGAAATGTATCATCGATATTCAAAGTGCAGTAGAATATTATCACTTTAAGAAAAAAGATGGGCAATTGGTATCCGGAGACGAAGAGTTTAAGGTGCAGACAAAATATAAAATCGAACTGGTTTACATTCAGGATGAAACCAAGTTTGGCGTGGGAGAAGCAATTGGATTAAATTGTCCGAATTGTGGGGCACCGGTTGTTTCTCTTGGAAAAAAATATTGTGAATACTGTGGTACAGGAATTCAAGAAATAAATATAAAGGTTTGGGCACTTCACAAATTTGACGAAGTGGATTATAATCATTAATGGGTGTTACAAAAATCACAATTAGGAGGATGAAAAATGGGATTAGTTAAAGTAGTGCAAGAGATTGCAGGAGTAGCGACAGGTGCTGTGTCAGGTACTCTTAAAGATATTTATTTGGAGACAATCGTACCTGGGAATATGGGACCGCAGACGGTATGTGCACCAGGTGTTCGTACCAGACAAGGAAAGAATGTGTCAGGAACTGATAATACAGTTTCAAATGGTTCAACCATTCAGGTATACGATAATCAGATGATGATTTTGGTAGACGGAGGAAGAGTTATCGACTTTACGGCAGAAGCCGGATATTATACAGTAGAGAATTCGTCACAACCTGCTTTATTGACCGGACAGCTTGGAGATACGTTGAAGGATACGTGGGAACGTATCAAACATGGTGGAGAAACACCAAAGGTACAGAAGGTTTACTATATCAACTTAAAAGAAATTCGTGATTTGAAATTCGGAACAACAAATCCGGTGGCTTATTATGATAGAACCTTAGATATTGATGTCCGCATGAAAATGCATGGTCACTATTCTGTAAAGATTGTAGATCCATTGAAATTCTACAAAGAGGTTCTTGCAGCGACTGGTGACAGAACAATTGAAATGACAGATTTATGCAGAGAACAGTTGACGGGAGAATTCTTAACTGCATTGCAGACAGCGGTGAACCAATTGTCAACTCAGAATTTGCGTTGTACAGAATTGCAGTCACGTACCGTAGAACTTGCAAAATATATGAGAGATGCATTGGATGATGATTGGAACGATACCAGAGGTTTGGTAATTCAAAGTGTATCAATTCCGGGATTCTCAGTAGACGATAATACGCAACAGTCACTTGACATGCGTACGCGTGGTATGGCGTTAAGTAATGACGCTGCACAAAAAGGGTTAATTGCAGCCGGTGTTGCACAAGGAATTGAAAAAGCCGCTTCGAATGAAGGAGGAGCAATGAACGGATTCATCGGTATGGGAATGGCAATGAATACAGGTAGCGGTGTATTAGGTTCATATGGACCATCACATCAACAACCACCATACGGAATGCCGCCACAGGGGCAGCAGCAGTATGGAATGCCACCACAGGGACAGCCGCAGGGACAACAGCAGGCAACAACACAACAGCCTGTTAATTCGCAACCACAGGCAAATCCTCAGAACGCTGCAGTAATTGCAGGAGCAGGTGCCGTAGCAGGTGGACAGCAGAGTGGATGGAAGTGTGCGTGTGGTGCACAAAACACCGGAAAATTCTGTCCGAACTGTGGAAAACCACAACCGGTTGTAGAGAATGCAGAATGGACATGTGCATGTGGTGCGAAGAACACCGGAAGATTCTGCCCGAATTGCGGAAAACCAAGAAGTTAATGATATTAACAGGAATATGTTAAATTATACAAAAAGAGGTTGCGAAAGCAGCCTCTTTATGTTATTATCCTTAAAGCAAGGACAACTGTCGTTGCTACGCATACAAAAGTTGAGGTGTTTCTAAATGGGAGATAGCGAAGGAGGCATAGATTATGGAAGAGAAGACCTCGTACTATGTACTAAAAGAAAAGGCGGTTCCGGAGGTTTTGCTCAAAGTAATAGAAGCGAAACGTTTGATTGATTCCGGAAAAGTAGCATCCGTACAAGATGCAACGGAGATTGTTGGAATAAGCAGAAGTTCTTTTTATAAATATAAGGACGATATTTTTCCATTTCACGAGAATGAAAAAGGGAAGACGGTAACGATGGTAATTCAATTGAAAGATGAACCGGGTTTACTCTCGGAACTTTTGAAAATCATCGCGCAATCACATGCGAATATACTAACCATTCATCAGAGTATTCCGGTAAACGGAATTGCATCGCTGACAATTAGTATTGATGTGTTTCCACAAACGAAAGATGTGAACAAAATGGTTGAAAAGATTGAAAAATGCAAAGGCATTCATTATGTAAAAATATTATCAAGGGAGTGAATCTAAAATGAAGATAGCAGTAATGGGTTACGGAACAATTGGTTCCGGAGTTGTAGAAGTATTAAGAGTAAATCAGGAAAAAATTGCCAAAAGAGTAGGGGAACCGGTTGAGGTAAAATATGTATTAGACCTTAGAGATTTCCCGGGAGACCCGATGGAAAGCAGAATTATTCATGACTATCAGACGATTGTAAATGATTCTGAAATTGGTATTGTTGTAGAAACAATGGGTGGAGTAGAACCGGCATTTACATTCGTAAAGGCAATGTTAGAAGCCGGAAAACATGTTACAACATCGAACAAGAATCTCGTTGCAGCAAAAGGTGCAGAATTAATTGCAATTGCAAGAGAGAAGGGCGTGAACTTCCAGTTTGAAGCCAGTGTTGGCGGGGGAATTCCGATTATCCGTCCGTTGAATCAATGTTTGACTGCGGATGTAATTGAAGAAATTACCGGAATTTTAAACGGAACAACAAACTATATGTTAACTAAAATGGAAGTAGAAGGTGCTGATTTTGACGCAGTATTAAAAGATGCTCAGGATAAAGGATATGCTGAAAAAGATCCGACGGCAGATATTGAAGGACATGACCCATGCCGTAAAATTGCAATCTTAACTTCATTGGTATGTGGGAAACAAGTTGATTATGAGGATATTTACACAGAGGGTATTACCAAAATCTCTGCAACAGATTTTAAATATGCAAAGGCAATGAATCGTTCCATTAAATTATTGGCGTCCAGCAAACAGGTTGGAAATACTTATGCTGCAATGGTAGCACCATTTATGTTGCCACAAACACATCCGTTATGTAATGTTAACGATGTGTTTAATGGAATATTTGTACATGGAAATGTCTTGGGAGATGCGATGTTCTACGGAAGTGGAGCAGGAAAACTGCCGACCGCAAGTGCAGTAGTGGCGGACGTTGTAGAAATGATTAAGCATGTTAACACTAATATTTATGTTGAGTGGAAACCGGAGAAGATGGAACTGATTGATTATCGTGAAAACGAAAATGCATTCTTTGTAAGAACAACCTCCGATAAAGCTGTCATCGAATCGGCATTTGGAACGGTAGAATATGTAGATGCAGGAATGACCGGAGAAATCGGTTTTACTACAGGTAAAATGAAAGAGTCAGAATTTGAAAAACGTTCGGCTGAAATTGAATTAATTCAAAGAGTTCGTCTCGGATAGGAAAAGAGGAAGTAGTATGAAATATTTGGTAATTCTCGGCGATGGAATGGCTGATAAACCAATTGAACAATTGCAGAATAAAACACCATTAGAGTTCGCAAAGACGCCAACGATGGACGAACTCGCGAAGAAAGGCGAAATAGGAATGATACATACCATTCCGGATGGGATGAAGCCGGGCAGCGATACAGCGAATCTTTCGGTGTTGGGATATGATCCGAAGAAGTATTATTCTGGTCGCTCTCCGCTAGAGGCATTAAGTATTGGCGTGCCGATGAAAGAGACGGATATTGCATTAAGATGTAATATTGTTACTTTATCAGAAGAAGAGGCAACTTATGAAGAAAGGCATATTATAGATCATAGTGCCAGTGAAATTAGCACAGAGGAATGTGCAGTGCTCTTAGAGGCAGTCCGTAAAGAATTGGAAACAGAAGAGTTTAAGTATTATCTGGGAACAAGCTATCGCCATTGTTTGATTTGGGATAAAGGTGAAGTTGTAGACCTGGTTCAACCACACGATGTGCTCGGGCAGGTAATCGGAGATAAATTGCCAAAAACGGATGCGCTTTATGCCATGATGAAAAAGAGCTATGACATTTTAGTCAATCATCCGATTAATATCGAGAGAAAGAAAAAAGGTCTGAATCCTGCCAATTCATGTTGGTTCTGGGGAGCCGGAACCAAGCCGGAGTTGTATCCTTTTTCAAAGAAAACAAATAAGACGGGTGCAATGATTTCGGCCGTAGATTTGCTAAAAGGAATTGCGGTTGGAACAGAAATGAAAGTAATTAATGTAGAAGGTGCCAATGGCGGACTACATACAAATTATGACGGAAAAGCACAGGCGGCAATTGATGTGTTGACCAAAGACGGATATGACTTTGTTTACGTACATTTAGAAGGCCCGGATGAGATGGGGCATCAAGGAGATGTGGAGAAAAAGGTAAAGGCAATTGAATTGTTGGATGAAAAAATCATCAAACCGATTATAGAAGGACTGAAAAGAGAAAAGGAAGATTATCGCATGATTATTTTGCCGGATCATCCGACTCCGATTTCCATTCGAACACATTCTGCAGATGATGTGCCATATTTGTTGTATGATTCCAGAGTAGAGAAACATAATTCGTGGCAATATAACGAAAAAGAAGCGGAAAAATCGCAGAATTATATTGCGCACGGACATGAAATGATGGACCTTTTACTGGCAGAATAAAGAAATCGTACATATTGAAATTGCCAAAATGACAGCCCTTAAAAATTGGGTAAATTGACCACATGAAATTCTTGGTTTTTTGTGCAATAATAAACCTACACTTTGTAGGGAGCGTGTGAATGAAAGATGTATAAAGTAAATGATACAGTTATCTACGGCACAAAAGGGGTCTGTAAAATTATAGAAATATCCGAGCGGGAGTTTTTGGGAAAAAGTAAAGAATACTACATTTTAAAACCAATTAACAATACAAGTACAACGTTCTTTGCACCAACGGATAATCAGGCAGTTTTGGATAAGATGCATCGGATTATATCGAAACAGGAAATCGAAGAACTTGTTGATGCAACAAGCAAAGAAGAACCGGTATGGATACAAAATGA
The DNA here is from genome assembly GCA_045605685.1 of Lachnospiraceae bacterium. Taxonomy (GTDB): domain Bacteria; phylum Bacillota; class Clostridia; order Lachnospirales; family Lachnospiraceae; genus Roseburia. The sequence continues at coordinate 36,928 of JAZUQL010000085.1, forward strand.
TAATGAGCGCAGAGAGAGGTTTCGAGAGATTTTGCTGGGTGGCAAGCATCATGAGTTGATCCAGATGATAAAAGTAATCTGGATTCAAAAACAAAAACGGGAGGCCGAAGGAAAGAAGTTGCACATATCGGATGAACGTTTTTTTAAAGATGCAGAAGAACTTTTGTATGCCGAATTTCAATATGTATTGGAGATTAATAAAGAAGAGTTGGTTTCTTTTATTTTTAAAACCAAATAAATAAATCTCTTGAGAAGATGGTAGGAAGAAATGACATGGGTCAAAATTCCGGCCATCTTTTTTCTTTCTTCTGCAAATGGTATTGAAAGCTAAAGCAAGAAAATGATACTATAAAAAAGAGAGTAGAAAGAGGGTTATGATACAGATAAAACGACATAGGGAAGTGGTAGAGGGGATTTTGCAACTGGTTTATCCGCGAAGGTGTCCGGTATGTGACGGAATTGTAAAAGGGAAAGATAAAATCCATCCATTATGTTATAAGAAATTATATCCTGTAACAGGTGCGGTGTGTTTTCGATGCGGTGCACCTGTGAAAGAAACAAAAGAATATTGTTATGATTGCGAGACGAAGAATCGGCAGCGTAAAATAACAATGACAGCAGGTCGTGCTCTATTTGTGTATAAAGGCGAGATGAAGAACACGATGTACCGGTTCAAATATCAGAACAAAAGAGAATATGCATTGTTTTTTGCAGAGTATGCACATCAGGTTTTAGCGGATTGGATCATCAAGACAGGAGCGGAGGTGATCCTTCCAGTGCCCATGTATTACAAGAAAGAACGGATACGGGGATATAATCAGGCAAAAGTTTTTGCAAGGGAGCTTTCTCGTAGGATTGGAATTGCATATGACAAAGGATTGTTAAAAAGGGTGAAAGACACGACGCCTTTGAAGGAATTAAATCCGCAAGAACGAAAAAATAATCTGCAAAAGGCTTTTCACATTGAAAAAAATATAGTAAAATATAAAAAAGTTATAGTAATTGACGATATATATACCACAGGTAATACTGCGGATGAAATTGCCAAAGTTTTATACCAAAAGGGTGTGGGGGAAGTCTACTTTTTGGTTATATGTATTGGCATGGGATACTAAAGGGGGCATATATATGGAAATCACCAATTGTAGAAGTTGCGGTTGCCTATTTAATGTATTTAATAAGGAGCGTGTGTGTCCGGTATGTAGACAGAAGCTGGAGGATAAGTTTCAACAGGTGAAGAAGTTTCTGGAGGAGAATCCGGGCGCTGTATTAGAACGCGTATCCAAAGAGACGGAAGTTTCCATCAAACAACTTCAACAATGGATTAAGGAAGAACGTTTGGTGTTGTCAGAAGGGTGCTTAGACGGAGTTGCATGTGAACGTTGTGGAAAGCTTCTGCAGACGGGACGTTATTGTCAGGAATGTAAGGGTAGAATTACCAATACGCTAAGAAGTGCAATGAATACGCCTAAGAAAGAATCGAATCGAAGGACATTTGATGGAATTGACAGAGATAAGATGAGATACATAAAATAACAATTGTGGACAGCCCGACTTGTCGGGCTGTTTTTCTGTCATAAAATTCTTTTAAAAAGAAAGGGACTATGGTATAATACAAAATGATGCGTATTTATATTCGCAAAGAGGAGATTATATGATAAACGAAGAAAGAGTGAAAGAATTATATCAGATGGCGCTTTATGATAAAGAGCATGACAGTATGGAACAGAAAGCCGGTAGATATTTTAAAAGTGATTACATAAGCGGTCAGTTGGTTAAGAGTTTCATAACAGGAACTGTTGCATTTGCAATGCTTTTAGTATTGTGGGGAATGAGCCGGTTAGATAAGTTATTTGATTTGATTGGCGACTATAAGATGAGAACCTATGTAACGATTATCGTAATGATATATATTGCATTTATGATAATCTATCTTTTAGTAACATTTATTGTATATTCCTATCGCTATAAGAAGGAACGTCAGGAATTAAAAGATTACTACAAACATTTAAAAAAAGTTATGAAGATGAACGAGAGAGAAGAGAAACTCAAATAATTAGGAGGCAACATGACTACTATTTTGGAAATAAAAAACAAAGTTGTTCGTATTTGCGGGAAATACGAAAGTTATATCCTGCCGGCATGTAAATTTGTACTTGCGTTGGCGTTATTTCTAGTAATAAATTTAAATATTGGATTTCATGAGAAGTTAAGTTCGATTCCGGTGACAATTATATTGGCATTGGTGTGTTGTTTACTGCCGGTTGGAATTACGGTATTGGCGGCGGCAGTTCTGACGCTGGGGAATTTGTATGCATTATCCGTAGAGGTAATGATTATTGCATTTATGCTGTTCTTGATTTTATATCTGGTGTATTACCGTTTTACGCCAAAGGACAGTGTGGTAATGCTTTTGGCACCAATTTGTTTTAAATGCAAAATTCCGTTTGTTATACCGGTGGGATGCGGATTGTTGAAAAAAGGATATTCTTTTATAGCTGTAATTTGCGGAACCATTATTTATTATTTCTTAGATGGTATTTATCAGAATCAGAAAGCATTTCTTTCAGAAGGGGCGGACAGTCATCTTACACTGGCAATGAACCAGTTGATTAGCAATAAGGAGATGTTGGCGGTTATTTTAATCTTTTCGATTGCAACACTTGTAGTGTATTTTATCCGTCGTGCAAAGATTGATCATGCATGGACCATAGCAATATTGGTTGGAACATTAATTGAATTGGCAGGTTTCTTTGCAACATATCTTATTTTGGGACTTTCATCAAAAATATTAATGCTAATCATTGGGTGTGTGATTTCTGTAGGAATTTCATTTGTGCTGAAGTTCGTTTTTATGGATTTGGATTATGCACGTACAGAGAATGTCCAGTTTGAAGATGATGAATACTACTACTATGTGAAGGCGGTTCCGAAGAAGATTTTGGCATCTCAAGAGAAAACACTCAAGAGATTTGGGAATACATCATCAATGGGAAGACGTATTGACAGAACATCCGGTGAGGATGATGCACCTGAGATTACGACTAAAGTAATTGCACAGGAATTAGATATTGATGAAGATTTATTAAAATAGCAAATTAAAAAAGTTAAAATATAATATTAAGAGGAAAAAGCATGCAAAAATTAATAGCCTTACTCCATGAGTTTGGTGATCGATTTTTCTCCTTTTTCAGTTTTGCAAATATTCAGATATCATTTATTGATATTATAGAGATTTTAATCATTTCTTTTCTGATTTACCACATGCTTCTATGGGTAAAGAGTACACGAGCATGGACCTTGTTTAAAGGTATTATTGTAATTCTGTTTTTTGTTTTGATAGCAGCAATATTCCAGATGAATACTGTGTTATGGATCGCAGAGAATACCTTTAACATTGGATTAATTGCGTTAATCGTTATTTTCCAGCCGGAATTAAGAAAAGCGTTGGAAAATCTCGGAGGTAAGAATTTTCTGGGGAATCTGTTCCCGACGGGAAAGACGGATACACAGAAGTTTTCAGACCGTACGATTGAAGAATTAGTTAAGGCAACTTTTGCAATGGGAAAGGTAAAAACCGGTGCGCTAATTGTCTTGGAAGATGAGATTCTTTTAAATGAATATATCAGAACAGGAATTGATGTTGATGCTATTGTATCAAGTCAATTAATCATAAATATTTTTGAAAAAAACACGCCTTTACACGATGGTGCAGTTATCATACGAAAGGACCGTGTTTTGTCGGCGACTTGTTATTTGCCATTGTCAGACAGTGTGTACTTAAGTAAAGAATTAGGTACGAGACATAGAGCTGCTGTTGGGGTAAGCGAAGTGAGTGACTCAGTAACAATTGTGGTTTCAGAGGAAACCGGGCAGGTATCTATGGCAATCAAAGGACAAATCTACAAAAACATAGATGCCGATACACTTCGCGAGAAATTAAAATATATTCAGGAAAGAAAACAGGAGATAACAAAACTAGAGCGTTTAAAAAGGAGGTTGAAGAATGGCAAGAAAAATTCTAAAGACCTTGACCAATAATATTGGTTTTAAACTGCTGGCTGTCCTGTTTGCTCTGATTCTATGGTTGATTGTTTACAATATAGATGATCCTACCAAAACAAAAACATTTACAACCACAGTATCCGTTGTAAATGATGATGTAATCAAAGATTTGAATAAGTGTTATAAAGTACAGGAAGGCAATGGCAGTGTTACATTTACTGTGACCGCAAAAAGAAGTGTGCTTGACAAATTGTCGGAGAATGACTTTGTGGCAGTTGCAGACATGAAAGAAAATCTAGTAATCGACAAGGATGAGAAAACCGCCAGTATCAAAATTGATATCAGTTGTTTAGAGGATGCTGATTCAATTAAAGTGGGTGGTGGAGATAAATATCTGAAACTGGACTTGGAGAACCTTGTAACGAAAACATTTGCTGTTTCGGCAGCACATACAGGAACGCCTGCGGAATCATATGCAATTGGTGATGTATATGTGACCTCTCAAGAAATGATTGAAGTCTCAGGACCGGCATCAGAGGTGAGGAAAATTGCTAAGGTGATTGCTACTGTAGATGTTGAAGGAATGTCTCAAGATTTTAATGATAAGGTCTATCCGACTCTGATTAGCGAGGACGGAGCAATCGTTGATACGACGAACCTTGAATTAAGCAGTACGATGGTTACGGTGTTTGTACAAGTGTTAAAGATGAAAGAAGTTCCGATTAAATTAGATACGTCAGGAAATCCGGCAGCCGGTTCCATGGTGACGGGAGTAAGTTGTTCACAGGAAACGGTAACCATTATTGGTAAGGCTGAAGATGTGGACAATATAACAGAGATTAAAGTTCCGTCCTCTTTGCTTGATGTTTCCGGTAAAGATGAAGATTTTTCAGTTTCTTTTGAAGTGTCATCTTATTTGCCGGACAATGTAAGGCTGTTAGATGGCGATGAACTGGAACTTGAAATAACGGTTCATATTGAGAAATATGAATCGCGCAGTTATACCATACCGGTAGGTAATATAAGCCTGAAAGGACTATCGGAGGAATATGAAGCATTATTTCCGAATGGAGAGATTACAGTTGCAATTAGTGCTTCTGTAAAGAAATTGGAGGAACTTAATGTAGAAGATATCCTTGGAAGCATTGACTTGAGCGGTTTGAAGGAAGGAAGACACCATGTCGGCATAATTTGGGATTTGGAACAGAGTGTGTATAAATGTGGTGATGTTATAGTTGAGATTGAAATTAGAAAGAAACCAACAGAGGAACCACCACAGGGAAATTAAGAATAAATAAATACTTTGGAGGCAGTTTATGGCAAGACTGTTTGGAACAGATGGCGTAAGAGGAATTGCCGGAACCGAATTAACGATAGAGTTGGCAATGAAGTTAGGGCAGGCGGGAGCTTATGTTTTAACGAAAGAACAAGAGCATAAGCCAACCATTATCGTCGGTTGCGATACGCGTATTTCGGGTGGCATGCTGGCAAATGCATTGATGTCAGGTATTTGCTCAGTTGGAGCAAATGCAATATATGCCGGGGTTCTCCCGACGCCTGCAATTGCATATCTTACCAGAAAATACAAAGTAGATGCAGGTGTAGTGATTTCTGCATCGCATAATCCGATGGAATTTAATGGAATTAAATTCTTCAATTCAAAAGGATACAAGTTATCAGATGAACTGGAAGATGAAATCGAAGCGTGTATCCAGAACAATATGGAGGGAATTCAGTTCCCGATTGCGTCAGGAGTAGGAAAGATTGATTATCGGTTTGATATTAGAGATGAATATGTGGAATACCTAAAACAGAAGGTTCCGGTAGACTTATCCGGCATTAAGGTGGTTGTGGACTGTGCAGAAGGAGCCGCATATCAAACATCCGTGAAAGCATTAAAAGATTTAGGAGCTGAAGTGGTTGCAATCCATACACAACCGGATGGTGTTAATATTAACGCGAATTGTGGTTCGACACATATGGATGAATTAAGAGCTCGTGTAGTTCTGGAAAAAGCAAATGTCGGAATCGCATTTGATGGAGACGCAGACCGTATGCTTGCAGTTGACGAGAATGGAAAAATAGTTGATGGCGATGAGATTATGGCTATCTGCTGTAACTATATGATGCAAAAAGGCACGTTGAAAGACAATACCATTGTTGTAACGGTAATGACGAATCTTGGATTTGAATTGATGGCAAAAAAGAATCATCTAAATATCGTAAAGACTAAGGTTGGAGACCGTTATGTACTAGAGAACATGTTAGAGAATGGCTATAATCTGGGGGGTGAACAGTCAGGACATGTAATCTTTCTGGATGACAATACAACGGGCGATGGATTGCTAAGTGCACTACATTTGCTTCAGGTTATGGTTGAGAGTAAGAAGAAATTATCCGAGCTGGCAACTATTATGGAGGTGCTTCCGCAGGCATTAGTGAATGCAAAAGTACCGAATTATAAAAAAGAACATTATATGGACTATCAGGAAGTGGCGGATGCCATAAAAGACTTGGAACTAAAGTTTGCAGGAGAGGGCAGGGTTTTGATTCGCCCTTCGGGAACAGAACCTTTGGTTCGTGTAATGATAGAAGGTAAAAATCAAGAACAAATAGAAGAAGAAGCCACAAAATTAGCACAGCTAATTACAAAAGTGGTTGTATAGGGGGTATCAGTGTGGTTAAACAAACAGTAACAATTAAAAATCCGACAGGTTTACATTTACGTCCGGCAGGAAATTTATGTAGAGAGGCTATGAAATATAAAAGCAGTATTACATTTGACTATAATGGTAATATTGCAAATGCAAAAAGTGTTTTAAGTGTTCTTGGCGCATGCATTAAGATGGGGGATGAAATCACTCTCATGTGTGATGGAGAAGACGAAGAGGACGCATTAAAGGGGCTAATAGCATATATTGATTCGGGGCTGGAGGAATAACAGACTAAAAGGAGTGTTCGAATATGTTGAATTTTAAACGATATAAAAGGGTTCCGGTGTTAAATTATCCGGAGCGAGAATGGCCGCAAAAGCAAATAGAAAAAGCACCGATTTGGTGTTCGGTGGATTTGCGTGATGGGAATCAGGCATTAATTGAGCCAATGAGCGTAGACGAGAAGATGGAGATGTTTGAACTTCTGTTGAAACTGGGGTTTAAGGAAATCGAAATCGGATTTCCGTCTGCATCACAGATCGAATATGATTTTCTTCGGAAATTAGTTGAAGAGAATCGTATACCGGATGATGTAAAAGTTCAAGTATTAACTCAATGTAGAGAGAATTTGATAGAGAAGACATTTCAGGCGATTCAGGGAATTAAGAACGTTGTTGTGCATATTTACAACTCTACTTCAATTTTACAAAGAGATGTTGTGTTCAATAAAAGCAAAGAAGAGATTATACAGATTGCCATCGAAGGAACCCGTATGGTAAAAGAACACATGAAAGAATTTGATGGTAATCTGCAGTTGGAATATTCTCCGGAAAGCTTTACAGGAACGGAGATGGAGTTTGCACTGGAGATTTGTACTGCGGTTCAAAAAGAATGGGATCATGCAAATGAGAATCCGATTATCTTTAATTTACCTGCAACGGTAGAAATGAACACACCGAATGTTTATGCAGATCAGATTGAATGGATGAATAAACATTTCGAAGATAGAGAAAATATTATTCTTAGCGTACATCCGCATAATGACCGGGGAACCGGTATTGCAGCTACCGAGCTTGCATTGCTGGCTGGAGCCGACCGAGTGGAAGGAACCTTATTCGGTAACGGAGAAAGAACCGGAAATGTTGATATTCTTACAGTGGCATATAATATGTTTTCACAAGGAATTAATCCGGAACTTAACATTGAGAATATTAACGAAATTATAGATGTCTATGAAAGATGCTGTAAGATGCATGTCGGAATGCGTCACCCATACGCAGGAAAACTTGTTTTTACTGCGTTTTCCGGCTCGCATCAGGATGCGATCAATAAAGGGGAACAAGCATTGAAAGAAAGAGGGGGAGATATTTGGGAAGTTCCATATCTTCCGATTGATCCGTGTGATGTAGGGCGCGAATATGAACCGGTGGTAAGAATTAATAGCCAGTCAGGAAAAGGCGGTGTTGCCTTTGTGATGAGCACGGTATATGGATACAAACTTCCAAAAGCAATGCATCAGGAATTTGCGAATGTGGTTCAGAAAATATCTGAAAAAGAAGGCGGAGAAGTTGCACCACAGAGAATTATGGACGCATTTGAAGAAGAATACTTTAAATTAAAAGAACCATACGAGTTTGTTTATTTAAAAGTAGAAGATGATCAGGCAGAGGAAGAAACGAAGGTTTCATTGGACTTTAAATATCGTGGAAAAGAGTTCCACTCTATGGCAAAGGGAAATGGACCGATAGATGCGGTAAAATTAGCAATTCGTCAATGTGTTCCAAGCCTTGATATTGCTGTACTTAATTATGATGAACATGCATTAAGTGAAGGGTCACATGCAAAAGCCGCAGCTTATATTGAAATGAGGGATAATCGCACCGGTAACGTTACATTTGGGGTCGGTGTGAGCTCAAATATTACAAGAGCATCGATTCGAGGAATTTTCTCAGCGTTGAATCGTTTAGCGAAGAAGGAATCCGAACTGTAACATTCGTAACTCATACCAAGGGAGAGTCGTAATGAGCAAAATTTTAAGTGTTATTGTACCGGCATATAATGTAGAAAAATATCTGGAAAAGTGTTTGAAGTCTTTCGAAGATGTTCATGCACTGCAAGATATGGAGATTTTGGTTGTAAATGACGGTTCTACTGATAAAACAGCAGAAATTGCAGAGAAATTCTGTCGAAAATATCCTAGTCAATATATTTTGTATAATAAGGAAAATGGCGGACATGGTTCCGCTATTAACCATGCAGTTATACATGCACAGGGAAAGTATTTGAAAGTAGTTGATGCAGATGATTGGGTTGATACGGCAGAGTTATCCGGTTTTATCCGATTGTTGGACAAACTGGAAGTAGACATTGTGGCGAATGATTTCTGTTGCATTCAGGACGGGACCGGTAAAGTGCTGGAAAGACGCCATGCGGCAAAAAATGACTATCATTACGGGAAATCCTGGAGTTTTGCAGAAGCCGTTAATGAGGCTGTTGTTCCGATACATTCGATGACTGTAAAAACTGAGATTGTAAAAAATAATCCAACTCTTTTAGATGAACATTGTTTCTATGAAGATATGGAGTTTGTGTTGTATCCGATTCCGTATTGTCAGATGATATATTATGATAAAGCTGCAATTTATCAATATCGTCTGGGTCGTAATGGTCAGAGTGTAGATATAAAGGTAATGCAGAAGCGACGCGATCAGCACATGCGTGTCATAAAATCGCTGTTGTCATATTACAAGAAGCATTACGAGATTCAGGAGTTTAAAAGAGAATATCTGGAGAGAGGTATTTCAGATATCATTGATAATCAATATCAGATTTATCTTTCTATGGGAAAACAAGATGGGATAAAAGAAGAATTGAAAAAATTTGATTCTCATCTAAAGATAAAATATCCCGGAATATATGCGGCAACGAAAAAGAAAAGTATTTGGATGATCCGTAAATCTAATTATCGTATTTTTGGAATCGGAGCACTGGTATATCGCATATTGCGCGGAAATTAATCAATAATCAAGAAGTGAAATGAAACATACATTCTGTATGTTTCATTTGAACGTAAGGAGAAATATGGAAAAATTATTATCAATTATCATACCAACCTACAATGCAGAACAATTTTTGGATAAGGGTCTGCCTACATTTATCATGGAAGACGAGCGCCTTATGAATGCCTTAGAAGTCATAGTTGTAAATGATGGGACGCCGGACAATAGTGTCGAGGTGGCACAGAAATATGTAGATCAATATCCGAATACGTTTTCAATTGTTAATAAGGAAAACGGAGGACATGGTTCTGCGATTAATGAAGGTGTAAGACATATTACGGGAAAATACTTCAAAGTCATTGACGCAGATGATTGGGTAGATACACAGGCGTTAATTCGCTTGATGGAGATTTTGGAACAAGAAGATTTTGAGGCCTTAATCCAAAGTTATACCACATATGATATTTCTAAGGATGAGTATGAATCAAGACTGGTGCAGGTTGAGGATTATAATCGTTTGTATAATTTGCAGGAACTTTTAGAAAGATGGGACGATATTTATTTGGGGATGTCTTTCCATGGGGTATTGTATAATACCGAGTTCTACAAAAAACAAAATTATGAACTAGTGGAACATGCCTTTTATGAAGATCAGGAATATTCTACAATCCCACTTTGTTGGGCTACAAAAATTCGTGTTTTAAATGACGAATTATACATCTATCGTATAGGAGATGTGAATCAGAGTGTATCGACAGAGAGTCAGTTAAGAAGATTGCCGGACTTTGAAAAAGTTTTGTTCAAAATGCTGGAATTCGAAAGTCGTTTGGAAGAACTTCCAATAGGCGGCAAAGAACACTGGGATAAAAAACTTTCAAAATATATGGCAGATATCTACCAAATTACATTGGTGAAGAATCCGGATAAAAAAGGAAAACGCAAATATATCAAAGATTTAAACCGTCGTTTGAATGAAAAAAGTCCGAGAGTGTATAATGGCGTAAAGAATAAATATAGAGTCTTTGTAATTTTAAACAGATTGCATATGAGCGACGAAACATATAATAATCAGTTTGCACGTTTGCTCGGATGGGCCAGAAAGCATTTTCATGTTCATAAGTTGTATGCATAGGAGTACGGAATAAAGGAAAAGAACAATGAAAAAAAAGATTGATTTATTTCTGAAAAAAGCGAACACAAACTGGTGGGAAGTTGTTTATTTGCTTATCTACGCAGGCATTTTAATCCATGATTTTTTGGATACCACCGTATTTAATATTGTGTGGCCGTCGCGTATGATGTATTTGTTTTTTGCAGCAATTACCTTGTTTGTTTTGGCAAAATTAAAATGGAATAATGATTATTCGAAAGTGGAATTAATAGGAGCCGGCGTCTTATTATTGGCATTTATTATCCCATCTGTCATAACGGAATATTCATTCTTATTTGAGATTGGTTTTCTTATTGTTGGGGCCAAAGGAATTAAGATAGATCATATTCTAAAGGTATATGGTACGATTGTTTTTATCTTGCTCTTAGTCACGCTGATAGCATGTCAGATTGGATGGATTGATAATTTGGTATTTGTAACCGATAAAGGCCTACGAATTGCATTTGGCACCATTTATCCGACGGATTTTGCGGCACATGTATTTTATTTGTTGGCAGCTTTGTTTTGTGTGGAGGAACGTAAGATTTCATATATTGAATTGGGACTGGTTGCCATTGTTGTTTCTTTCATTTTTTATAATTGTGTTGCATATACCAGCACAATAGCGGTTATTTTATTGATGTTAGCTGCATTGTTTGTAAGATGGTATGATAAAAAAGAGAGAAAGAAGAATTATCTGTTCCGGGTAGTTGCATTCGTGCCTGTTGTATGTACAACCATTATTATGCTTGGAGCACGTTTTTTTGCGTGGGACAGACCTTTTTTGGTGAAAGCAAATGATATGGTAAATGACCGTTTTTATTATGGGGCATTTGGATTATATTATTATGGACTCAAACCGTTTGGACAAAATGTGACAGAGATAGGATTTGGAAGAACACCGGGACATACGGGATTTTATTTTTTCTTGGATGATTCCTATATTCGAATTGCAATTTGCTATGGTGTTGTGTTACTTTTGGTCGTTTTGGCAGTGCTGATCATTTCGCATTTTCGTGCATTAAACGCAAAACGCTGGATGCTTTTTGCGGCAATGATTATTGTTTGTGTTCATTCTTTTATGGAACATCATCTGTTGGAGTTGGCTTATAATCCATTTTTATTCTGTTTGTTTGCAGATTTAACAAGAAATAAGAAATCAAAAGAAATCACATAAGAAAATCCACCGTATTAGTTGCGGTGGATTTTTTGTAATAGTTGTTTGCAATTCGTAATTACAAAGGAATCACGCAATATAAGAAGGATTCCAAAGTAGATTACAACGCCGACGATTATAAGCAGTAGTGTTGCGAAAAAGTTTGGCGATAAAAATTGCGAAATAACAACAAGTAATATTAGCATTGGTATCCCTGCCAAGAGATAATTCTTTGATGAAAAGAAGATTCGCTTAAAAGAAAATTCTTTTCGAATATAGAACAACTGAATGGCGGATATGCACATCTCGGCAATTACGGATGTAATGGCGGCACCAATTGAGTAAAATATCGGAATCATGATTAGGTTCAAGAGGAAGTTAATGATTGCACCAAAGCAAACACTTCTCGTCAAAAGATTCTCTCGCTTGGTGGTAATCAAATATTGGATTCCTATCACATTGCTAATTCCAATGATTGGGATTAAGAAAGCCAAAATCCACAAAAGCGGAATCACTTTCATATAATCCGTACCGAAAAACCATGGAACAAAATTGCTGGAGATTCCAATCAAACCAAAACAAAGCGGAAGACCTAAGAACCAAATGAAGCGGAAACTTTCGTATAGTAATTCGCGGGCTTCTTCCTTCTTTCCTTCGCTAAAATAACGCCCGATTCTTGGGATCATAACTGCACCAAGTGCTGTTACAAGCGTCAGAACGATTTTGGAAAGCTTGGTTGCCTGTTCATAATAACCGTTCTCCGTAGTAGAAACGGAGAAAATGTGAATCATGGTAATATCAATCCGTGTATAAATGGTGGTGGCAACAGTGGGGATAAAAAGAGAAAAGGTTGCCTTAAAATGCGAAAATGGTCGTAACTTGCGTAGTGATGGTTTGTCTACATATTGTGGAAGGTAAAACCAAACAGAAAAATTGCTGAGAAATTCCAAAATGCATAGACCTAAAATGTAGATTGGAAGATCTCCTTCATCGTGAATTGCAGTAAAAATAAAGATCACAATGATAACTTTAAATATAATATTTCGGGCAATTACTTTTCCAAATTCTTCCATTCCCTGTAAAAGCCAGGTAATATCTGCGGCAACAGAGATTAGGCTTAAGGTCTGTATGAGGTACAGGGCAAAATATCTGCGGTAAAATCCCAAAAAGACGCCATAGGCAATCAGGCAGACGGCAACACAGATAATGCTTAAAAATTCGATTTCCCAAAAGGTTTTGGTTCTTTTTTCACGATCGTGTTGCAGAAAAGAGATTTCACGATTACCATAGTTTAGTGTTCCCAAAGCAGCAAACATAATAAAATATGCAACATTGGCTGCGGTAACTGAATACAAGCCGATTCCTTCCGGTGTAAGGATTCGGGCAAGATAAGGAGTCGTGATTAAAGGGATGATTAAATTTAAAATCTGATAGGTCAAATTATAGATATAATTTCGTTTTAAACTTTTTGTTGCGTTCATGTTTAATCTTCTTTCTAAAAGATAAGAATAATCATATCACACTCTCAAAAATAAATAAACAAAATCTCTAAAACTTGCATAGGGTGGAGTGATATGGTATAATTCATTGATGGTTTAGGAGGGGAATTATGTACCGAAAGATAAAGTCGGGGTGGATTAAGCACTGGGATTTTGAAATCCTTGACATCTTATTTATTGAGTTGGCTTTCTACCTTACGTATTTCATACGACATGATTATCAGCCGAATGAATTTGCATGGATTTATAAAAGACTCGGGCTTTTAATTATATTATTTGATTTAGTAGTTGTCTTTTTCTCGCAGAATTATAAGGATATTTTGCAGAGAAATATAGGAAAAGAACTGATTGCAACGATAAAGCATGTCTCGATTGTAGAATTGCTTGTTCTGTTGTATGAGTATATGATACAGGAAGCTTTTTTTATGTCCCGAACTGTATTTTTTGCGGGTTGGGGACTGGCAATCGTATTCTGTTTTTTGGTACGAATTATATGGAAAGCAGTTGTAAGAAGAACTTTGACATCCGAGAAACGGCAGAGCAAGATGTTAATGGTGACGACCGGGGAACACTGTAAGAATGCATTGGAACTGGTTAAGAGGAAGAAATACAGAGAATATGCGGTTTCCTGTATTGCACTTTTGGATGAACAGGATAAAATTGAGGGAATCGATGAAACTGTAGATATTGTTTCCGGATTGGATGCTTTGCATGAATATATACGAACACATGTGGTAGATCAGGTATATATTGACCGTTTTAGTGATGAGGATTCATTAGAATCCATGATAGATGTGTTTTTGACAATGGGTATTACGGTACACATTAGTATGGGCTTCATACCGGATGATTTGCCGAATCAGTATGTGGATAAGATTGGGGAAAGCCCGGTAGTGACTACCAGCATTAAGTCGGCTGGCGCAGGTGCATTAGCAATCAAGCGATTGATCGATATTTTGGGTGCCCTGGTCGGTCTGGTTTTAACGGGAATTGCATTTGTATTTGTTGCACCTGCAATTAAAAAGGCATCTCCGGGACCGGTGTTCTTCAAACAGAAGAGAGTTGGTAAGAACGGGAGAACCTTTTATATTTATAAATTCCGCTCAATGTACATGGATGCGGAGGAACGTAAGAAAGAACTTATGTCTCAGAATGAGATGAGTGGGCTTATGTTTAAAATGGAGAATGATCCAAGAATTATAGGAAGCGAGAAGGGGCCGGGGAAAGGAATCGGTAACTTCATCCGCAAGACAAGTATCGATGAGTTGCCTCAGTTTTGGAATATTCTAAAAGGCGATATGAGTCTGATTGGGACAAGGCCTCCGACAGTGAATGAATATGAACAATATGACTTGCATCACAAAATCCGTCTTAGCATGAAACCCGGGTTAACCGGAATGTGGCAGGTGAGTGGGCGAAGTGACATTAAAGATTTTGAAGATGTTGTGAAATTAGATGCGAGATATATTGAAAACTGGTCATTAGGAATGGATATTGTTATATTGTTTAAAACCTTTAAAGTTGTACTGAACAAAGAAGGATCAAGATAACCACAGGTATCAGGAATGAGAATTAATATAATTGTTGCGACGCATAAAAAATATAATATGCCCCAAGACGATGTTTATCTGCCGGTTCATGTAGGCGCGAAAGGGAAAGAGTCTATTGGTTATACATCAGATGATACAGGGGAGAACATTTCGGAGAAGAATCCTTATTATTGTGAGCTAACCGGGTTATATTGGGCGTGGAAGAATTTGGAATGTGATGTAATTGGTCTGTCTCATTATAGAAGACACTTTACGTTGCAAGCGAAGCATGCCATTAAAGCGGCAGGCAAGACGCAGGAAGGAAAGCAGGCATGCGTATTGTCAGGGAAGGAAATCAGTCAATTGATGGAAATATATGACATTATCGTTCCTTCTAAGAGAAAATACTATATCGAAACGTTATACTCTCACTATTCGAATACACATTACAGCGAACATTTAGATATGGTGCGCAATATTATAGAAACAATGTCGCCACAATATCTGAAAGCGTATGATGAAACAATGAAACAAAAATCCGGATATATGTTTAACATGTATATCATGAAGAAAGCGTTGTCGGATGAATATTGTAATTGGTTATTCCCGATTTTATTCGAGTTGGAGAAGAAGATTGGCAATCCAGAATTGTCTACATTTCAGAATCGTCTGTATGGCAGAGTGAGCGAATTGTTATTTAACGTTTGGTTGAAACAGAATCAGGAAGAAAAGAATTATAGAATAAAAGAAGTAAAGCTACTCCATATGGAGAAAGTGAATTGGTTGAAAAAAGGCAGTAGTTTTATATTGGCGAAGTTCTTTCATAAAAAATACAACGGAAGTTTTTAAGAGGTGATATTTATGTATGATTATTTAGTGGTAGGTGCAGGATTGTACGGAGCTGTATTTGCATACGAGGCAAAGAAAGCAAATAAGAAAGTTTTGGTAATTGACAAAAGAAATCATACGGGAGGAAATATCTACTGTGAGAATATTTCCGGAATTAACGTTCATAAATATGGAGCGCACATTTTCCATACCAGCAATAAGAAGGTTTGGGATTATGTGAACCAGTTTGCGGAATTCAATAATTATATTAATAGTCCGGTTGCGAATTATAACGGCGAATTATATAATCTTCCATTTAATATGAACACATTCTACCAGATGTGGGGAGTGACAACTCCGCAGCAGGCGATGGAGAAAATAGAACAACAAAAGAAAGAAGCACAGATTACGGAACCAAAGAATCTGGAAGAGCAGGCAATTAGTCTTGTTGGAAGTGATATCTATGAAAAATTAATTAAAGGATATACACAGAAACAGTGGGGTAGAGAGTGCAAAGACCTTCCATCCTTTATTATCAAAAGATTACCGGTACGTATGACATTTGATAATAACTATTTTAATGATTTATATCAAGGGATTCCAATCGGCGGATACAACGTTATTATTGATAAATTATTAGATGGTATAGAGGTTCGTTTGAATACGGATTATCTTGCCAATAAAAGTGAGTTGGATGCGTGTGCCAATAAAGTGATTTTTACCGGACCAATTGATGCGTATTATGATTATTGCTACGGACCATTGGAATATAGAAGTGTCCGTTTTGAGACAGAAGAACTCCAGGTGGAGAATTATCAGGGAAATGCGGTAATTAATTATACGGATGCACAGACTCCGTACACCAGAATTATCGAGCATAAGCATTTCGAATATGGAAAACAGCCAACTACTGTAATATCAAGAGAATATTCTGCAGAATGGAAGGTGGGCGATGAGCCGTATTATCCGGTAAACGATGCGAAGAATGCGGAACTTTACCAGAAGTATCTGGAGAAATCAAAGTCAGAAGAGAATATTATATTTGGCGGAAGACTGGGAGAGTACAAATATTACGATATGGATAAAGTAATCGAATCCACTTTACAATTTGTAGAAAAGGAATTAGGATAAATGATTTCTTTTATTATTCCTGCATATAATGCAGAACGTTATTTGGAACGTGCTGTAAACAGTATAATCAAAAATATACAACAAGCTGATGAGATTGAAATACTAATCATTGAAAACGGGTCAAAAGATCAGACATCGCATTTGGCAATGCAATTAGCAGAGCAGTTTTCTATGATACGTGTGTTCCATTCTCCAAAAGGGGTATCCAATGCCAGAAATCTGGGAATTGAGAATGCCAAGGGAGAATGGATTGTATTTGTAGATGCAGATGATTATTTAATGGATTCAGGAATGAGAGCCCTGTTGCACGATGCTGCAACAGGGCAAAGTGATATGTATGCCTATGGACATCAGGCGGGGGATTGTATTCGTAATATTGTATCGGATGATACCGATATACAATTCTTACAAGAGAAAGTGGAGGCATGCAGAATCTGTATGATAGAGAATCCGACCCGTTATATGCAGGTGTGGGCAAAACTATTTCGTACTTCCATTATAAAAGAACATAATATAAGATTTGATACGAATCTTAGACTGTCAGAGGACAGTGATTTTACATTGCAATATACAAAGTATTGCGAAGGAATTGTATGGTCTGCACAAGTAGTATATTATTATTCAACGGAAGCAGATTCTACTATGAGAACTTTTGATCCGGAGATTGCAGGTGAATATGTTAGAGCAATGGAACGGACAAAAGAGAAAATAGCGAATGAAACAAAGAGTATTCAGGATGCATTTGTAAAATACATTTTGATGCATTTGAATATTGCGATGGTCCGTGGGAATTTTGTGAAAGATAATAACCAAAAATATTCACAAAAACATAAAAGAATGCGGGAAATTGCAAGCGAAGAAGTATTTCTGACAGCGTTGAGACAGATTCGGTTCAGAGAATGCCTAAGACCACGGTTGATACCGGCATTACTCATGAAATTACATTTGTACCGGCTAGCTGCAGGAATCTTTATCTTAAGAGCAAATAGCAATGCAAAAAAGGAACATAAAAAATGAAAAAAATTCTAGTGTTTGGAATGACGGAAAACCCTGGAGGGGTTGAGAGCGTAATTATTAATTATTACCGAAATATTGACCGAACAAAGATTCAGTTTGATTTTCTATGCAATTCTTATGAGAAGGTTGCATACGAAGATGAACTAATAGATTTGGGAGGAGAAACCTTCCATTTTCCGGCGAGGAGTAAGAATTTTCTGAAGTATCGAAGAGAACTTACGAAGTTTTTTGCCGAGAATGCAAACAAATATGATGCTATATGGGTTAATATTTGTAGTTTGGCCAATATTGATTACTTAAAATTAGCAAAAAAATACAATATTGCGCGCAGAATTATTCATTGTCACAATTCGCAGAATATGGATGGGAAATTGCGTGGAATCTTACACAAGTGGAATCGAAGAAAATTGTCTGTATATGCAACGGATTACTGGACTTGTTCGACAGATGCGTCAGAATGGTTTTTTGAAAAACCTCTGCTGTCAAAAGTTGTAGAGATACACAATGCGATTGATATTGATAAATTATCTTATTCAACGCAGAAACGAGAACAGATCCGAAAGCAATTGGGATATGAGAATTATTATGTAATTGGAAATATTGGAAGGTTACACTTTCAAAAGAACCAATCCTTTCTTCTGGATGTTTTTAAAGAGGTTTTGGAGAGGGACCGTAAAGCGAGACTAATTCTTGTAGGACAAGGCGAAGATGAAGAATTGTTGAAGGCGAAAGCAAAAGCATTGGGGATTGTGGACCAGATTTATTTTGCAGGCGTGCAATATGATATACAAGGATGGCTGAGTGCATTCGATTTATTCCTATTCCCGTCTGTATTTGAAGGATTGGGGATTGCTGCATTAGAGGCAGAAGCGAATGGTGTACCGGTTTTGGCATCCAATGTGGTGATTCCGGAGGAAACAAAAATCAACTCGAATTTTAGTTTTTTCTCACTTGATTCTTCTGCACAGGAATGGGCGAAAGAAATATTGACGATTCAGGAAACCAAAACGCGATTGAAGCAAGAGATAATAGAAGAAAATTTTGCAAATACCGGTTATAACATTAAACGGGAAGCGTATAAGTTGGAAAATTTGTTTATGGAGAGATAAGATGAAAAAGTATCAGATTGTTGAAGTTGCGGAACAGTTCCATTTTGCCGGAACTAAAGCAACTAAGGACATTTCGAAAATAACAGAAAAACTGGGCTATGAACCGGTGTACATTCGAATGAACAGTAAAAAGCGAAACATAATTGCAAAAGTCAGTCGCCAGATAGGATATTTCTTTGATTGGAAAAAGTGTATCAAGGCAATTGAACCGGGCTCTGTCGTATTATTGCAACATCCGTTTCATTATCCGCAGTTAACCAGAGAGAAAGTTTTACGCAAACTCAAGAAACAAAAGAATATAAAATTTGTCTCTTTGGTGCATGATGTGGAGGAACTGAGAAAATTCCGTTTTAACGAATATTATAAGAATGAATTCGAGTTCATGTTGCAAATTGCGGATGTATTTATTGTACACAATGAAATAATGGCAGATTATTTCGTGGAAAAAGGCGTACAAAGAGAGAAAATCGTTGAATTAGAGATTTTTGATTATCTGCTAAAACAGCCGAATCAAGAACTTCCTCAGTTTGAAAAATCGATTACAATTGCAGGAAACTTAGATACCACAAAATGTGGTTATATTTCGGAGTTGTGCGATTTAGAATCCATCAAAGTAAATCTATATGGATCGTTGGTAGATGAAAAATTAAAGGATTACGATAATATCGAATATCACGGTTCATTTGAACCGGATGAAATTCCTTCCAAATTAACAATCGGATTTGGTTTGGTATGGGATGGAGAGAGTGTGACAGGCTGTAAAGGGGATTCCGGACAGTATTTGAAATACAATAATCCGCATAAATTATCGTTATATCTTTCCTCCGGATTACCAATCGTAATCTGGAAAGATGCTGCAACCGCAAAATTTGTGAAAGAAAATCACGTGGGAGTATGTGTAGATTCGTTAGAAGAGTTATCCGATATTTTCGACGCAATGGACCGGGAACAGTATGAAGAGTATGCGAAAGAAGCAAGACGAGTGGGAACCATTCTGCAAAATGGCGAATTCGCACAAAAGGCAATTCGTAAGGCGGAAGAAATAATCAAAGAAAGTGACAGAGGGTAAGACTGTGGCAGAGTCTGAAAAAAAAGGTTGTCAGAAATCATATTCGGACCGATTTCTGACTGTGATAGAGTATGTATTTGCACTCAGTATTATTTTGACCGGAGGGTCAATGTACGGTGTGATGGTAACTTTTAGAGAAAGAGGATTTGATGCATTTTCTTTAAGAGTAATAGCAATGGGATGTGCTGTTTTACTTATCCTTGCATATTTCATAAAAAACAAAAAAATTGAATTTCGTAAGCAATCCATCGCAGGATTTATTGCATTTGCATTAATGGTTGGACATCTGTTGTTAACGGGATACAACCAAAAGGCAGGATTAGAGAATTTGATTTTGCCGTTTTTCTTATTTTTGGTAATGATGCATGTGAATGCACCAAATCAGACTTTTAAGAACTTTTTTCATGCATATTCCAATATTATATTGGTCATTGCAGTAATATCATTGGTGTTTTATTTATTCGGACCATTATTACAAGTGATTCCGGGGCAATTTTTTGAATTTTATAACTATGGAAAAGCCAATCTGGGATACAATTATTTTTATGTGTTTTTCTTGAATTTTGGTCAGTATAAGGATATTGCAGGGATTTCATTTTGCAGAAATGTGGCAATATTTATGGAGTCCCCGGATTTTGCAACACCATTGTTGATTACATTATTTTGGAAATTATTCTATGGGAAAAAGGCAAGAAAATTCCAAATTATTGTTTTGTGCATTACTTTGATTTCTACCATGTCATCAAAAGCATATTTATTTGGTGCCGCAATTTTGGCAGGATACTTCTTGTTTGTATACTGCAACAGGAGTGAAAAACTTCAAAACATAAAAAAACGAATTCTGCCGATTCTTATCGGAGTTGGTGTTGTTGCAGTGGTAGCAATGCTTGTGATAAAAGCGACTTCCACGCTGGGAAGTGAATCATTCTCCATCCGAATGGATGATATACTGGCGGCAATCAAGACATGGTTTGCCCATCCGATTTTGGGTGCCGGTTTTTATAATCTGGAAGAATTTTACAGCAATTATCAATGGACATTAAAAGGTGGGGATCCGACGGCCGGAATATTGAATATACTGGCGTTTGGAGGAATTTATATGTTTGCGGTGTATGCATACGGATATGCGAATTTTGTACGTAAACTAGAAACGCAAAAAGAAGTAAAATGGGGATTTTTTATATTATTTTTGGCAATTATGTGTATCAGTGCTATGCAGTATAATTACCTGACGGTATTCTTACTGGCAATAGGCTGGATGTTATAAACGTAAAGAGAGGGAAACAATGAAGATCGATTTTGTTATACCATGGGTAGATGGAGCGGATCCGAATTGGATTGAGCAAAAGAATCAATATCAGGATATGTTCAAAGAAAGAACAGATGCAACGGAAGCAAGATTTCGTGATTGGGAAAATCTGCGGTATTGGTTCCGCGGGGTAGAAAAGTTTGCTCCTTGG
This sequence comes from Lachnospiraceae bacterium, assembly GCA_045605685.1. Taxonomy (GTDB): domain Bacteria; phylum Bacillota; class Clostridia; order Lachnospirales; family Lachnospiraceae; genus Roseburia. The sequence goes on from JAZUQL010000085.1 coordinate 58,534, forward strand.
GTAAATAAAATATACTTTATTACTTGCGGACAGATTCCGGAGTGGTTAAATACGGATAATGAGAAGATTGTATGGATCAAACATGAGGATTATATTCCGCAGAAATATCTTCCTGTGTTTAGTTCACATCCGATTGAACTCAATTTTAATAAAATTGAAGGATTGTCCGAACATTTTGTTTATTTTAATGATGATGTATTCCTGACGGCTCCTGTGGCTGAGGAAAACTTCTTTAAAAAGGGCTTACCATGTGATTCTGCAGTTGAATCTCCGATTACGCCAAACAGACGTGATGTGTTTAATAATGTATTAATGAATAATATGGTCTTGCTCAACCGGAACTTCAATCGAAGAAAGGTATTAAAGCAGAATAAACGGAAGTTTTATTCATTGACTGACAAAAAAGGATTTATGACCAATCTTTGTTTTTCTCCATTACATAGAGAAGACTTTTTTGGTTTTGAATATTCGCACTTAGCAGTATCTTTGTTAAAATCAACAATTGATCTTGTATGGGAGCAAAACTACGATTGGTTAGATGAAACATGTCAGCACAAATTCCGTCATATTGATGATGTGAATCAATATATTTTCCGCAATTATCAATATGCTACCGGCAAATTTACTCCATATTGTTGGAGAAAGAAAGGGCGTGCGTATCATATTGATGATAGTGAAGGCGGCAATGTAGATGCAGTGTGTGAATCAATCCGAACACAAAAATATCAGATGATCTGTATCAATGAAGCGGATGTACATCATTTTGAAGAAACCAAGGCAAAGATTAACAGAGCTCTGGCGGAATTGCTGCCGGATAAATCAGCGTTTGAAAAATAAGGGAGTCGAAAGCAACCATGAAACCTAGCCGTGTTTTGATTTGTGGCTTCACAGAAGGCCGCGGAGGAATGGAAAACTATATTATGAACATCTATCGTAGAATAGACCGGGAGAAACTTCAATTTGATTTTCTAAACTTCCATACATTTGAACTGGCATATACAGAAGAAATAAAACGGCTGGGCGGAAATATTTACTATGTTCCGATGAAACGAGAAGATATTCGGAAACATTATGAAGAACTAAATCGCGTATTTTCACAGAATGAATACTGTGGTGTATATTATCAGTGTAATCATAAATTAGTCAGTTTAGATGTATTTCAGGCAGCAAAAGAGCATATGGTTCCAAAACGGGTTGTACATTCCCATAATAGTACCAACAAGAAGAATTCTTTTTTGCATCGCTTGAGAGAAAAGAAAGTGGAACTTTCTTTTCAAAAATATGTGACGGATCAGTTCGCATGTTCGACAAACGCCGGAGAGTGGATGTTTGGAAAGAAATCGTTTCGTGTGATTGCAAACGGGATTGATACGACCAAGTTTGTTTATCATCCATCCAAACGGGAACAGATTCGCAAGCAATTGGGCATTACGGATCAGTTGGTAATTGGAACGGTCGGAAGGATTGTAGAAGCAAAGAATCCGGAGTATATGGTGGACGTTTTTGAAGCACTTTACCGGAAAAACCCTAACGCTGTTTTTCTGCATCTTGGAGAAGGACACTTATATGATGTGATAAAAGAAAAAATCAAACAAAAGGGATTGGATCAGAATTATCTGTTATTAGGGCAGCAGGAACAGGTAGATGCATATATGAGTGCAATGGATGTGTTTGTTCTGCCATCCAAACATGAAGGATTTCCATTTGTAATGGTGGAAGCGCAGTCGACCGGATTGCAATGCCTGGTTGCAGATAATATTACAAAAGAATGCGATTTAACAGGAAACGTTACGTATTTGTCGAATGCCGTACATCCGTCGGTGTGGGCAGATACAATTTTATCGTTGGATATTTCAAAGCGATCGGATTGGTCGCAACATATTTATGATAACGGATATGATGTAACTGCTGTTGCGAGTCAGATACAGAATTACTTTTTGGGAGAATAAGAATGCAAAGAAAAATTGCTGCAGTCATTGTAACATATAACAGAAAAGAATTATTAAAAAAGTGTATTGAACATATTTTGAAACAAACAATCGCAGAAAAGACAGATATTCTTGTCATTGACAATGCAAGTACAGATGGCACACAGGAACAATTGCAGCAGGATTTTGTTATTGGTGAGCAGGTGTTTTATGAAAATACGGGAAGTAATCTTGGAGGAGCCGGCGGTTTCTCCTACGGAATTCGTCTTGCGGTAGAAAGAGGATATGAATATCTATGGATTATGGATGATGATACCATTCCAAAAGAAAACACATTAGAGGAGTTGTGGAAAGCGAACGAATTGCTGAACGGAGAATATGGTTTTTTATCCAGCTATGCAGAATGGACGGATGGTTCTCCGTGTGAGATGAATGTTCCGGGTGTGAGTCTGGCTTGGAGAGAAAATATCCGGCAGCAGTTTGAACATTCCCTGCTTCGTCTTGAAGCGGCTTCCTTTGTTTCTTTATTCTTAAAGTCAGAAGTGGTCAGGAAGGTTGGTCTGCCAATCAAGGAATTTTTTATTTGGGCAGATGATGTAGAATATACAAAAAGAATTTCACGCAGTTATCCATGTTATTTTGTATATCCAAGCCAGGTTGTGCATGAAATGGCAAGTAATAAGGCAACTACAATTATGGATGCGCAGGAAGATCGTCTTGCCAGATTTGAACTTTTATATCGGAATCGTTATTATATTGCCAAACACAGTCAAAAAAGAGATAAGATTTTGTTTTGGCTTAGCATAAAAAACACAATTCGTGATATTTTAAAATCAAATTGTGCCAATAAAGGAAAACGTATTCGAATTGTACTCAAAAGCTGTATGAAAGGACTGTTTTTCAGACCGAAGATTGAGTATTTGAGGGAGTAGTATGAAACAACAGAAATCTGTCAAATTAAACTTAATAATGAATGCAATTTTGACAATGTCGTCATTTGTATTCCCATTGATTACGTTCCCTTATGTGTCCAGGGTCTTGTTACCGCTTGGAACCGGAAAAGTTTCATTTGCTACGTCGATTGTTTCCTATTTTGCAATGATTGCACAGTTGGGAATACCAACATACGGAATCAGAGCGTGTGCAAAAGTCCGGGATAATAAGGAAAAACTAAGCAAAACGGTACATGAAATATTTATTATCAATATGATAATGTGTATCATTGGTTATATTGCTTTTTTTATAACTTTATTTTTGGTTCCGCGTTTATATGAAGAAAAACTACTGATGCTGATTATGAGTTCGACGCTCTTATTCAATACGATTGGTATGGAGTGGTTGTATCGTGCGTTAGAACAATATACTTATATTACTGTCAGGTCCATTATTTTTAAGTTTGTTGCATTAATTGCAATGTTTTTTATTGTAAGGAAACAAAGTGATTATGCAATGTATGGAGTAGTTACCATACTAGCGGCGGTCGGTTCAAACATTTTTAATTTTATCAATGTGCATAAATATATTAGTTTACGTCCGATTGGACATTATAATTTGAAGCAACATGTAAAACCGATTATTACTTTTTTTGCGTTGTCAGTTGCTGCAACCGTGTATACGAATCTGGACATTGTAATGCTTGGTTTTATGAAGACAGACGAAGACGTCGGATATTATAATGCAGCTGTTCGTATTAAATCCATCTTAGTAAGTATTGTTACATCATTGGGGGCAGTTTTGCTTCCCAGAGCGTCTTATTATATTGAGCAGGGACTTATGGATGAGTTTAGAAGGATTAGCAAAAAGGCAATTCAATTTGTTGCACTACTGGCAACGCCTTTAATGTTATATTTTATGCTTTTTGCAAAAGAAGGAATTTTTCTGCTTTCCGGAGATACTTTTGTAGGCTCTATTATTCCAATGCAGGTTATTATGCCAACTTTATTGTTTATTGGAATGTCTAATATTTTAGGAATTCAGATTTTAGTTCCGCTTGGGAAAGAAAAGATTGTTTTATATTCGGAACTTGCAGGAGCAGCTGTTGATTTGGTTTTGAATTTGATTCTAATCCCATATTTGGGTGCAACAGGAGCTGCTATCGGAACTTTGGCGGCCGAGTTAGTCGTGTGGATTTATCAGTTTGTGGTCTTAAGAGACACAGTGACACAAGCTTATAAACAAATTCGCTACCTTCCGATTCTTCTCGGTTTGGTATTGGGAAGTGTCACATCGTTTGGTATAAAATTTTTAAATCTATCAAATTTTTTCACATTAGTAATATCTGCTATTTTGTTTTTTGGTTTTTACGGTCTGATTTTGACTATTATGAAAGAACCTATGACAATAGAAGTAGAACAACAATTATTGCAGAAGTTGAAACGCAAAAAATAAGATACAAAAGACTGAGCCATGGGAGAGAACAATGGAGCATTCCGTAACGAAGATGAAACGAATTCCATATATGGATGTAATAAGAACCATTGCAATTGTTATGGTTGTGTTAGTGCATGCTTGTAATTTTACGTATTCTTATGATGTAGAGTCGATGACGTCTCTCGGGGCGGGAACAAGATGGATGGCAACTATTGCATTCGCACTTGGAAGATTGGGAGTTCCATTGTTTTTGTTTTTGACGGGAGCATTGTTACTTCCGAGAGATTATGAGGGAGAGAAAATCGTTGGTTTTTGGGAAAAAAACCTTTTGCCTATCGTGATTGCATGGGAAATATGGACTTGTATTTATGCGATTTTCTTATTCCTATATAATCCAAGCATGTTTTCCGTTGAAACATTTGTAAAAGCACTATTGTTTTTTGAAGATTTGCCATTGGTACATGTCTGGTACATGCCGATGCTGATTGGATTGTATCTGTTCCTACCATTGGTGGCAGTTATATTAAAGAAAATTCCGCAAAAAGTGATTTTCTTTTTGCTTATGATTCTATATATTAGTTATTTTGCTTTGGCGGGCATTACCATAATCCTGCGTTTCTTTGGAAAAGGTGGAGTAGCCACACAGTTGGATTTTGGTTTTGGCGGGGGTGCATACGGTTTTTATCTTGTCTTGGGATACTATTGTTCTCAAATGGACCCGCAGAAATTAAAAAAATGGCAGGATATTCTGGGATTTACGGTTTGCATGGGAATTGCAATTGTATGTCAGGTATGCATGTATAGCAGGGGTGCTGTTTATAATATTTGGTATACATTCCCGTTATTGCCATTTGCCGCCGTGTTTTTATATGATTTGATTCGAAAAGTTGCAAATCAAAAGAAAAGCCGGATCTGCGAGAGAATATCCATATGTTCATTTGGGATTTTTTTGGTACATGTCCCGGTGCAGATGTTATTCGCAAAATATATTACCGTTTTTTCAGGACAGTTGATAAACATTATGTTCTTATGGATACTAGGTTTTATCATTAGTTATGTTATAATCGAATTATTGCAGAGAATCCCATTCATTGGGAAGTTGATTTTTCTGGGCAAAAGGCCCTAGATAGAAAAGAAAGGTATCAGAATGGATAAGATAGCAGTATTAATTCCTTGTTATAATGAAGCAAAGACAATTCAAAAAGTTGTAACGGATTTCAAACAGCAATTACCGGAAGCAACCATTTATGTATATGATAACAATTCTACGGATGATACAGATAAGATTGCACGAGATGCAGGAGCTATTGTGCGCTATGAGTATCAGCAGGGAAAAGGGAATGTAATTCGCCGTATGTTCTCAGAAATAGATGCGTTATGTTATATAATGGTTGATGGAGACGATACTTATCCGGCAGATTCCGTTGGTGAAATGGTCAATTGTGTTCTTGAAAAAAGAGCAGATATGGTAGTGGGGGACAGGCTTTCGTCCACATATTTTGAAGAGAATAAAAGACCATTTCATAATTTGGGGAATTCCGTTGTGAGAAAAGGAATCAACTGCCTATTCAAGAACAATATAAAAGATATTATGACCGGATATCGGGCTTTTAGTTATCGTTTTGTAAAAACATTTGCAGTTTTATCAAAAGGATTTGAAATTGAAACTGAGATGAGCATTCATGCAATCGATAAAAATATGTATGTAGAGAATGTAGTGATCGAATACAGAGACCGTCCGGAGGGGAGTGTGTCAAAATTAAATACATACTCTGATGGTTTTAAAGTGATTCGAACCATAATTAGTTTGTTCAAAAACTATCGTCCGCTAGCGTTTTTTGGGTTTATCTCATTGCTTTTGCTGATATTGGCACTCATTTTCTTTATTCCGATTCTGATTACCTATATTGAAACAGGTATGGTGCCTAATTTCCCAACGCTGATTGTATGTGGTTTTGTTGTTTTGGCAGCAATACAATCCTTCTTTTCCGGATTAATTTTGAAAACCATATATCAGAAAAACAGACAGGATTTTGAAATGGAATTGTATCGTGTAACAAACGAGTTTAATCGACTCAATCAGGAGAAATAAATGGAAAACAATAAAAAGTTGATTTGGATTATTTTAATGCTGATACCGGCAGGGCTTACAACCTTCGCATTGTATATGATAGAAAAAGGCTCTGCGTTTGTATTTTCCTTTCTATTGATTGCCTTTTGGTATCTGTATTGGAAAGTTTATTGTGTGCGTAAAAGCTTAGAAAAAGTAAAAGGAATTGCGGTATTTTCCCTCTTTTTGGGAATCTGCTTTGTGGTTGGAAACATTGTAATTAACGGCTATAATTTCGAACCGGGATTGTTTGGATATCTTAAGGCAGTGTTGGGCGTGTTGGGGTATGCTCCGCTCTATTATGTGTTTCTTACGTATGCATACAAGATACTACACACCCCACGTATTACAAAGTTTACGATTCCACAGAAAGTAACGGATGCATTTTGCAAAAATCCGTTTCGTTTTTCGTTCATCGTTATTATGATTTGTTGGGCGGCTCATCTTGTTATTAAGTATCCGGCAGGTATGTGTTGGGATGCGTCTTATCAAATCGAGCAAGGGCTTGGTAATTCTCAGCTGACCACACATCATCCAATTGCGCATACGTTTCTTATGACTGCTTTTGTCCGCTTTGGTCAATTATTGGGAAGTGCCAATATAGGACTTTTTCTTTTTGTCGTAATTGAAGCAATTGTTGGTGCTATTTGTTTTGCTTATGTGATGTCTTTTTTGCATCGCATCAAAACGCACACATGGTGTAAAGTTTTTGCAATGGCATATTTTTGCTTTAGTCCATACATTATGGGGTATGTAGGCCAGCCAATCAAAGATTTCTATTATTCTGTTTTCTGTGTGTTATTTATCATGATGTTGGCAGAGTATGTTATGGATACAGAGGCTTTTTGGAAGAAAAAGAAGAACCTCATCCTGTTTTTGGTTTCTACCATGGGCGTTGTTCTGTTTCGGAATAATGGAACCTATATTCTGATTCCGACGATGTTGGTTTTGATTTGTTATGAGATAAAAAGAAGAAAAAACACATTGCGACATGTTGCACTTCTTTTTCTTATCTGCGTGCTTCCTTTGGCAGCATCAAAGGGACTTAAAATTATCGCACAACCGGAGCCGGGGAGTATTGCGGAAGCGTTATCATTCCCGTTCCAACAGACAGCCAGATTGGTGACGTATCATGAGGATTCCATTACGGAAGAAGAAAAAGAGATTATAAGTAAGGTTTTGCCTTATGATGAATTGCCGGATTTGTATGATGAATTTATATCAGATCCGGTCAAAGCAGAATATAACAGGGATGCAACAAGCGAAGACTTAAAAGCATACCTTGTAGTTTGGGCGAAACAGTTTTTGAGAGAACCGGGATGCTATGTAGAGGCAACGGTTTGTCAGAACATATTTCTGTTTTATCCGGCATATAACAATTACCGTTATTACGTCGAAAGCAGTAATATGATATATCCGTTCTCAAAAGAAGAAATTTTTACAACTCCGGAGTGGATTAAACAGTTCCAACCGCTATATCACAAAGTGCTAAAAGGATTCCATGAGTTTCCGTTGTTCTATTTTGTCAATAACATGGCGATTTATGTAATTTTGGTTGTGGCAATGCTGTTCTTCATCCTAAAAGATAAGGACAAAAAACAATTGCTGTATCTGTTACCAATGTACTTATCGCTTGTGATTGTTGTATTAGCACCGGTGGTTCGAGGAAATACGCGTTATGTATATCCGGTATTATATGCCATTCCGTTGATGATAGGAGTATATTGTGCAAGAACAAAACAAAACGAAAAAAGACATTTTTGATAAAATAATGGGCCTTCCTGTTTTAAGGATTTTTGAGCCTTTTTATAAGAAGCATAAAGAAGTACTGTTATATTTATTTTTTGGAGGTCTTTCTTTTTGTGTCAGTATGTTTACCTACTGGTATTTTACGGAAGTGGTCGGACAAAATGAACTGATTGGGAATATCTTCTCATGGATTTTGGCGGTATTGTTTTCTTTTATTACAAACCGAATCTGGGTATTTGAAGCAAAGGTGCAAGGCGTCGGAGGTTTTTTTCGTCAGATGTTCTCTTTTTTTGGCGGGCGAATCGCGACATTAATTTTAGAGGAAATCATACTTTTTGTATTTATTACATTGCTTCTTTTTCCAAGTATGGCAATCAAGACGGTTGCACAAATAATTGTAATTGTGTTAAACTATATCGTTAGTAAGTTGTTTGTATTTAAAAAGAGGGATTGAGAACGATGATTGATATACATTCGCATCTTTTGTTTGGTGTGGATGACGGACCGGATACATTAGAAGAGTCCGTACAAATGTTGAAGGATGCAAAGAGTCAGGGGATTGATGCAATTATATTGACTCCGCATTACCGACATGGAATGTTTCCACATAGAAAAGAACAAATAAAGACCAATTTTGAAAAGTTAAAAAAATATAGTAAGAAGTATGGGATACAGCTCTACCTCGGTACGGAATATCATGTAAACAGCCGGATGGTAGAGTATTTGGAATCGGGAAGATGTTCTTCGCTGGCCGGGACCAAATATGTATTGACAGAGTATTCGTATGAGACAGAATATGAATATATTCGAAAAATGTCACAGGAGTTAATCTTTAACGGATATACGGTTCTAAGTCAAGTGTTGGGGTGCGATTCTTTGAATCGCGCTCCTACTTTGTGTTTGAAGGTATTTTGATATTTCGTACGAACATATGTGATTTATTGCATGACAAATAAACCTTCAAGTGCCAGTCTATAAATTCAATTAGTTGTTAAAAGTATACGGGTTCTGAAACGTTCAAAGTTCTTAACACCATAAGATGTGCGTTTCAGCACTTTTATCTTGTTGTTAAATCCTTCTGTAGGACCATTTGATATGAACTTATATTTAAATGCATTTAGTATTTCTTTTGACCAATGCCGATAGGTCTTGGCACAGTCTTCAAATTCCTTAAGCCCAGAGTTTTCTGCCATCTTTATCCAATCGAAAAAGTCGATGCGTTGTTCAGAATACTTGGGATTCTGACAGATTTCAAAGAATTTTTCTTTTAAATAATGAGCAAGACGTAAGTCGTCATTGTAAAGAAGCATTAAATCGCATGCTTGTTTTTCTTCATCTTTGAGTTTTGAATATCGTTTAAGAATAAGGCTACGACTTCGTTTGTAATATTTGCGAAGATTTGCAGGCATGGTTTTCTGCAGTCGCTTTCGAACTCTTTCAATAGCCCAAGATACTTGCCGGATGAAGTGATACTTATCTATCACAATCGTTGCGTTTGGAAAGTAAATCCGAGCAAGGTCAACGTATTGTGCCCACATATCACAACTGAAAAATTTCACGCGGTATCGTTCTGCTTTTGGAATACTGTAAAAGTAGTTGGCTAAGTTTGCGCGCTTTCTATCAGGAAGAATATCGAGAACACAATGCTTTACCGGATCAACAAGGATGCACTGATATTTTTCTGAGGCAGCATTCCCCTTGAATTCGTCAATGGAAATGGATTCTCCGAGTTTAGCCCGTCCATATCTAATTGAATCCAGGATTCTTCCGACAGTTGAGGTTGATACGTTTGCTTGTTCTGCAACTGCTTTGAGACTAATAGTTGAATGAAGAGCTGAAGCAATAAAAGCAGTAAGCCGAGAGGTTCGATGAAAGTATCGTGGAAGAAAGTTGTAGTTTTCAAAGAAACGTTTGCCGCAAGGACACAGATATCTTCGTTTACGAAGGACAAGATAACAGTGTTTCAGTTGAAACGGAAGGTCCTTTATTGTTTGAAAACGATAGTCATGAATTCTCTTAGTCGATAATCCACAACAAGGGCAAGGGTGTTCTTTTGGTTTCGTTTCAAGGTAAATTTTTACAAAAGTATCAGCATGAACAACTTTTTTTACAATTACATCTTCCAAGTTTAGAAGTTTGTTGGTAAAATGACTATGCATTTCGATGTACCTCCTGGTGGTTTGTTGGCTAGACTGGCACTGGGAGGTTTTTCTTTTACTATAAAACAAAAATGCTGGGGAGGCGAACATTAATTGTTCGTCACCCCAACATTTATTTTAGAACCGGATATACTCCGGTGATTGCACATGTGGAACGCTACAGATGCATACGGGAAGATATTAATTATGCCGAAGAATTGCAGATGCTTGGAGCATTGATTCAAGTTAATGCGGATGCAATTCTGGGAATTGATGGAAGAAAAACTAAGAAATTCTGTAAAAAAGCGTTGGAGAATGATGTGGTAGATATTGTGGCAAGCGATAGTCACGGAATCCGCAGGCGTGTATGCCATTTGAAAAAATGCTATCATTATATTGAGAAGAAATATGGAACGGCGAGAGCCAAAAGATTACTATCCAAGAATCCGAAATTGATTCTAAAAGAAGAGAAAGAATAAAGGAGTAAAGCACATCATGTCGAAACAGATTGAAAGAAATGATGAAATTGAAATAGATTTAAAGGAGTTGTTATATGAATTATCGTCACACTGGAAGATGATACTTCTTTCTACTGTCTTGGTGGCAGCAATTTTATTTTCATATAGTAAGTTTATTGTAACACCAAAATATTCTGCGACGTCTACTTTATATGTATTAACGAAAAGTACATCCATTACAAGTTTGGCAGATTTACAAACCGGTACGAATCTGACACAGGATTATATGGAGGTAGTAGGAAGCCGTCCTGTTTTAGAACAGGTAATCGACAATTTGGATCTGGATATGAATTATAAGGAACTTTCGGCAAAATTAGCATTTGAGAATCCGAATAATTCACGTTTGTTAAAAATAACAGCAATGGATGAAGATCCGGAAATGGCTAAAAAAATAGTAGATGAGGTTGCAACTGTTTCGGCTGCTTATATTGCAGAGAAAATGATGCAGGATCCTCCAACGATTATCCAATATGGTTATGCGGATGGAGACCCGGTAAGCCCGAATATCCAAAAGAATACACTCTTAGGTGCAGGTGTGGGATTCTTTCTGGCAGTCGCAATCATAATTATCAGCTATCTGTTGAATGATACCATTATGACACCGGAAGATATGGAACGCAAAATAGGATTAAAAGTACTCGCTTCGCTTCCGCTTACGGAAGAGGAACAGGATTCCTATAAGGGAAACAAAAAACGTAAAAAATAACATATAAGAAGGTGAATTAGAATGGAAACAGTTAAATTTAAAGCATTAAGAACGCAATCATATACATTAAAAGAGTCATTACGTGCATTAAAAACCAATATACAATTTTGTGGTGATGACATCAAAACGATTTTATTGACCAGTGCAGTACCGAATGAAGGGAAAAGTACGGTAGTAATGGATCTTGCACGTTCCATTACGGATTCAAAGAAAAGCGTTTTAATAATAGATGCAGATATACGTAAGTCTGTTTTGGCCGGTCGTTTGGGAGCACATATAGAAAGCAAAAAAGAATTGGTTGGGTTATCGCACTATTTGTCTGGGCAAAAACAAATAGGAGAAGTGTTATACGCAACAGAAATCCCAAGATTATATATGATTTTTGCCGGACCAAACGTACCGAATCCAACAGAAATGTTGGATAAACAGTATTTTGATGATTTGTTGGAATTTGCAAAAGATCAGTTTGATTATATTCTGATTGATTGTCCGCCGATAGGGGCAGCGATTGATGCGGCGGTAATTGCAACAAGATGCGATGGTGCCATTATTGTTGTGGCACAAGGAGGAGTTAGCAGCAGAATGATTCAGAACGTTAAGAAGCAGTTGGATAATGCCGGAGTTCGCATTCTTGGGGCCGTTTTGAATAAGGTGAAAATGCAGAAAAACAGATATTATGGTAAGTACTATGGTAATTATTACGGTAGTTATTATGGTCAAGATGAAGGGAAGGATAAATAATGGCCAAGGATAAAGAAACGAAAAAAGGCTCAAAACTTATAATTGCATTTATCATTGTATTAATTGTTATTGCAGTTGTAATTGGGCTTGTGGCGTATTTTAAGTCAACACAACGTGACAATACAGCGAATGAGAATACACAAGAGACAGAGAGCGAAACACTGGTGAGCGAATCGGAACCGGAGCCGGAACCGGAACCGGAGAAAACGGGTGTTGAGAATATTGCTATTTTTGGAGTGGATACAAGAGGAAATAATCTGGGAAAAGGTACCCGTTCGGATACAGTTATGATTGTAAGCATCGACCATGATGCGAAGACAGTAAAAATCGCATCTGTTTTCAGAGATTGTATGGTTCGGATTGAAGGTCACGGATATGAGAAAATAACACACGCACATTCCTATGGCGGACCGGAACTGGCAATGCGTACGATAAATGAGAACTTTGACTTACAAATCTCCAATTATGTTACGGTCAATTTTAACAGTGTGGGAGATCTTGTGGACCAGATTGGCGGAATCGAACAGGATTTGACGGCAGAGGAAGTTGGAATCATTAATGGTTATATTGATGAAGTTAATAAAGTTAGAAATACCTCTTCTGCTCATATTACGGCAGCAGGTACGTATACATTAGACGGTACACAGGCTGTTGCATTTACAAGAATCCGCTATACAGAAGGTGGTGACTATAAACGATCAGAACGTCAAAGAACGATTCTATTTAAAATCTTTGAAAAAGCAAAGAGTTTGGATACTGCCGATCGTATTTCATTAGCTGAAAATATGCTTTCAGAAATAAACACAAATTATCAGTTAGATGAAATTGCAGTATTATTAAAAGGTTTATCTGATTATCAGATTGTTGACATGGCAGCTTATCCACAGGTATTCTACGGAGGAAAAGTAGAAGGTGCTTGGGTAGAAGTGCCGGTTACATTGAATGATATGGTTATATCCATGCATGGATTTTTATTTGGAAATCCGGCGTATGTTCCGTCTGAAACGGTGAATGGAATTAGTACTGTTTTACAAGGAAAAGTAAGTGGCGCAAATAATGATTTAAGGGAGAACCAGTAGTTAAATGCAAAGCAAAATGACATTATCACGATTCTTGGTTATTGCAGAAATAGTGGTATTGATTCTTGTGTTTGTGCTTGGGGCAATTCATAGCATAGGAAGAAAAGATAATACGACAACCTCTGAGTCGACAGGGGAAGTCCCAAATAATCAAATCGGAAGTACTGAGAGTGGCACTGCGACTTCATATCATGAGACTGCAGAAACATTCTCCGATGAAGTAGAAGCAAAACTCGATGAAATGACAACAGAAGAAATGGTTGCACAATTATTCCTAGTAAAACCGGAAGCGATTGTGGAAGCGGATACGGTTACAATTACCGGAAATGGAATGAGAGATGCATTAAATCAATATCCGGTTGCAGGTTTGGTTTATTCGGAGAAAAACTTTATGGGAAAAGAACAAACCTCCGAAATGTTGCAAAGAGCAGACGAACTAAGTCAGGATAGAATCTCGTTGCCACTATTGTTCGCGGTGGAAGAAGAAGGTGGAGAAGTGTATTCTCCGTTGGCGTTAAAGAATGATTATGCAATTCAGCCATTGGCTTCGGAACACATTCAAATTGAAGGCACAGACAGCGTTGCGAAATCCGCAGAGACAAGAGCGAAATATTTGACAGAGCAGGGATTTAATATGACCTTATCCCCGATGGCCGATTGTGCAACCGGGTTAAATGCAGAATTAGATGCCCGTACGTTTGGAAATTCTCCGATAGAAGTAGCGGTATATGTGGCTACAGATATCCGTAATTTACAAAGCAATGGTGTGATTTCTGTTGCAAAGTATTTTCCGGGATATACCAATGCAACTGTGAGTGATTCGCTGAATGTAAAGGTAATAGAGAAAACATTGCAAGAACTAGAAGAAAATGAATTTATTGTCTACCAGGAGGCAATTAATGCAGGTGTTTCCTGCATCATGGTCGGAAATGTTACAGCGCATGCGATTACAAAAGATGCCGGAGTATTTTGCACCATGTCAGAACACACAACCATCTATTTGAGAAATACGATGGGATATACAGGAGTTCTGGTAACGGATGATTTGGCACATCCGCAGGTAAGCCAGTATTTTACAACGGGAGCTTCTTCCGTGGTAGCGATTAATGCTGGAATGGATATGATTTATCTGTCAGATGGTTTTGCTGAAGCATATCAATCGGTGTTAAACGCAGTGGAAACAAATCAAATCTCTCAAATACGACTTCGAAATGCGGCAGGTCGCATTTTAACATTAAAAGAATCTATGAAATAAAGATAAGATAAAAACCCAAAGGACTTGTTCCTTTGGGTTTTGTTAATAAAGTACTAGTTATTTATAGAAAGACGAAAGAGCAAGGTGATGTTTCGATACAAAAGGATTGAATATCTAAGAGAGAATATTAAGTATTCTAAGAATACGTTGGCTTCCAGTTATCTGACAACGAATTTGCCGGCAGTAAGGAATCAGAATCCGTATGGAAGTTGCTGGGCACATTCAGCTTTGGCATGTATGGAAATTAACATGATGAAGAAAGGTTATGGTACACAAGATTTTTCAGAACTTCATCTCGTATATTTTGCACACGAAACAGGAAAAGACCCTTTAGGGGGATTGACAGATTATTTAACATATAATGGTTCGGGTAGTGTGTTAGATGCAGGTGGTAATGACTGGTTTAGTGTAAATGCATTGACAGCATGGAGGGGGGCTGCTGCTGAGAATGTTGCACCATATTCAAATGCCTCTTCGGTTGCAGCAGGAGGAACACTTTCAGATAGTATTGCATACTCATCATCAGCTCATCTTCAGAATTACTATTATATTAGTGGTCAGGATACATTAGATATTAAGCAGGCAATTGTAGACTATGGTGCAGTTTCGGTTCCATATTATCATGATGATTGGTATTATAATGATGAAACTTATGCATATTATACAGATTATTATACAAGTTCCAATCATGCAGTCACAATTGTAGGATGGAATGATAATTATTCGGCATCTAGCTTCAATTATGCACCGCCAGGTGATGGTGCATGGATTATCCGTAACAGCTGGGGGAGTAACTGGGGAGACGGTGGATACTTTTATCTTTCCTATTATGATACCTCCATTCAGGATGTTATGGTATATGATGCAGAACCGACCTCAAATTATGATAATAACTATCAGTATGACGGTACGATGAACTCTATATCATATGGCACTGGAACACCTGACGATTTTAGGACAGACAAAATAGCAAATATATTCCAGGCACATGCCAATAATGGCGGGGCAGAGTCGCTGGAGGCGATTTCTTTTGAGACATTGGGGGTTAACGTAAGTTACCGAGTTGATATTTATAAGAATCTAACCGATTTAAGTAATCCGGAGAGTGGTACATACTGCACTTCTCAATACGGAACCACATCTTATGAGGGAAGATATACAGTTAAATTAGACAATCCGGTTCGGTTAAATGCAGGAGATACCTATTCTGTAATTGTCTATGCAGAGGTAGAATTGGGGCATAGTCCGGACTTAACATTTGAATATGGTCTTAATTCATCCGGATTTTATGAAGTAGCAAATGCTGAGGCAAATCAAAGTTTCCGTTGCGTAGATGGTGTGTGGTATGATTATGGTGAGCGACAAGGAGTGAATGCCAGAATTAAAGCATTTACCAACAACTGCGAAAGTGATGAACCGGTAGATGATTATACCGGATTAAGACAGGGTGCTGACGGCAACTGGTACTATTATGTAAATGGTGTTATTGATTGGAGCTATATCGGATTTGCAACCAATGAGTATGGCGTATGGTATGTAAAGAATGGTGTGGTAGTATTTGCAACCGGCTTGGTACAAATCGGCGAAGACTGGTACTATATCCAAGGTGGTTCATATGATAATACATTTACCGACCTGGTATATTGGGATGGAGCATGGTGGTATGTCGCTTCCGGCAAGGTCAACTTTACTTACAAAGGTTTTGTAACAGCTTCGGACGGATTGGTATGGCTTGTAAAAGACGGTAAAGTGTATTCCAGCTTCACCGGATTATATCAAAGCGGAACCTCTTATTGGTATGTATTAAAAGGAAATGTAAAAACAACATACTCAGGATTAGCGAAGATAGGAACAGAATACTGGTACATTAAGAATGGTGCCGCTCAGGTTACGTATAGCGGTCTATACAAATCCGGAGAAGATTATTGGTATATCAATAGCGGTAAAGTCAACTTTACTTACAAAGGATTATATAAAAGTGGAAATGATTACTGGTATATTACAGACGGCAAGGTTAACTTTACCTACAAAGGATTGTTCAAAACCGGAGGCGATTATTGGTATATCGCAAACGGAAAGATGCAGCAGACCTATAAGGGACTTGTAAAAGCCGGCAATGATTACTGGTATGTTTCAGGCGGTAAGGTACAACTATCTTATAAGGGACTTGTAAAAGCCGGAACAGATTACTGGTACGTTTCAGGTGGTAAGGTAAATTCAACTTACAAAGGATTATTCAAAATCGGCAATGATTATTGGTACATTGCAAATGGAAAAATGCAGCAGACCTATAAGGGACTTGTAAAAGCCGGCAATGATTACTGGTTTGTATCAGAAGGTAAGGTAAACTATTCTTATAAAGGTTTGTTTAAAGCCGGCAATGATTATTGGTTTATTTCTGATGGTAAGGTAAATTATTCTTATAAAGGCATATACAAAATCGGAACCGATTACTGGTATGTGGCAGAAGGAAAGATGCAACAGAACTATCTTGGTCTTGTAAAAGCAGGGGAAGATTATTGGTATGTGGTAGCCGGAAAGGTTCAGATTGACTTTACGGGTACCGTATGTATCGACGGAACATACTATAAAGTAGTAAAAGGAAAAGTGATTTTAAACGCAGCAAAATAGAGAAATAGTAGGGTCGAAAGATCCTACTATTTTTTTGATTTACCTATTGTAAAAAATAATGAAAAATCATATAATATAGAAACATAATATATGCAAAACATACAAGGAGGGGGAAGCAGATGAAGCACAAACACTTACTTAAGAAATTATTGGCAACGACAATGGCTGCAACAATGGTAGTTATGCCGTGTAACGTCTGGGCAACGGAAGCATATGACGAGACGTCGGAGGTACAGGAAGAGGTTTCCACGGAGGAAGTAACCACAGAGGAGCCGTCTTTAGAATCGGATGAACCTGAAGAGGTTACATCCACAGAAGAAGCAACAGACGAGACGATGAATTCTTCAGACAAACCGAATTATGCAATGGGACATAGAGAGGATAATGGAAGAATTATTAAATCGGTACAGGATGGAACCCATAAGATGCAATATTCGAAAGAAGCATTGGCTTCATCTTATCTGACACCGAATTTACCGGCAGTAAGAGATCAGAATCCATATGGTACTTGTTGGTCTTTTGCAGCAACTGCATGTATGGAAATCAACATGATGAAGAAGGGATATGGAGCGAAAGATTTTTCAGAACTTCATCTGGTATATTTTGCATATAATTCGGCACTAGATCCGTTGGGCGGAATGACGGATACGATTAGTTATACCGGCAGTGACGGGATTTTAGATTGTGGTGGAAATGACTATTTTAGTGTGAATGCATTGGCGGCATGGAGGGGTTCTGCTGCTGAGAGTGTAGCACCATATGGAACTGCATATAACATTGATTATGGCGGAACACTTCCGAATAGCGTTGCATATTCTTCGGAGGCACATCTTCAGAATTATTATTTTATTAATAAGTCAGATGTGCTGGATATTAAACAGGCTGTTGTTGATTATGGTGCAGTATCTTTTGCATATTGTCATAATGATTCATATTATAATTCTTCTACATACGGATATTATAATAATTACAATACATATAGCAATCATGCGGTAACACTTGTAGGATGGAACGATAATTATTCGGCATCTAACTTTGTTAACAGACCGGAGGGAGATGGCGCTTGGATTATCCGTAACAGTTGGGGAAGCAACTGGGGAGATGGCGGATATTTCTATATCTCATATTATGACACTTCGATTCAGGATGTGACGGTATATGACGCAGAACCGGCAACAAATTATGATAATAACTATCAGTATGATGGTACCACTTATTCTGCAGCTTACTATAGCGATAATGGAACAGAAAAAGCTGCAAACGTATTTACTGCAAAAGCAAACAACGGAGGACAGGAATCCTTAGATGCCGTTTCATTTGAATTAATGTCTGTAAATGCAGATTATCGAATTGATATTTATAAGAATCTGACCAATTTAAATAATCCGGAAAGTGGTGTTCATTGTGCGACTCAGTATGGTTCAACAACGTATGAAGGAAGATACACAGTAGAATTAAACAATCCAATTACTTTAAATGCAGGAGATACCTATTCTGTAGTAGTCTATGCAGAAGTAGCACCGAGCGAAGACCCATTTATCTCAATTGATTATGAGTTTTCTACTTATTATGGAGATTCGCAGGTGACAAATGCCGGAGAGAAGCAGAGTTTCCGTTATGTTGGAGGAAGCTGGGTTGATATTGGTAAATCGGAAGGTTACAATTACAGAATTAAAGCGTATACCAATAATGTTGTAGATTATAATGGCTTAATACAAGCAAGTGATGGCAACTGGTATTATTATATAGACGGTGAAGTTGACTGGAATTATACCGGATTTGCATCGAATGCATATGGTGTATGGTATGTACATAACGGAAAAGTTGAATTTGTTACAGGTATTGTAGAAATCGATGATGTTTACTATTATGTAGAAGGCGGCAGCTGGAATTCTGAACGGAATGATGTATTATGCTATAATGGAGACTGGTATCATATACAATATGGAACTTGGGATCCGGAATTTGAAGGCATTGCGCTGAATCAATATGGCTTGTGGTATATTGTAGATGGCAAGGTTGCATTTGACTGTACGGGATTAACCGAAATTGATGGTATGCTGTTATATATCAATAGCGGATTATTTGATGTAAACTACACAAGTTTATATTATTATGAAGGTGAATGGATCTACATAAATGAAGGAGTATGGGATTATAATTATAATGGTGTCGTATATTACTATGGAGACTGGTATTACGTAGAGGATGGCGTTCTGGATTGGAATTATACCGGATTTGCATCGAATGATTATGGTGTATGGTACATTGTAAACGGTAAAGTGGCATTCAATTATACCGGAATTGTAGAATATGAAAGCAATTTTTGGGTTTACGTAAATGGTGGAGCATGGGATGCAACCTATACAAGTTTATATTACTATAAAGATCAGTGGATTTACGTATATGAGGGTATTGTAGATTTTTGCTGCGATGATGTCGTGTGTTATTATGGAGACTGGTATTATGTAGAGGATAGTATTTTAGATTGGGGTTATACCGGAATCGGTTCAAACGCATATGGAGACTGGTATATTGTCAATGGAAAAGTAGCATTTGATTACACCGGATTAATCGATTGTGATGGTTATTTGTATTATATAAACGGTGGAGCAATCGATTATACCTATTCTAACTTATACTATTATGAAGGCGAATGGCTATATGTATACGAAGGTTATGTAGATTACAACTATAGCGATGTTGTATACTATTACGGAGACTGGTACTGTGTAATCAATGGTGTGTTGGATTGGAGTTACACCGGGTTGGCAGAGAATTATTACGGTGTCTGGTATGTTGTAGAAGGTAAAGTTGCACTTAACCATACTGGTATGATAGAGTATGAAGGTGATTGGTATTATATTAAAACCGGTGCATGGGCATACGACTATGTCGGATTGGTTCAAAACGGAACAGAACTTTGGTATATTGATGGTGGCGTGTTTGATGATACATATAACGGAACACTGGAAATTGGTGGAATCACATATGTAATTGAAGACGGAATCGTAATAGAAATAGGATAGTCGTAGGATATTAGAGTTAGAAAGGGCGAGATGATGCATCTCGCCCTTTTATAATAGTAGAGTTAAGAATGGATGATGCAGGACTTTAATTTGGAAGAAATGGTCTTGCATGGTTTAGACAGAAGTGATACACCTCCGTATGCAACAACAGATAATAGCAATGAAATTGCAAATAATATCAGGATGTGTTTATTTGTTAAATTCTGTGAGTAAACCTTTTGTGCATATAATACCAAAGGACAATGGAAACAATAGAACGGGAAACTGATTCGTCCCAGGTAATTTAAAATCTTACTGTTTATTCTTGAAGAACAGGTTTGTCCGGATACACAAAGTGATAAAGATAGAATAAAAAGCAGGATTACAAATACTTCGTATGGGGTACGATATAATGTGGTAAGAACACAGGCAATTCCCAAAGCTGAGAATTCCAACAATGAAATAAGAATGACACCAAGTGTCTTAAAATTCCATTTTTTCCACCATTTCGATAGTTCATAGATGGCACCGCCCAAAAGAAGTCCTGCAAGAGCACGAAGATCTAAAGCAAGGACACCCATGCAATTCGGATGCCAACCGGTTATTGTCCCATCTTTTATAATTAAAACCCCATACAACAGAAGGGGAAAGAATGTAATTAACCAAGGACCGATTTTCTTTTTCAGATATAGAATCAGGTACAGCATGACCGGAAAGGCAATAAACATGACAAAGACGAACCATAATCCGCTACTGATAAAGAAAAACGTTGAGTAGGATTCCGATAATTGGATGGATTGTGGGATAACGCCTGTTCCGTCAAGCAGAAGTGCTTCGAGAGGAAAGAATAAAACTAATTTTATAAGTTGTATTCCTTTTAGGTGAAATGCCGTTGCGATGTAAATAATATGAAGAATGACACCGACAATTGTATAGGGTAAAAGGCGTTTAAACTTATCCATCGTGTATTGCAAC
This sequence comes from Lachnospiraceae bacterium, assembly GCA_045605685.1. Classification (GTDB taxonomy): domain Bacteria; phylum Bacillota; class Clostridia; order Lachnospirales; family Lachnospiraceae; genus Roseburia. Next base: position 79,742 of record JAZUQL010000085.1, read on the forward strand.
GGAAAAGATGCAGTGTTATCAATGGTATCCGTTTTCTCTTGTATGTGTTTGTATGCGAAGAAACCGGATAACATGAAGAAGAATTCTACAAACAACCAGCCGCTTGCAAAAATAGTATTGGTATGATAAGCAAAGATAATCATGCAGGCAAGAAAACGCCATAATTCAATGTATGAATTTTTATTTTTCATGTCACATCTCCTAGAATATAGCTTTTATGAGGTTAGTGTAGCATGAATAAAATGAATCGACAAGACTGGAAAATTGATATTTAAAGGCAATTATGCTATAATTAGCATATTTGTAGTGTTTGTTTACAAATATACATAAATATTATAAAATACAAAGGTTAATAACCGTTTGATTCGTGGAGGCATTATGTCGCAGAAAAATACGAAGAAGAATAATAAAGCATATCGTGATGATATGGAAATGTACATGGGAAATGATAAACAATGGATTATAAGAGCACTTATGCTTGCGTTTGTGGATGTATGTTCCATAGCAGGTTCTTATTTCATGGCATTATTGATTCGATTTGAATTTCGGTATGGAAATATTTCGCCGGTATACTTGGACAATTATTTGATTTATATGCCGATTTATATTCTTTGTGCATTGGTGATTTTTTATTTTTGCCGTTTGTATCACAGTATTTGGAGGTTTGCAAGTATTAATGAGTTTGTACACATTATTATTGCATTCATTATTTTGCAGATACCGGCTGTGTTAATTCAGATTAAGATGGAAGACAATATGCCATACGCATTTTGGTTGATTGGCTTTATGATAAGTTTTGCATGTGTGACCGGAAGCAGATTTGCCTACCGGTTTATTCGCAGTGGACAGAAACTGTTAGCACAAAAGGGAAGCGGGGCAGAACGTGAACATGTAATGGTAATCGGAGCCGGGAATGCTGGCAAGATATTAATCCATGAGCTGATTATGAGCTCGCATTTGAAAGCGAAAGCCTGCTGTATTATTGATGACAATCCGGCTAAAAAGAACCGATTTTTAGATGGAGTACCAATTGTGGGGAATCGTTATGATATCCCGGAAATGGTAGAGAAATATGAGATAACTAAGATTATTTATGCGGTTCCGACTGCAAAGGTAAAAGACCGCAAAGAAATTCTTAACATATGCGGACAAACCGGATGTCAGATTCAGGTTGTTCCGGGAATCTATCAGATGGTTGGAGGAAAGGTGTCTGTGTCCACACTACGTTCAGTGGACATAGAAGATTTGCTGGGGCGAGACGAAGTGGTCGTTGATAATGAACAGATTCATTCCTTTATTGAAGGTAAGACAGTTATGGTTACCGGTGGAGGAGGTTCCATTGGTAGCGAACTTTGCAGACAAATTGCAAGAGAGAATCCCAAACTTTTAATTATATTTGATATTTATGAAAATAACGCATACGAAATTCAACAGGAATTAAGACGAAAATACCCGAATTTGAAATTTGAGACATTGATTGGCTCAGTAAGAAATACAAATCGTCTAAATTATGTGTTTTCAAAGTATCGTCCGGATGTTATTTATCATGCGGCAGCACATAAGCATGTTCCGTTAATGGAAGAGAGCCCAAACGAAGCAATCAAAAACAATGTATTTGGAACTTACAAATTAGCAAAGGCGGCAGCGGAAAACAACGTAAAGCGTTTTGTGTTGATTTCTACGGATAAGGCGGTAAATCCGACCAATATTATGGGGGCATCAAAGCGCTTGTGTGAAATGGTAATTCAGATGATGAATCGCCAGACCGATACAGATTTTGTTGCTGTAAGATTTGGTAATGTTTTGGGAAGTAATGGAAGTGTAATTCCGTTGTTTAAGAAGCAGATTGCGGCAGGGGGACCTGTTACGGTAACAGATCCTCGTATTATTCGATATTTTATGACGATACCGGAAGCGGTTTCGCTTGTGTTGCAGGCAGGATTGTATGCTAAGGGTGGTGAAATTTTCGTCTTAGATATGGGCGATCCGGTCAAAATTGACGATATGGCAAGAAAATTAATTCGTTTGTCCGGATTTGAACCGGATGTGGATATACAGATTGTTTATACGGGATTGCGTCCGGGTGAGAAATTGTATGAGGAAATCCTCATGAATGAAGAGGGATTGACAGATACACCGAATAAATTAATTCACATTGGACAACCAATCGAAATGGACGATGAGAAGTTTATACAACAACTTGCCGATTTAGAGGAAGCCTGTGTTTCTGAAAGCTCGAATATTAAAGATATTGTTGCCTCCATGGTAAGCACATATTCAATTAATACGAAGCAGGGAGAAAATGAATGAAAGATAAACTAAAATTTGTAATATTGTGGTTCTGCGGAATCGGATTGTCTTTCTTTCTAATGTGTTCCGGTCAGGCAGTACTACAAATACTTTCACTCCTTTTTGCGGGAATTGCATGGGGCTTTTTCTTGAAAAAAGTTAATCTTCAAAATACATGGAAGCCATGGCAGATAGTAGTAATAGGAGCCAGTGCACTGGTTGCCATACGTTGCAATTTTAATGGGTTTGACGATAAGATTGCAAATCTTGTATTTTTCAAAGACCATTCGATTTGGATTGCCAGGGGCATTGCCGGCATCATCGTAATCATGAGTGTGATAGCGTTGACCGTACTTTTAATGTGGTTTTGGAATAATATGATAAGTCTTTGGAAGAAGTATTGGAAAAAGGCGGATAGAATAGATAAGCGTTATTTAATTATTGGAAGTATTGTGGCATTGGTGTGCATTGCGACGCTCTATGTATGTACGGATGCGTTTTCTGACTCCGGTGTAAAGTATGATCTAATCTATATGTCGGATACCGGAGATCTTGCACAGAATAATGTATGGCTGTTTGTAAATCATGCAGAAAATGATATCAGACAACCTTTATTTGGGGTATTCGCATTGCCATTTTCGGCATTTGCAAAAGGGATTTCGTATTTTTTATTTTTTATTCCGAATAGCTATTATATATTGGAAAATACCGTACAGGTAATATTGTTGCTGATGACGGCAGTTATGTTGGCCAAAATGTTGAAATTAAAAGGACACGCAAAAATACTATTCTTGTTGTGTCATACTTTTTCTTATACATTTTTACTCTTTGCGCTGAATATGGAGCAATATATTTTCGTGGTGTTCTACTTGGTGTTATTCTTGTTTTTGCTAATCGAGAAAGAAGATGAAAAGAATCTGGTAATTCCAAGTGTTGCAGCAACAGGATGTCTGATTACTACCGGGGTAGTTATGCTTTTGACAAAGAAAAAAATCGGTTTGATCGAATGGGTGAAAACCGTCTTTGTCCGAGGTTGCGTATTTCTTGGTATTTTAGGTATGTTTGGACAAATTCCAAATTTGTTCGATTTAAACAGGTTGAAATTTCTACTGGGATTTTCTTCCTATGGAGAAGAGATATCATGTACATTCCGCGAAAAACTCATGCAATTTATACACTTTGTGAAATGTATTTATGTGAAGCCAAGTACCTATATAGAAGAGAACTGTTATCGCATGGAAACGGTTGGGGCTGTTAGTGTGATTGGAATTGTGATATTGATTTGTGTCATCGCTGGATTTTTGTGTAATAGAAAAGACCGGTTTGCCCAAATATGTATGTTTTGGACGGTATTTTCGTTTCTCATTCTTGTCGTTGCGGGATGGGGGGCACCTGAAAATGGTATGAATTTATACGCATTGTATTTTGGTTGGGCGTATACAGCACTATTGGCTCTGCTCCTCCGATTTGCGTTGCGAAAGAACAAGAAGGTATTAGTGATTGCAGGCTACGTATTGACGGGACTGTTTATTATTATTAATAGTGCCGGAATTTGGGATTTGATTGCTTTTGGTATTTCAAATTATCCGGTTTAGAGGTAAAGAAAATGACTAAGATAAAAAGCTTTGTTCGGATGATTCGTCTGAAACAGTGGATTAAAAACCTCATAGTATTATTTCCGATTTTTTTCGGGAAGGCGTTTCATGTTTCATTGATCCTTCAGGCACTATTGGCATTTTTGGCATTTTCTTTTTTGGCATCTTCCATTTATATCATCAACGATATTGCGGATGTTGAAAAAGACAGGAAACATCCGGTTAAATGCAAACGGCCGATAGCGGCAGGAGAGATTCGTATATTTAGTGCCCGAATTACTAGTGTGATATGTTTTATACTTGGAATTGTCTGTGTCTACTTCGCGGAAAATAGAATTAATATCATTGCCTATGCGATTTACGGAATTTATTTTATTCTGAACTTACTTTATTCATTTTGGGCAAAAAATGTACCGTTGCTGGATATTCTGATTCTTGCTTCCGGATTTTTGTTACGATTGTATTTTGGCTCCGTTATATTGGATGTAGTTGTCTCGTCTTGGTTATATCTTGTAATTATGGCAGGTGCTTTTTATCTGGGGCTTGGAAAACGGCGTAATGAACTTAAGAAAATAGAACAGAATAAAGAGCGGACGGGAAGCCGTTCGGTTTTGCAGTACTATAATTTTAGCTTTTTAGACCGAAGCATGCATCAGTGTATGACGCTTGCGATTGTTTTTTATTCTTTATGGTGTGCAACCTATGAAAGCACGAAGTCGGGACCTTTGTTATTAACAGTTCCGTTAGTCATTGTGATTGCAATGAAATATAGTCTCAATATTGAAAGTGAAGTATCGGAAGGAGACCCGACGGATACGATATTGGGAGATAAAATACTGTTGGTATTATGTTTATTATTGGCAATTTCGATTTTTTCTATTTTGTATGTAATATAAAATAAAAAAATGAGAATCATAACATCAATTGAGAGGAGTGACCGATTGTGGAAAAGATGATAATTCCTTTCTCGCCACCGGATATTTCAGAAGAAGAAATTGAAGCAGTATCAGAGGTGTTGAGAAGCGGATGGATTACTACCGGTCCGAAAACAAAACAATTTGAACAGGAATTGGCGCAATTCGTTGGCACTTCCAAGGCTGTATGTTTAAATTCAGCAACAGCATGTTTGGAATGTATTCTAAGAGTACTCGGAATTGGAGAAGGAGATGAGGTTATTACATCTGCGTATACCTATACTGCGTCTGCAAGCCCGGTGATTCATGTGGGAGCCAATTTGAAATTAATTGATACACAGGCGGATTCTTATGAGATGGATTATGATGCCCTGGCTGCAGCAATTACGCCTAAGACAAAGGTGATTATTCCGGTCGATATTGCGGGTGTGCCTTGTGACTATGATAGAATTTTCCGGATTGTAAAAGAGAAACAATCGTTGTTTACTCCAAGTAATGAACTTCAGAGAAAATACAATCGTGTCATTGTGGTTGCTGATGCTGCACATGCACTGGGGGCTGCCAGAAACGGTATAAAAGTTGGAAATATTGCTGATTTTACGAGTTTTTCATTTCATGCGGTGAAGAATCTGACGACGGCAGAGGGTGGAGCAATTACATGGAGAAATACAGATGGCATCGATGCGGAAGAACTATATAAACAGTTTATGATTCTTTCGTTGCATGGACAAACCAAAGATGCATTGAGTAAAAATCAGGTCGGTGGTTGGGAATATGATATTGTATCGCCGGCATACAAGTGTAATATGACAGATATTATGGCTGCAATCGGATTGGTCCAGTTGAAACGATATCCGCAGTTCTTAAAACGTCGTCAGGAAATGGCTAAGAAATATGATGAGGCACTGTCGCAAACCGGTTGTAAAGGGCTGGCACATAATACAGATACATACACTTCGAGTGGTCATCTGTATTTATTACAGTTAAAAAAAGCAGATGAAACCGTTAGAAACAGCATTATTAATAAATTGGCGACAAGAGGCATTGCTACGAATGTGCACTATAAGCCATTGCCGATGTTGACGGCTTATCGTAATTTGGGTTTTTCTATTGAGGATTATCCGAATGCGAAATCGCTTTATTCCGGCGAAATCACGTTGCCACTCTATACGAAGCTGACAGATGCGGAAATAGAATATGTGATAAGGAATTTACTGGAGGTATTGGATGAATAATGCATTGCGCTCGTGGGAAGAACTTCCGGCATTTATGCGGATAGAAGAAGTTAGACCATATTATGAGTATTTACGAAAGAAAAAAGCTACATTGGTGATAAAAAGAGCAATGGATTTTGTGTTGGCAGTAATCCTGCTGATTCTGTTATCTCCGGTGTTTGTGATATTGGCAATATGGATTAAAAAAGATAGCAAAGGACCTGTATTTTACAGACAGATACGATTGACCCAATATGGAAGAAAATTTCATATTTTTAAGTTTCGGACTATGGTGCAAAATGCGGATAAAATAGGAACGCAGGTTACAGTGGGGAATGATAGCCGCATCACAAAAGTTGGAGAGAAGATTCGTAAGTATCGACTGGATGAGTTACCACAATTAATCAATGTATTGCTTGGAGATATGAGTTTTGTGGGAACAAGGCCGGAAGTGGAGAAGTATGTTAAAATGTATCAAAAGCATATGCTTGCAACCTTATTGTTGCCTGCCGGAATAACGAGTACGGCAAGTTTGGTTTATAAAGATGAGGGGAGAATATTAGAAACAGCAACAGATGTAGATAAAGCGTATGCCAAAATTGTTCTCCCGCAGAAAATGAAATATAATCTGGATTATCTGGCAAAATTTTCAATCTGGAATGATATAAAAATTTGCTTAAAGACAGTGTTTGTCGTGTTGAAATAGGTGAGGTTTATATGAAATTTAGCGTCTTAATGTCATTATATATCAAAGAAAAACCACAAAACTTACGGGAATGTATGGAGAGTCTGCTTCAGCAGACTCTTTTGCCGGATGAAATTGTCATTGTTGAAGATGGACCTCTTACAGATGAATTAGAGCAGATTTTAACAGAGTACAAAGAAAAATCCGCAGTTCCGGTTGTTTGTGTTCCATTGCCGGAAAACAAAGGATTAGGTCTTGCGCTTGCACACGGGGTGGTGCACTGTAAGTATCCTTTGATCGCAAGAATGGACACAGATGATATATCGGTGCCGAATCGGTTTGAATTGCAGATGAAAGAGTTTGATAAGGACCCGACACTAGATGTGCTGGGAGGCTATATTGCAGAATTTACGACCACGCCAAAGGAACTTGAATCAGTAAGAGAAGTACCACTCAATCAGAAGGATATCTATCAGTATCAGAGGAAAAGGGATGCACTGAATCACGTAACCGTAATGTTCAAAAAAGAGTCTGTTTTAAAAGCGGGAAATTACAAGGATGCACTTTTGATGGAAGATTCACTGCTTTGGGCGAATATGATACGGGTTCATGCACGCATGAAGAATATAGAAGATATACTTGTGTATGTAAGAACCGGAGAGGATATGTTAAAGCGTCGTGGCGGTTTGGAGTATTTCAAAAAATATAAAAGAGGTCGTAAACAAATTTTAAGGACAGGCACAATTAGCGGATGGGATTATTTTTTTACGGTAAGTGTTCAGTTTGTCGTATGTATTGTTCCACTTCCGGTCCGTCGTTTTGTTTTTAATAAATTGTTAAGAAAGTAATTGCTTTTCAAAAGATTTAGAGTATGGTAAAATATGATGATGTGATGAATTAATATGCAATGCGTGGGAGGGAGAACTATGAATTACAAACAGGAATATCAGAAATGGTGCACAGATGCATATTTTGATGAAGATACAAAGAGAGAATTAAAAGCGATAGCAGACAATGAAGCTGAGATAGAAGACCGTTTCTATCGTACTTTGGAATTTGGAACAGCCGGATTAAGAGGTGTTATTGGTGCAGGAACAAATCGTATGAATATTTATACGGTACGTCAGGCAACACAGGGATTAGCAAATTATATTATTGCGAATAATGGACAGAATAAAGGTGTTGCAATTGCGTATGATTCCAGACATATGTCACCGGAATTTGCAGATGCTGCGGCATTGTGCCTTGCAGGAAATGGTATAAAGGCATATGTTTTTCCAAGTTTAAGACCGACTCCTGAATTATCCTTTGCAGTACGTAAACTCGGTTGTATTTCAGGGATTGTAATTACAGCAAGTCATAATCCGAGTGAGTATAACGGATATAAAGTATACTGGGAAGATGGTGCACAGATTACACCACCCCATGATAAAAATATTATGGCGGAAGTGGCGAAAGTGACTTCTTTTGATTCCGTAAAGAATATGGAGAAGGAGCAGGCACTCCGGGAAGGGCTTTATTGTGTTATTGGAGAAGAGATTGATGAAGCATACTTTGAGGAATTGAGAAAACAGTCTATTCACCCGGAGATTATCAAACAGGTTGCGAAAGAACTTAAGATTGTTTATACACCGTTGCATGGGACAGGTTTGGAATCTGTACAAAGAGTATTAAAAGATTTGGGCTTTGAAGAAGTTTATATCCAGCCGGAACAGGCAATTGCGGATGGAGATTTTCCAACCGTGCCGTATCCGAATCCGGAAGATCCGAAAGCTTGGGAACTTGCATTACAACTTGCGAAAGAAAAAGATGCAGATTTAGTCTTAGCAACAGACCCGGATGCAGACAGACTGGGCGTCTATTGTAAAGATACGAAGACAGGCGAATATATAAGTTTCACGGGTAACATGTCAGGAATGTTGATTGCAGAATACATTCTGAGTGAGAAGACCAAGAATCAGACAATGCCAGAGAATCCGGCACTAATTGAAACCATTGTAACAACGGATATGGCAAAAGCGATTGCAGAAGCATACAATGTGAAATTAATCGAAGTTTTAACTGGATTTAAGTATATTGGAGAACAAATTAAACTTTTTGAAGAAACCGGATGTAACAATTATGTATTTGGTTTAGAAGAAAGTTATGGATGTCTTCCGGGAACTTATGCAAGAGATAAGGATGCACCTGCAGCAGTTACGATGCTCTGTGAGGTTGCAGCGTATTACAAAGCGCAGAATAAGACATTGTGGGATGCAATGCTTGAAATTTACGAAAAATATGGTTATTATAAGGAAGGTCTTGCGACTTTGACACTGAAAGGTATTGAAGGAGCAGCACAGATTAATACCATTATGAGTAATGCACGCGAAAACGCACCAAAGAAGATTGGAAGATTCGAAGTTTTGGCAGTTCGCGATTATAAAAATGATACAAGAGTGGATATGAAGACGGGAACGGTAAGTAAGACGTCGTTACCGGAATCTAATGTATTGTATTATGAATTAGAGAATAACGCATGGTGTTGTGTAAGACCATCCGGAACAGAACCAAAGATTAAGTTTTATGTCGGAGTAAAAGGCGTATCATTGGAAGATGCAACAGAACAACTGGAAGAATTAAAGGCAGCAGTGTTAGAGATTTTTAAATAAAGGAACGAAATCTATGATGAAAGTATACATTTGTTCTGCATGCGGTTGGATACGACTGGTATCTCGTCGAAAAGACGTAGAATGCCATAAGTGCGGTCAGACGCAGATGCGGCTAACAAATATAGATTTGAACAAATACACAAACATGACGGAAGAGGAACGCCAGGGATATTCGGAAGCATGGCTCTATATACATAACAGACAAAAGGGATAATATTATGTCAAAGAACAAGAATACAAAGAAGAATAATAGAAGAAAAAAGAAACGTAGTTTTATAGCGAAGATAATACTTGTTATATTTGAAATATTACTGCTTGCAGTTCTAGGTATTGGTGCATATGCCGTAACAGTTCTGAACAAAATTACAGTCGAAGAGATGACAACGGAAGAGGCTGGAATTAATACAGACTTAGAATCCGAGACAATCGAAACGTTGGAAGGATATACCAATATTGCCTTGTTTGGTTTAGATAACAGGGGAAGTAATCAGTATCAATCAGGAAACAGTGATACAATTATGATTGCAAGTATTAACAATGCAACCAAAGAAGTAAAGCTTGTATCCGTATACAGAGATACTTACTTAAATGTCGGCAACGGATATTATCGTAAAGCCAATAATGCATATGCAACAGGTGGAGCCAAGGGGGCAGTTCAGATGCTGAATTCAAACCTTGATTTGGATATTACAGAGTATGTTTGTGTAGACTGGTGTGCAATGGTAGAAGCAATTGATATTTTAGGTGGTGTTGATATTGAAATCACAAGTGGTGAAGCGAAAGAAATCAACGAATGTATTGTAGAGATTGATCAGGCAACCGGCAAGAAAACACCAAAAGTAAGCGGCAGCGGATGGAAACATTTAGATGGAACACAGGCGACCGCATATGCCAGAATTCGAAGTCTGGCCGGAGATGACTTTATGAGAGCATCCCGTCAGAGAATTGTTTTGGAAGCAATGCTAAATAAAGCAAAGACCGCAGATTTGGCAACACTTAATACATTGTGTAATGAGATTATGGGAGATATTACAACGAGTCTGACGTTACCTCAATTGTTAGATGTTGCAAAGAGCGTAGCAGATTATTCTATCGTTGCAACATCCGGTTTCCCATTTGAATTAACAACAAGAATGCTTTCAAGTACCGGAAGTACAGTAATACCAATTACACTAGAGACAAATGTTACACAGTTGCATAGCTTCCTATTTGGAAATACATCCTACACACCATCTAAAACTGTTTCAACATTAAGCGGAAACATTGCTAAGAAGACTGGAACAAGTGGAAGTTCATCAACTGTAGATACAGATAAATATAATGACACCACAGGTGCCGGTGGAACCGGTCAAGTTGGGGATTAGTAAACGATAGTTATAGACCAATCATCCGGTTGGTCTATTGTCGTATCAAATAAAGGAGACGAAAGAATGAAAGACCAGACAAGACAAAATATAATAAAAACGAACCAAAAGTATTTGCAAAAATATATAAATGATAATGTAACGATTCCGTCGAAGTTAGAGAAGCAATTAGACGAGATGGATTGGTCGTATCTTGAATTGATTCACGATAAAGAACAAAAAAGAGGAACTTTTGCACCATTAGAGGCAATGGAATTGAGTGAAATAAATGCCAAAAAAGAACAATTTGAAGAAATCGGATTGCAGGCAATTCGAAATGGAAAAGTGGGCGCGATTTTACTTGCCGGAGGTCAGGGAACCCGTCTGGGATTTGATAAAGCAAAAGGCATGTATAACATAGGCGTGACGAAAGACTTATACATCTTTGAACAATTGATTGAGAATTTGAAAAAAGTAACTACAAAAGCCAATGCGTGGGTACCATTGTATATTATGACCAGCGAGAAGAATGATCTCCAGACAAGAGAGTTTTTTAAAGAACACAATTACTTTGGGTATCATTCTGATTATATTAAGTTTTTTATACAGGAGATGGTGCCGGCAGTTGATTTTAATGGAAACGTTCTGATGGAGGCAGAGGATTCGCTTGCAATGTCTCCAAATGGGAATGGAGGTTGGTTTACTTCCTTGATCAAGGCAGGACTGGACAAAGATTTAAAAGAAAAACAGATTGAATGGTTAAATGTATTTGCAGTAGATAATGTATTACAGCAAATTGCGGATCCGGTTTTTGTGGGTGCAACCATAGAATCAGGATGTGTAAGCGGATCGAAAGTAGTTCGCAAAACGGATGCACACGAGAAAGTTGGAGCAATGTGCTTAGAAGACGGAAAACCTTCAATTATCGAATATTATGAATTAACCCCGGAGATGGCAGAGGCAAGAAACGAAGCAGGATCTCTTTTATATGGATTTGGTGTAATACTAAATTACATATTTAGAGTGGATAAATTATTTTCCGTTGCAAACAATCGTATGCCATTGCATATTGTAGAGAAGAAGGTTCCATATTTAAACGAGAAAGGAATACTTGAGAAACCTGAGACACCGAATGCTTACAAATTTGAGACCTTAATATTAGATATGGTATATTTGATGGATGATTGTTTGTCGTTTGAAGTTGACAGAGAGAAAGAATTTGCACCGGTAAAAAATGCAAGTGGAGTAGATTCCGTAGAAACAGCAAGAGAATTGTTGAAAAAGAATCAGATTGAATTATAGAAAGAGGCAAACTATGTGTGGAATAGTAGGATATGTTGGAAAACAACAGGCAGCCCCAATACTATTAGAAGGCTTATCAAAATTAGAATATCGTGGATATGATTCAGCAGGAATGGCTGTTTATGATGGGAACCGGATTAATATAACAAAGGCAACCGGAAAACTTAAGGTTCTTGATGAATTAACACATGGTGGAAGTACCATGAGCGGGACATTGGGAATTGGACACACCAGATGGGCAACACATGGGGAACCGTCTGATGTGAATGCACATCCTCATTATAATGAAGATGGGTCAATAGCCGTCGTTCATAATGGAATTATAGAGAATTATTTGAAATTAAGAAATTATTTAACAGAAAAAGGATATGTATTCTGTTCGGAAACCGATACAGAGGTTGTAGCACACCTGTTAGATTATTACTACAATAAGAAGAAAAAACAACCGATTGAAGCGATTTCAAGTGTTATTCACAGAGTAGAAGGTTCCTATGCATTGGGCATTATATTCGAAGAAGAAGCAGATGTACTTTATTCGGTAAGAAAGGATAGTCCGCTTATCGTAGGGAAGTCGGAACAAGGGAATCTGATTGCTTCCGATGTACCTGCTGTCCTAAAATATACAAGAGACGTATATTACGTAGAAAATGAAGAGATTGCAAAACTCTCGGATACAGATATCGAGTTTTACAATGTGGATGGAGAGAGTATCACCAAAGAAGCAAAACATATCGATTGGGATATTAATGCGGCAGAGAAAAACGGATACGAACATTTTATGTTGAAGGAGATTTATGAGCAGCCGACAGCAGTTCGTGACACAATCAACCCAAGGATAAAAGATGGTACAATCGTAATTGAAGAATTGGGTATGACGGATGAAGAAATACGTGCAATCCGAAAAATTCACATTGTCGCATGTGGTTCCGCGTATCATACGGGAGTTACGAACAAGTATGTGATGGAAGGTTTGGCAAAGATACCGGTTGAGGTGGATTTGGCATCTGAATTCCGTTATCGTAATCCGATATTAGAAGAAGGCGCACTGGTAATTATCATTAGCCAATCCGGAGAGACCGCAGACTCGCTTGCGGCACTTAGACTTGCAAAAGAAAAAGGAATATCGACGCTTGGAATTGTAAATGTAGTTGGAAGTTCCATTGCACGGGAAGCAGATAAGGTAATGTATACATGGGCAGGACCGGAGATTTCTGTTGCGACTACAAAGGCGTATAGTTGCCAGTTAGTGGCATTATACTTATTAGCACTAAAATTTGCGCATGTAAGAGGTCAGATTACAGATCAGGAATTGACATCGTATCTTCGCGATATAGAAATGTTACCAAATCAGATAGAAATCTTATTGGGTAATAAAGAAAGAATTCAGAAATTTGCCAATCGCTATGTTGCTGCCAAGGATGTATTTTTTATCGGAAGAGGAATTGATTATGCGATATCGTTAGAAGGTTCTTTGAAATTAAAAGAAATCTCTTATATCCATTCAGAAGCTTATGCAGCAGGAGAATTAAAACACGGAACCATTTCGTTGATTGAGGATGGAACGCTCGTAACTGCAGTTGTGACACAGGAAGAATTATACAAAAAAACAATTAGTAATGTGGTCGAGGTAAAAACCAGAGGTGCAGTCGTTCTTGCGATTACTAATGAAGATAATATAGATATGGAAAAAACCGCAGATTATGTTATTTATATACCAAAGACAAATGCATATTTTGCAAATTCGTTGGCAATTATTCCGTTACAGATATTTGGATATTACGTGTCTGTAGGAAGAGGCTTGGATGTGGATAAACCAAGGAATCTTGCGAAATCTGTTACGGTGGAGTAGTTATTTAAGGAATAATTAATTATTTTCTAAAACTCAGATAAGAATTCAGTCATAGATTGGACACAAAAGAAAAATAAACTTATCTAAAAAAGGGAAAAGGGAAAAGGGAAACATATGAATCAACACACAAATCAACATACGAATCAGGGACCATACTATGGAATGAACCCGGGGGCGAATATGGGAATGAATCCGGATGCAAATCGCAGTCCCGGTGCGAATGCAGGAATGTATTCACATGCAAATCAGAATTGTTATCAACAACCGCAATATCAGAATCAATCAAAGAAACCGAATCCGCCTAAAAAAGTGAAACCACCAAAGAAACCGAATCATTTTGGAATCACAATTGGCAAGGTTGCAATATGTGCAGTCATATTTGGCTTGATTGCAGGTGGGATTTTTGCAGGTATCGCACATATAGGGACGAAGAATACCTCGGCGACGCGTGTAGAAAAGGATGAGGATAATAACACAGAAACGACGGATGCACAGGTTACATCGATGGTTGTGGCAACAGTAGAATCAAGTGAAGTGATTGGACATACGCAGACCGGAGAAATGTCCGCGGTTATGGATGTCTCCGCCATTGTAGAGGCTGCGATGCCGTCAATTGTATCGATTGCAACTACGTACACCGGTATGTACTCTGGTGAGGGGTGCGGTTCTGGTATTATTGTTGCACAGAATAGTGATTATATTTATATTGTCACGAATAATCATGTGGTTGAAGGAGCCGACTCATTATCAGTGCAATTTTGCGATGAATCAGTTGTGTCAGGTTCGATTAAAGGGACCTATGCCACTTCTGATTTGGCAGTCGTACAAGTTATGGTAAGTTCCATTGAGGATGATACACTGGAGTTGATTAAAGTTGCAACGATTGGAGATTCCACGAATTTAAAAGTTGGAGAAGGAGCAATTGCCATTGGTAATGCGCTAGGATATGGTCAATCGGTTACAACAGGCGTAATTAGTGCATTGGGAAGAAGTGTAACAGCAGAAGGGTCAAGTCCTTACGAAACCGTTACAAACTATAATTTGATTCAGACCGATGCTGCAATTAATCCGGGAAACAGCGGTGGAGCTTTATTAAATATGCGAGGGGAATTAATTGGAATTAATTCCATGAAATATTCAGATACCGCCGTAGAAGGAATTGGTTATGCAATTCCAATGGAGGATGCAAAACCGGTTATTGAGCAACTGCTTGCAGGTGAAGACGGAAGCGTTATGCAAGGCGGATATTTGGGAATTATCGGTAAAAACGCACAAGATAGTCAAACATCGGATGTAGAGGGCGTTTATGTTGTAGAAGTAACAGCAGATTCTCCGGCAGAAGATGCAGGCATCAAGAGTGGAGACATTATTATTGGTTTAGACAAAAAAGAAATTACTTCAATGGATAGTTTGAAGAGTGCATTGAATTCTTGTGTTTCAGGACAGACTGTCACACTGACCATTTTACGAAAGAATGGAACAACAGGTAAGTACACGGAAATGGAAATTGCCGTAATACTGGGAACGTCATAAGTGAAAGCGTTGGCGGAGTAATTCTATAGGAGTCATACATGATAAGGATAAGAAAACTGATACTTCAGTTTGGAAAGTTCGGAGTAGTAGGTATTATCTCCTTTTTGGTAGATTATGGATTAATGATTTACCTTACCGAAGGGCTGGACGTAGATTATATTATGTCCACAGCATTTTCCTTTATAGTATCAATCGTTATTAATTATATACTTAGCATGCGTTTTGTCTTTAAGGGCAAAGAGGGCAGAGGAAAATTAATCGAAGCACTTATTTTTATATTTTTAAGTCTTGTTGGTTTGCTCTTAAATCAAATGATTATGTTGATCGCAGTAGAATCATTTCATATTCATTATTTGATTGCTAAGATTGGTTCGACAATGTTAGTAACCACATATAATTTTATATCAAGAAAAGCATTTTTAGAATAATTCGTAACTGTAAGACCATTGATAACTGTTAGAAAGTAGCAATGGTCTTTCTTGTGAGAAAAGAAAGGTGGATTTCATGGAAAAAATAACAAGTTTTACAATCGATCATAATGTTTTGGTTCCCGGATTTTATATATCCAGACAAGATGGTGAGATTATTACATATGATTTGAGAACGCGCAAACCGAATGCAGGTTTTTATATGGACAATGCCTCGATGCATTCTTTCGAGCATATGTTTGCTACTTTCGTGAGAAATTCGGAGATTTCAAAGGATGTAATTTATTTTGGACCAATGGGGTGCCAGACAGGATTTTATCTATTGGTAAAAGAAGTTTGTCCGCAAAAAGTATTTGAAATATCAAAAGCTATTTTACAACAAATATTGGATTACGAAGGCGAAGTATTTGGTGCATCTGCAATAGAGTGTGGTCATTATGAGAATTTATCACTTGAATCAGCAAAGGCGGAAGCAAAACTTTATTTTGATATTTTAGAGAAGCAAACAAATTTTGATTTTACATATCCGGAGGAATAACATAAGATGAAAATTGGAATTATAGGCGCGATGCAAATGGAAGTAAATAAGATTAAAGAAGCAATTTGTGAGCCTGTTCTAGAGGAATATAGCGGCGTTACGTTTGTTAGTGGTACCCTGGATGGAAATCAGGTGGTTGCCGCTGTTTGCGGAGTGGGAAAAGTATTTGCGGCAATTTGTGCAGAAGCGATGATTTTAAAATATGGGGTAGATATGATTATTAATGTGGGGGTTGCCGGAACATTGACGTCAAAGCTTCATGTGTTGGATGTGGCGGTCGCGGATCAAGTGGTGCAGCATGATATGGATACTTCTGCATTGGGGGATCCGTTGGGGCTGCTATCCGGAATTAATAAGGTTTATATTCCTACCGATGAAAGGATGAGAAATCTTTTGGCAGAGTGTTTGGAAAAACGTCAGATTCATTTTGAGATAGGGACAATTGCAACAGGAGATCGATTTATCCATAATAAAGAGGTAAAAGACGATATTGTAGCAGAATTCGGTGCAATTGCTGCAGAAATGGAAGGTGGCAGCATCGGACATGTTTGTTATATGAATAAAATACCGTTTGCCATTATACGTTCTATTTCTGATGGCGATGGAGGTAATATGGATTATCAGCAGTTTGCCGAGAAGGCCGCACAGGTATCGGTACAGATTATTTTTGATTTTATTCAGGCGTTGGGATAGTTGGAATAGACGTTCTTAACTGCGTGTTTTATGCATACAATATTAAAAAAGACGTAGGTAGCTTATGAAACATACAATTATAAAAGCGTGGAGAAAGATTCGTGTAGGAGCATTCTTTCTGGCGCTTTTTCTTTGTTTTGGTGTAGCATCAGAAAAACTGACAAAAGCAGTGGTTATGACAACCAAGTATGGAGATAAAGAATTACCCATTTATTGTGTAGATACAGATGAAAAAAAGATCGCAATCAGTTTTGATGCGGCATGGGGAGCAGAAGATTTTGACGAAATCATGAAAATATTGGAAAAACATAATGTGAAGACTACATTTTTTATGACGGGAGAATGGGTTATGGCAAATCCGGATTGTGTGAAAGCCTTGGTAGATGCAGGGCACGATTTGGGGAATCATAGTATGAATCATCCTGATATGACAACATTAAGCGAAGCAAAGATGCAGGATGAAATTCTTAAGGTGCACGAACTGGTAAGAGACCTGACAGGGTATGAAATGAAATTATTTCGGCCACCGTATGGGGCGTATGATAATAAAGTCATTCAGATGGTATATAAATTAGACTATTTTCCAATTCAATGGTCGGTGGATACACTTGTAATAGAAGTAATGTTTTAAATTTTTTCAAAAAGTTTGGAAATTTTGTTGTATTTTCTATACCTAAATGTGTATGAATGATATAAGAAGATTTTTAAGAGGTTTATATGATTGTAAAGAACACTTACAAGCATATAACAGAAGATGAAAAAATGCAACTTTACATAAGGTTACTAGAAGAAATCTATTACAAGGAGGATAAACAAAATGACGAACAGAACCGAAGCAATTTATGCCAGACAGAGTGTAGACAAAAAGGACAGCGTGAGCATCGAAACGCAGATTGAAAAATGCGAGTTAATAACAAATGATAAAACCGAAATATATAAAGACAAAGGATATTCTGGAAAGAATACTGACAGACCAGACCTAGAACGCTTAATTAAAGATATTAAGGCTGATAAAATAAGCAGAGTTATTGTTTACAGATTAGACCGTATTAGTCGAAACATTACAGACTTTTACAATTTATATTCTATCATGCAGGAACACGGAACAGATTTTGTATCGGTAAATGAAAATTTCGATACATCTTCTCCTATGGGGCGTGCTATGATGGGCATACTGATTGTATTTGCTCAAATGGAGCGTGAAAGTATTCAAGAGCGTGTAAAAGATAACTACTACTCTCGTATCTCTATGGATGGGCGTTGGGCTGGTGGTCCTGCCCCTTATGGTTTTATAAATGGAAGAACCAAAGAAAAGAAACCTACATTGATAGTAAATGAAGAAGAAATGGAAATCGTAAAATACTGTTTCAATGAGTATGCATATTCGCCAAATATATCATTACATAAAATGGCAGTTGCTTTGACAAAAAAAGGATACAAAAGCAGACGCGAAAAAGGTGGTTGGGATAATGTAACGATTGCTCGTATGCTTCAAAATAGTGTTTATGCAGTAGCAGATGAACGATTAAGAAAATACTACGAGATACGAAAAATCAAATTCTTAAATGAGAGCAAATGGGATGGTTCTACAAGTGCTCATATTGTAGGTAAAAAAGCAGGGAATGTTAATACTAGAAAATATACCGATTTAAAAGACCAAAGTATTTACCTTACAAATTTTGCAGGCGTAATTGATAGCAAAACCTTTATTATGGTACAGGAACGATTAGAACGAAATGAGCAGATTGGTCGCTCTAATGCTCAAAGTGTATTGCAGGAATTGGCAGGTTTAATCAAATGTGCAGATTGTGGCTATGCAGTTAAGAGTTATAGCAAATCTACAAATGGCATGCCATATTTGTCTTGCTATGGCAAGTATGGTTTAAAATCCTGCGATACTACATTTCATGGAGTAAAGTTTTACGACATTCAAGAAAAAGTAGGAAATGAAATACAAAAAGAACTAGATAAAATTGCTCAAGGTATTCTAAGCGAAATTGCTTCCGATACTAAAAAGGAAAATAAAATCAAAGAGCTAGAAACTAGAATTGACAATTTGCTTGAAATTGCTTCATTGGGTGGAGAAAGTGCAAAAGTCGTTCATAGTAAAATTGAGAAGTTACAAGAGGAAATCAATGAAATTCAGTTATCGGAGTTTATGAATACAAGAGCAACTGAAAGACTTCGTATTTCGGATAGATTACCTTTAGTATATAAACGATTATCAACAGATGAAAAGAAAAGTATTTGCCAACAGATGATAGAAAAGATACTGTTATCATCAAATGGAAATATAGAAATCGTTTGGAAGATTTAAAATATCAGTTAATGCTGATTAAGTCAATGAATAGTTGCAAATAAAATGGGGAATATTTTTGTGCAATGTTACAAAGTTTAAAAAATTTCAAGAAATGTACGATAACTACCTAGAAGAAAGTTTGACTTTGTAAAATTTATAGGGAATAATATATATTGTAACAAATAATAAATTTGGAGTTACAAAATCTGTTGAGGAGCAGATTTTGCATAATGAAGAAATTGAGCCATGAGGACAAAGTATAGGCATATTATATGCTCATACTCTGTCCTTTTTTGCAGTTTATTAACAGTTAGTGTCTACTTACTTAGTGTAGGAGAAAGGAAACAAAATGACATTAGAAATAAACGATAGAACTTATAACTACATATTGGAGTTGATATCACAAAAGAAAGAACTAAATGAAAAATATGATGTATTGAGAAATAATCCTGAAAGAGAGCTTGAACATTCTCTTGATAGATAATCGATATCAGAAACCTATAAAACCAATTGAATAATCACCCCTTATTTGCTATACTAACATATAATTGTATTTACGTGAATATATAAAATCATATTATTTTAACAGGAGAAAACAGCTATGAAAATACATAAGCTCAATTGTCCAAATTGTAATGGAATATTGGATATGAAAATTGCTGAGAATACATCCTCTTTATTCTGTCCTTATTGTGGTCAACAGTTTATGGTTGATGATGAAAAGAAAGAGTATACAATTAATAAAAATATAAACATTAATAAAAATATACACAAACGCTATACAGATGACGCAGAAGTCATTAAAGCAATAAATAAAGACAAAGAAGACAAAAGAAGTTATCTTATGATTTTGGTATGTTTTGCAATTCTTATTGGAATGGCTGTTATTCTTTCGTGGGTTATGAATATGAATGAAAAAAAGGCAGTAAGCGAAGGGAAAGTAAGTGCTGGGTATTATCGAGATTTAATCGGAGAGGATTACAAAACAGTAGAAGCACATTTTGAATCAGCAGGTTTTACAAATATTGAATTAATTGATTTAGATGATGCGGGACTTGCTATATGGGAAAACGGAAAAGTAGAAACAATTTCCGTTGGTGGAGATACAAGTTTTGAGAGTGCTGATTTTTTTGACCCAGATACCAAAGTTGTAATATCCTATCATTGATAAATTATGGTAATTTAAAGAAAAAGATACTGCTTGAAAATATATAAGCAGTATCTTTTCTTTACTTTTGTATCAAACCGTGACTCCTTAGATTGGAAAGATTATGGCAAACAGTCAATTATTGATACAGTTTGTAATCATCAGCAACTACAGTCCGGGGCCATTATTCTATGTCATAATGGTGCCAAATACACAGCAGAAGCATTGGATGAAATGTTGACCAAACTGGAAGAACAAGGGTATACCATTGTTCCGGTTTCGGAATTAATTCTATATGATGGATATCATATGGATGTAACGGGGAAACAAATAGCGAATTAGTGCTTCATATGCTACAATATTAAGTAAATATGGTTATGTAAAAGAAATTTTACCGGGAAAAATGTACATGATAAAGAAATTTGATAGACATAATTTCCAATCGAATATACGATTTGAGCAAAAAAGGAGTCAGGCAGATGGAAATAGGGAAAAAGATTCAAGAAGCAAGAATAAATGCACAGCTTACACAAGAACAGGTAGCGGATGCCTTGGGGGTGAGCAGACAGACCATATCCAATTGGGAGAATGAGAGAACCTATCCGGATATTAAAAGCATAATACAATTGAGTGACTTATATAAAATCAGCCTCGACTACCTGCTAAAGGAGGAGAGTATGTCATCGTATGTAGAATTTTTAGAGGAAAGCACAAATGTAGTAAAAAGCAAAACACGTTTGGGAAAACTTATATTGGTTTTTGGGTACCTGATTGTGTGGTTGATTAGCGTAATTTCATTTTGGTTTTTTATGGAACCGGGAGAAGAGATGGGATATGCGCTGATGTATATTTACTTTATTTTGCCGGTTATTACCGTGGTATCATCTTTTGTGATAGGCATTTTTCATTATTGGGGAAAATACAAGTGGTTTGCCCTTGTTCCATTTGGGTGTATGTATATGATGGACACATATGTGACGTTTGATTTGGCAAGTATGGTATCGAAGCATAAAGTTATCATCCCAAGTGTGAGTTTTGCAATCGCCGGTATGGTTTTGTCATTTATTGGTATGATAGTTGGGCATGTAATCTATAAAGCAATTTCAACAAAAAGAACATAATCTTTTATTGCATGCGGAAAATGGGCATGTTATAATAATGTGCAGTAGAGGA
Organism: Lachnospiraceae bacterium; assembly: GCA_045605685.1. Taxonomy (GTDB): domain Bacteria; phylum Bacillota; class Clostridia; order Lachnospirales; family Lachnospiraceae; genus Roseburia. The sequence goes on from JAZUQL010000085.1 coordinate 101,395, forward strand.
AGGGTAGGGAGAAGACATATGACAGAAAAAGGATTATTGATTTTTTTGGCAGCAATTATCATATTAGTAATTATCGTAGCAGCGGTAGTGGTGGTTGCGTCTGTATCCGGAGCAATGGCAGGCGTCGTAGATGATGACGAACTAGAGGAAGAGTAGCCAGTTGCAATTCCTATAATAAGACACAGGTTATGAGAAAGAGGAGTACATATCTAGAACGTACAGAGAGAAGCATCCATATTGATATGGCTGGAAGATGCTTTACGATTTGAACTATGGAAGGTAGCTTTTGAACCGATTTGCTGAACGAACACAGTAGGCAGATCCGGCCAGTCCCCGTTAACAGACCCTAAGCTGTTCTGATTAGAGAACAGGAACAAAGGTGGTACCGCGCTGATTCGCCCTTTATGTTGTTACGACATAAAGGGCTTTTTATATATGGGAAAGCGGATTGGACTTTCCTGTATACAAAATCAATGCACAAAAATGCATAAGGAGAAATTCCTTCGCAATTGTGTTTCGAATGAAGAACAAAGTGTAGGATGGAAGAATTGCAGAAGTGTGCAAGGCATACGTTGTTCTTTGAAAAAGAGAGTGTTATAAGAAAGGATGAGAATATGAGCAAAGAGTTGAACAAAACCTACGATCCAAAAGATATAGAAGATCGTTTATATGAGAAATGGGAGAAGAATGGTTATTTTCATGCAACGGTAGACCGTAGTAAAAAACCATTTACCATTGTGATGCCGCCTCCAAATATTACAGGTCAGCTTCATATGGGACATGCATTAGATAATACAATGCAGGACATATTAATTAGATACAAAAGGATGCAGGGGTATAATGCTTTATGGCAGCCGGGAACAGACCATGCTTCTATTGCAACTGAAGTAAAAGTTATCGAAAGCCTGAAAGAACAAGGAATTGAGAAGGGTGATCTGGGTAGAGAAGCATTCCTGGAGAAATGTTGGGAATGGAGAAAAGAATACGGCGGACGCATTATCAAACAGTTGAAGAAATTGGGCTCTTCTGCAGATTGGGAAAGAGAGCGTTTTACAATGGATGAAGGATGCTCCCACGCAGTAGAGGATGTATTTATTAAATTATATGAAAAAGGATGGATTTACAAAGGCTCCCGTATCGTAAACTGGTGTCCGGTATGTAAAACGTCTATCTCAGATGCAGAAGTAGAGCATGAGGAACAAGACGGATTTTTCTGGCATATCAACTATCCGGTTGTTGGCGAAGAAGGACGATTTGTGGAAATCGCAACAACAAGACCGGAAACATTATTCGGTGATACAGCAGTTGCAGTAAATCCGGAAGATGACAGATATAAAGACATTATAGGGAAAATGCTTGTTTTACCAACAACGGGACGGGAAATACCGGTAATTGCAGATTCTTATGTTGATAAAGAATTTGGAACCGGTTGTGTAAAGATTACACCGGCTCATGACCCGAATGACTTTGAAGTTGGAAAACGTCATAATTTAGAAGAAGTTGTGGTAATAAATGACGATGCAACCATGAATGAGCGTTCCGGTAAATACCAGGGAATGGATCGGTATGAGTGTCGGAAAGCGTTAGTCAAAGACTTGGAAGAAATGGGGTTATTAGTAAAAGTAGTTCCTCATTCACATAATGTTGGTACACATGACAGATGTAAGACAACGGTAGAGCCGATGATTAAACAGCAGTGGTTTGTTAAAATGGAAGAGATGATTAAACCTGCGGTAGAAGGCGTGAAGAACGGAGAGATCGAATTACTTCCAAAGAGAATGGATAAAACCTATTTTAACTGGACGGACAATATTCGTGATTGGTGTATATCCAGACAGTTATGGTGGGGTCACCGTATTCCGGCGTATTATTGTCCGGATTGTGGACACATGGTTGTTGCGCATGAGAATCCGATTACATGCCCGAAGTGCGGACATGCACAAATGGAACAGGATCCGGATACATTGGATACATGGTTTTCATCGGCACTTTGGCCGTTTTCAACATTAGGATGGCCGAATCAGACCCAAGATTTGGATTATTTCTATCCAAATGATGTGTTGGTAACAGGATACGATATTATTTTCTTCTGGGTAATCCGAATGATTTTTTCGGGTTACGAACAGATGGGAAAAGCACCATTCCACACAGTGTTATTCCATGGATTAGTCAGAGATTCACAAGGACGTAAGATGAGTAAATCACTTGGAAATGGGATTGATCCATTAGAGGTAATTGATAAATATGGTGCAGATGCACTTCGTTTAACTCTTATAACAGGTAATGCACCGGGCAATGACATGCGTTTCTATTGGGAAAGAGTTGAAGCTTCCAGAAACTTTGCCAATAAGGTATGGAACGCATCCAGATTTATTATGATGAATCTGGAAGGGGTCAATCTGCAGACGCCTACAACGGAAGAATTGCATCCAGCAGATAAATGGATTTTATCAAAAGTAAATACCTTAGCCAAAGATGCAACCGAGAATATGGATAAATTCGAACTTGGAATTGCAGTTCAAAAGGTATATGACTTCATATGGGATGAATTCTGTGACTGGTACATTGAAATTGCAAAGGTTCGTACCTATAAGAAAGAAGAGGAACCAAAATCTGCAAATGCAGCATTGTGGACATTAAAGACGGTATTAACAGAGGCATTAAAGTTGATTCATCCGTATATGCCATTTATAACAGAAGAAATATTTACAACGCTTCAAAGCGAAGAAGAGACAATTATGTTGTCAAAATGGCCGGAATACAAAGAAGAGTGGAATTTTGTACAGGATGAGGAGGCAATTGAACGCTGTAAGGATTTGGTAAAAGGTGTACGTAATGTTAGAACTGAGATGGAGGTTCCACCTTCAAGAAAAGCAAAACTTTTCGTAGTATCAGAGGACGCTGCTATCAGAAATATTTTTGAACAGAATAAAGAAGTATATATTAACTTAGCGTTTACAAACGACATTGTGGTTCGTGCTGACAAAGAGGGAATTGATGAATCGGCAGTGTCTGTGGTGATTCCTGGAGCGGTTGTATATCTTCCGATGGAAGACTTGGTTGACTTCGAGAAGGAAAGAGAGCGTCTGCAAAAAGAAAAAGAGAAATTATTAAAAGAACTTGCCCGTTCCAAAGGAATGCTTTCGAATGAAAAATTCCTAAACAATGCAAAGCCTGAGAAAGTTCAGGAGGAAAAAGATAAACTGGCGAAGTACGAGCAAATGATGGAGCAGGTAGAAGAACGTTTGCAACAAATGAAGTGATATTTTTGAAAAATCTAAAAATTTGCCTTAATTTGTTTGTAAGTCTGATAATTATATGATAAAATTGTAATATCTTTATAATAGTGCAGGTATACATTATGGATGCTACATTTCGTAAGGAAATTAAGATTAGAATTTCAGAAGATAAGATGTATGCGTATGTGCAGTTGGCGCATGTATCTGCGGAGGATGCCTACAGTGTGGAAGAGGTGCTGTTCGAATTGGCGAACGCTTCCGTTTCTGTTGGTGTGCGTCATGAGGCGATTGAAAAGATGGTGCGGCAGTTTCTCTATGGACAAGAAATCCTTGTTGCAGAAGGAGTTCTTCCGGTCGATGGAGAAGATGGGTATTTTATCTATAATTTTGATGATAAGAAGAGTTTGAAACCCAAATTAAGAGAAGATGGGACCGTTGATTATTGGAGTGTCCATACCATTGAGAAGGTGAAGGAAGGACAGTTGATTGCGACATATGTTCCTGCTACAATCGGGAAGGATGGTAGAACCGTTACAGGACAGATTACCCCTTGCAAACAAGGAAGAGAAAAGCCTCCCTTGGTCGGACGTGGATTTCGACGTTCTGCAGACAATCTGACTTATATTTCCGAGATGGATGGAAAGATTGAATCCCGTAAGAATGGTATTATGATTACCAATATCCATGAAATCAGCGGTGATGTCGGTCTGCAAACCGGCAATATCGATTTTAATGGAGATGTTATCATTCATGGGAACGTGGAACCGGGGGTTACAGTTAAAGTAACCGGGAATATTACAATCGATGGAAATGCAGAGGCCTGTACGCTAATAGCAGGGAAGAGCATTATTATCCGTGGCGGTATGATTGGTGCGGAGAAAGCGATTATTCGGACGAAAGGGAATCTGGTTGCCCGTTTTCTGGAATATGCGGATGTAAAAGCAGAAGGATTTATCCAAGCAGATAGTTCGGTGAATTGTAATATTATGTGTTATGATAAAGTCTACATGACTGGGAAAAGAGCTGCAATTATTGGAGGATACGTATATGCTTTAAGAGGTGTGGAAGCCTATTGTTATGGTAATGACATGGAGGTACCGACGAAGGTAAAGGTAGGCGTTAACCGGGAGATTAAAGTAGAATTATTTGATTTGCAACAGCAGATTGATGCAACGCAGGGGATTATTGATAAAATCTCATTTGGGTTACAACAATACGAGGAGAAGGCAAAATTCTTAGGGCCGGATGAACTGAAGGAAGAACAAAGAATTGCGTTGCTTAGGGTTAAGATTGAGAAACAGGCAGAAGTTTCGAAATTAAAAGCTAAGAAAGAACATTTGCAGGAAATGTGCAAAGATGCGCATAATTCAACAGTTCGAGTGATTCATGAAATCTACCCGGATGTAGAGATTACAATTAATGATATGAACGTGCGTATGGAAACGAAATATAGCCAGGTTGAATTTGTGCCTTATGGTGATAAATTACGCATGGTGTCGATTCTTGATGAGATAATCAGATAATGGTCATCTTTTGCGATAAAAAAAGATGAGAAAACGAAATACGATATTGTTTTTTTTCATAAACCACTATATTATAGTTATGATATAGTGGTTTTGTTCATGCAGGGTATGGCAAAACATTTTGGAGGTAGCATATGATAAACTTTGAAGAAGAATTGAAAAGTTATAAACCGAGTTTAGAAGTAGAAGATGCAGAATCTGCTATTTACAGTCAGAATTTAACGGATATTACAGATATTATCTCGCAAATATTGCAGGATACTAATGTTGAGATTCCATATGTAAGATAAGAGGGTAATTATGAATTGTTATAGATGCGGTACAGATACGGCACAGGATGAATATTGTCCGGTTTGCGGTACAGATATGAGGGTCTTTTTGCGCGTAATAAGAATTTCGAATTCCTATTATAATGATGGTTTGGCAAAAGCGAATGTAAGAAACCTCTCCGGTGCAATTGTAAGTTTAAAGACTAGTTTAAAGTGTAACAAATATAATATAGAAGCAAGAAATCTTTTAGGACTTATTTATTATGAGATGGGCGAGATTGTTGCTGCTTTAAGTGAATGGGTAATCAGTAAAAGTTACCAGCCGGATGATAATAAAGCGGGGGCATATTTAGATTCCATTCAACATAATAAGAACCAATTAAATGCAACCAATCAGACTGTACGAAAATTTAATCAGGCACTGGTATATTGCAAACAGGATAGTAGAGACCTTGCCATTATACAGTTGAAAAAGGTTCTAACCTTAAATCCGAAGATGGTAAGGGCGCATCAGTTGCTTGCGTTGTTATATTTGCAGGAAGATCGTTTAGAGTTAGCGAAGAAAACATTAAGAAATGCGGGAAAGATAGATACAGATAATACCACAACCCTGCGATACTTAAAAGAAGTCAATTTAAGAATGAAAGAGAAGGGGGGCTACAAGAAACCGAAGTCGGATGATTTGATATCATACCAAAGTGGAAATGAAACAATCATTATGCCGAAACGGTTTCGGGAATCCTCTGTTGGAGGAACCATTCTTTTAGTTCTTGTGGGATTAATCGTGGGAATCGCGGTTACATGTTTTTTGTTTTTTCCAAGTGTAAAAAGGAATGCACAGGAAGAAGCAAGAGAGAAGATTATTGAGGCAGATGAGACACTGGTAACAAGTGACCAACAGATTTCTAAATTAGAAAGCCAGATTGCAGATTTAGAAACACAACTACAAAACTCAGAGGCGAATACCGCATTAATAGAGACTAGGATTGCGAATTATGATGCACTATTAGCAGCAGCAATTGCAACCGATAAAGGAGAGATACTCTCTGCCGGCAATTCTTTGATGACAGTGGATCCGAACTACTTAAGTGATGCATCGAAATCCATTTATTATGACCTGGTAAACCGGATTGGAGAACAGTATTTTTCTAAGTTATACGATGATGCATACAGTAAGTATAGTGCCGGTAATTATGAAGAAGCGATTAAAGGTTTGAATGTTGTGATTGCACATGATATGAATTATAAAGATGGTGCTGCAGTATATTATCTTGCACAGGCGTATCGTAAAAATGGTGATAATGCAAATGCAAGAACTTATTATCAGTATGTAATTGATAATTTCCCAAACACGGAAAGAGCTCGAACGGCAGAGAATTATATTAATGAACAATAATAGAATATAAGAATACAAAAGACGTCAAAGACATGGCGTCTTTTTGCTTTTTTAGGAGGTTATATGACAAAGAATTATAAGGTCAGCAAAGACAAGTTATGTGTGAGGATGCCGAAGGAAGTTGATCATCATATTGCGGAGCAAATGAGAACGGATTTGGAAAGTATCATTGTGTCGAATAGAATCAGGGAGATAGAATTTGATTTTTCGGATACTTTATTTATGGATAGCTCCGGCATTGGTATGTTGATAGGAAGGTATAAAACGATGCAAATGTATAATGGGACGGTATGCATTAGTAATGTTAAGGATAATGTGCAAAAAATAATTATAAAGTCCGGTTTGACAAGAATATTTAATATAAAGGAGACAGAATAAATGGATGTAGGAACAAGTAATTACATGCAGGTTCGTTTTGAGGCAAAATCAGAAAATGAAAGCTTGGCAAGAATGATTATTGCCGCTTTTGTGGCGAATTTTGATCCGACGCTTGAGCAACTGTCCGACGTTAAAACTGCTGTTTCAGAAGCAGTGACGAATGCGATTGTTCACGGTTATGCCAAAAGTTTAAAGCAAGAAGTTGTGGAAATGATATGTGAGAGAAAAGGAAAACAACTTATAGTGACAATTATAGACTCGGGTTGTGGAATTGAAGATGTGGAGCAGGCAATGCAACCTTTTTATACAACAAAGGCAGATATGGAACGTACAGGAATGGGGTTTAGTTTCATGGAAGCATTTATGGATGAGGTTATAGTCTCTTCTAAATTAGGAGAAGGGACTAGAGTGCGAATGGAAAAAGTAATAGAAAGGGCAGATGTTTGAGCAGAGACCTACAAATGAAATCGATTGGCGTGATGAATTAAGAGCAGCACAAAATGGGAATAAACAACGTAAGGAATCCTTTGCAAAGGATAATTTCGGTTTGGTTTATATGGTTATAAAAAGATTTGAAGGGAGAGGAATAGAAAGGGAAGAATTATTTCAGATAGGGTGTATTGGATTGCTAAAGGCAATGGAACAGTTTGATTTAGCACAGGAGTTTGCGTTTTCGACTTATGCGGTACCTCTTATAATAGGAGAACTGCGTAGATTCTTTCGCGATGATGGAATGATTCATGTTAGCCGCAAGGTAAAAGAAGATGCTGGAAAGATTGCAGCTTATTGTAAAAAAATGGAACAAAATAACATTACATATGGCTTGGAGGATATTCAAAGGGATACCGGATTAAAAAAAGAAGAAATAATTTTGGCACTGGAGAGTATGAGAACAATAGAATCCATTCATAAACCGATGAAAAATGTAAATGAAGATGGAAAAGTAATTACGCTGGAAGACCAACTGGAAGGAGAAAATAAGGAAGAAGAACGGCTGATTGACAGACTGACAGTGGAACAACTGATGGAAATATTGGAAGAAAAAGAAAAAGAATTGATATGGCTACGGTATTTTGAAGATAAAACACAAATGGAGATTGCAAAGATTATGAATGTGAATCAGGTTTTTGTTTCAAGAATGGAGAAAAAAGCATTAATAAAGATGAAAAATAAGATAAAAATTATATAAAATTTGTGAAAAAATATGCTTGCATAATGTAAAAAAAGGGAGTAACCTAACAAAAGCGTGAAAAAAAGAAACGGAGGTGCTAATTATGTTAGCTCAGATATTAGCCGTTTTGATTTTTGTTGCGATGTTTATTATGGTTATCACAGAAAAAATCGAACGACATTATGTAACTCTTATAAGTGGATTGCTTACAATAATCCTTGTTTTTGGAATCGGAATGAAGAGTTTCGATGCAATTGTGCATACTTTAAATGTCAAATCGGTAATTACCCTTGATTTTTGGTATCATGTTCAATCTGTAACAGAGAATTCGTCCGGAATTAACTGGGCAACGATTTTGTTTATTGCAGGCATGATGGTTATGGTAGAAGGAATGGCAAGGGTCGGTTTCTTTCGCTGGTTGTGCATGCGAATTGCCAAATTGGTGCGTTATAAAGTAAAACTGATTTTCTTGACTTTTATGATAATGTCAGCACTTCTTGCAATGTTTATTGACAGTATTACGGTCATACTTTTCTTGGCGGCAGTTACGATAGAACTTGCTAAGATGTTAAAGTTTAATCCGGTTCCGATGATACTGGCGGAGGTGTTTTGTGCCAATCTGGGAGGCGCGGCAACGATGTGTGGAGACCCACCAAATATTATAATTGGTACGTCCCTGGATTTGGCGTTTGTAGATTTTCTAAAAAATACCGGGTTGATTGTGGGGATTTCGTTGGTTGTAGTTATTGTATATTTCTATGTAGTATGTAGAAAAGGCTTATTGACAGAATCTGGAGAAAAGGTGGACTTATCTGTGCTGCCGGATCCGAAAGAAGCAATCACAGATAGAGTAGGATTTATCATAAACGCAATTATTTTCCTGATTGCTGTAGTGCTTTTGGTTACACATTCTATTACAGGATTGACAGTTGCAAGTATTGGTTTGGGTATTGCGTTGTTAACGATAATTACATCACTTCGTCATCTGAAAGAAATTTTTTCCAAGGTAGATTATAAGACGATTCTATTCTTTATAGGACTGTTTGTGGTTGTGGGCGGCCTTGAAGAAACCGGAATATTAGAAATTGTAGCAAAATTTATTGGAAAAATTAGTGGAGGTAATGTACACTTAATGATAGGAATCATAATTTGGGTTTCTGCAATAGCAAGTGCTTTTATAGATAATATACCTTTTGCGGCAACTATGATTCCGGTTATTCGTACTCTTTCGGCAAGTGCAGGAGTTGATTTGTCGACAATGGCGTGGGCGTTATCCGTGGGGACGGATATTGGCGGAAGTGCTACTCCGATAGGTGCCTCTGCGAATGTAGTGGGAACAGCAGTTGCAGCAAAGTCTGGTCATCCGATAGGGTGGGGAGAATATTGTAAATTACTTGTTCCGGCAACCATTCTTGTGTTACTGATTGGTACGGCAATTATATTTGTGAGATATTTATAAAAAGGGGGAACTATGAAAGGACAATTAATAATTTCTGTAAGTAGGGAATATGGCAGTGGAGGACATTACATCGCAGAATTGCTTGCTGAAAAGTTCGAACTGCCGCTATTAGATCATAATTTGTTGGATGAAATAGCAAAGCACATGAATGGGAATAAGGAAAAATTATTAAAATACGATGAGCTTCCGAAGATGAAACTGTCATCACGTAAAGTTAGAGGTTTTTCAAATTCACCGGAAGAAATAGTGGCTCAATTGCAGTTTGATTATATTAAGAAAAAAGCAGAGAAGGGAGAATCCTTTGTTATAGTTGGACGATGTGCGGAATCGGTGCTGAAAGGAAACGATGGCCTGATTTCCATCTTTGTACTGGGTGATTACGATAAAAAATTGAAACGAATACAACGAGTTCGTGGGCTGGATGAAAAACAGGCAAAGGATGCTATGAAACGTCATGATAAAAATCGTCGTTCCTATCATAATACCCATTGTGATATTGCATGGGGGGATTCAAGGAATTATGATATTTGTATTAACAGTTCAAGACTTGGAGAAGAAAAGATTGCGGAATATTTGGCAGAATATATCAGACAAAGGATAGAAGAATAAAAAGAACGCACTTTGAAGTGAACCCCAAATGTTAGATTTTTGTCTAACATTTGGGGTTCTTTTTATTTTGCCGGCTTTAGAACGAATAATCGCACTTCCGGGCATGAAAGTGAAAACTCAAGTGTTAGAGTATTATTTTTGCTATATAAATACTGCTTGTGGAGCGGTGGAGTAGAAAGTGAAATCAGAGTGTCAATCTCGTTTGGAGATTGTGGTGTAATTCCGCCCATTGCAATCCATTTTTCATAACTGCTTCCATTCTGATGGTTGATATACATTTCTGATAGAAGATATTTTTCACACTCTACGTCATGTAATTCGATTATGTAGTTTGAAATACTGATAGCATCCGTTGTCTGAAATAATAGAAGTTGGTAGCTGTCTTCTTTTTTTGTGATCAGCCAATTGTCGCCGCTGTCAACAAGTTCGTTACTTAGGTGTTTAAACAGAGATAGAACCTGATAACTTGCTTTTGGCACATTGTTATAAGTAAACAATCCGTTTCCGTTATGATATATAGTATTAGAAATCGGGGTGTCCAATAAGGTAAATGGAATAATAACATTGCCGGAAGTTAAACTTTCTAATATAGTCTGGGCAATATAGCAGCTGACATCGCAAGTATCATAGACAATGTCCTCCGGTGTTATAAGAACAATTGGCTGCTCTTTGGTAGGGAGAATTGTTGTAGGGTTTGCTTCAAATAAGTTTAGGGTTTGTTGATAAAACGGGCAATGTTTGTCAGCAGAAAAAATCCAGGTTGAAATTTCATCCTTACCGTATCGGTCTTTTAACTGAAGTAGAAAATCTGATATTTTATGTTCCCATGTATCAGCAGAAGTGATTTTTAAGTCCTGAGAACGGAATAGGATAAAGGGCTTTAAGTTTATTGATAGCAGGTAATCTATAATCTGTTCTTTGTAAGGAGAATATTCATCCAGAAGCAGACCTTGACAGTAAATATGGGTATAGGAAAGCTCCTTTTTTAATTTTGCAAGCAAATTTTGTGTATTACCCATGAGAAACTGTTGTGTATCAATTGAAAACAAAGGTTTGTTCCATAATGGATTAAGGTGCGCAGTAGTTTTTGTGATGGAACAAGAAATGATTTTTTGCGGGTAATGTTGTCTTTCAGAATAGCTGATCGTGTTGTGAAATTCCCCAAATAGATAGAAATAATCTTCCGCCGGTAATGTTTCGTAAGAAGCATTCTGATTCATTTTGTCTCTGGTTAAGTTCGGGCTGTGAAGCTGAAAATTCCGGCGATATACACTTGGGAGGCAATCGTATTGTTTTTTAAAAATCTGAACAAAAGAATGTGCACCGCTAAAGCCATTGTTTAATGCGATTTGCTCGATGGCAAGATCGGTTGAAAGCAAATCATTAACTGCGTGGTGCAATCTTATCTTATTTAAATACATTAAAAAAGTCGTGCCGAATTGTTTGTCAAAAAAGCGCGATAAATACGGGACTGATAAATGAACTTGCTTTGCCAAAAAAGAAAGTGTGATTTCAGAAGCGTAGTGTTTGTCAATGATATCGACAATCTGTGTCACACGTTCTTTGTTTTTATTTGATCTGGAAACAACCGTGATATCGGATTCTGTCTTGAAATTAGCCAATAGCGTGTGCATAATCTCATAAGCAATTGACTTTTCGTGTAAATAATGAAACGGAAGATTTGCATACTCCGGTTGGAATAAATGAGCAATCACAGTGCGCAGATGGTTGTGAGCATTTGTTTGTATATCGTTTGTCGTATTACAGGTAAAAGTCGGAAATGGTGGTGTAGAAATCTCTGTTTCAAATAGTGATACATCGAGGTGAATAATAGCAAGGACGCATGATGTGCTATGAAGTTCATGTGTCTCGTTTTTGTTAATTAGTAAAAGGTCATTTTTGTTCAACTCATAGAAGTGGTCTTCTACAATTACGGAGGCCTTCCCGGACAGGACTAGTATAAGTTCCGGACTGCTGTGGAAATGGCGTTTTATATGGAATAAGTTGATTAGGGAATAATCGATGAAAGAACTTGAATTAAAGTGAATTACCTCATGCTTTTCTTCCATTTGACAGAACCTCCTGACGCTGAATTTAACTTAAATATAGAATAACAAAAACAGGATAAAAAAACAAGGTAAAAAAGATAAAAAACTGATGAAATATATAAAATGTAAAAAAACATTAGATTTTAAAGAGAAATAAGTGATAGTTGCATGTATAATTTAGTGGAAAGTTTTAACATCATGTGCAAAATGCACAAAAAGAAAATAAAAACTTGCGATAAAATGAAATATCTGTTGTGCATATTTGTTAAAAAAGCGAAAAAGTAAAAAATGTGACGCGATTCCGACAAATTGGAAAGTTGTTAAACGGGGTGCAATTTCTTATAATCTTGATAGTTCGTGTGACTTTGACATGATACGAATATGTATAGATAGGAGCAAGTGGGAAGATATGAGTGAGCCGATTTTGAAAATTAGAGGTATGTCGAAACATTTTGGCTTGACAGTTGCGCTTAATAAAGTTGACTTGGATGTATATCCAGGTGAGATTCGCGGCTTGATTGGTGAAAATGGTTCAGGAAAAAGTACAATTACTTCCATAGCAGCCGGAATGCAGCCGGCAACAGAAGGTACTATGGAATTTAAAGGTGCTGCGTGGAAACCACATAGCATGACTTATGCGTTAGAACATGGTATCGGCATGGTTGTTCAGGAACAGGGAACAATCGGAGGTATTTCGATTGCAGAGAATATCTTCCTAGGCAATATGGATAAATTTACGACAGGTTTCTTTGTAAGCAGAAAGAAACTGTACAAAGCAGCGAAAGAAGTGTTGGCTTTGGTTGGTATGGAACATATCAATCCGGCTCTGCCAACTCAGTGCTTGGATTTGCAGGAACGTAAATTAGTAGAGATTGCGAAAGTTATCTCTAAGGACCCGGATATTTTCGTTGTTGACGAGACAACAACCGCACTTTCGCAGGATGGACGTCGTAGAGTATATGAGATTATGAAAGAACAGAAGGCAAAAGGCAAGACGGTATTATTTATCTCTCATGACTTGGACGAATTGATGGAAACTTGTGACACTTTAACGGTATTGCGAGACGGAAATTTGATTAAGAATTTAACAAAAGAAGAGTTCGAAGAGAATGCAATCAAGCAACTTATGGTAGGTCGTGAGTTGAAGGGTGATTACTATAGAAGTGATTACGACGGAAGTTATGATGACGAAGTGGTTCTCGAGATTGTGAATGGTAACTATGGAACGAAACTCAAGAATATGAACTTAAAGTTACATAGAGGCGAGATTCTTGGAATCGGTGGATTGTCAGATTGTGGAATGCATGATTTGGGCAAAGCATTATTTGGTGCCATTAAATTACAAAAAGGTGTTGTTCGTACCGGAAGACGCGCTGTAATCAAGAGCGAAAGAATCGCAATGAAGCATAAGATAGGATATGTTTCAAAAGACCGTGATGTGGAAGCGTTGAACATGGATGCGAGTATAACAGATAATATTTCAGTTGCAGGATTACACATTGTTCGCGGACATTCGCTGATTACAAAACGGAAAGAAAGTAGATATGTTAAAAAACAAATAGATTCATTGTCTATCAAGTGTAGAGAAGCAAGACAGTCTGTGGCAGAACTGTCAGGTGGTAACAAACAAAAAGTTGTGTTTGGAAAATGGATTGGCTGTGGTAGTGAGATTCTAATCTTGGATTGCCCGACGCGAGGTGTTGATATTGGTGTAAAACAGGCAATGTATCAATTGATCTACCAGATGAAAAAAGAAGGAAAATCAATTATTATCATATCGGAAGAACTGGCAGAATTAATCGGAATGTGCGACCGCTTGTTGATTATGAAAGATGGAGCAATAAGTGGAGAAGTGACCAGAAATGAGTCTGTAAATGAATCTTCCGTAATTGGATATATGATTTAGGAGGAAGTATAAGATGAAGAAACGTAATATATCTAGTATAATAATTGAAATAGTGCCGATTTTTGCGTTGGTGGCACTTGCAATTCTTTATGTTGTCTTGTCTGGTGGGAACATCAGAGCTGCGGTGTTGAAGAATTTGATTAACCAGACAGCGATTACTGCGATTGTATCAACTGGAGCAGTGTTTATCTATACGACTGGAGCGTTTGATATTTCGCTTGGTGCATCAACGGCGTTGAGTGCGATATTGGGTGCGATGGCATACAATGAGACGAATTCGCTGGCACTGATGTTTGTTGTAGCAGTTGGTATTGGCGTGATTGTATCACTTGTAAACTCATGTTTGGCAGCATTTTTGAACTTGCCTGTATTCGTTACAACAATTGCGATGCTTAGTGTTTTAAATGCGATGAACCAGGTAATTATTCTTGGGACAGGTGGAGAATCTATAAAGTTACCACGAGGTGCCACAAAGGCATTGGATACAACATTGTGGAGATTTCTTATTTTAGGTGTATTTATTGCAATATGCGTATTGATATTTAATTATACTGCTCTTGGTAGAAAAGAGAAGTTTTTGGGTGGCAATCCGGTGTGTGCCAAGTTGACAGGTATTTCGGTAAAACTGTTGTCCATTGTGGCATTTGCAATTGCCGGCGTTGGTGTTGGATTGGCTGGATTCCTTACGGTAGTTCGTGCTCCAACAGTTACAAGAACAACTGCATCCAGTATAGGTATGGATGTTATTATTGCAATTGTATTTGGTGGAATGCCGGCCTCCGGTGGTTCCAGAAGTAAGATTTTTGCGGCGTTAATCGGAACGGTTAGTATGGTATTGCTAGGACAGATTATGGTGTTGTTCCGTTTTTCGACAGGTGTAACACAGCTTGTAAAAGCAATCTTGTTCCTGTGTGTTGTAACAGTTGCAGGACTGAAAGGTCGTAAGCAGTTGCTGACAAGATAATGAATTTAACATAACATGTTAAAGATATAAAAATTAAGGAGGAGAATTTTTCATGATGAAGAAATTCAAAAAAGGATTTTCACTTGTTCTTACAGGTGCTATGGCTGTTTCTCTTTTAGCTATGGCTGGCTGTGACAATGGTAGTGAAGGAAGTGGCTCTTTTAAAGGAGTTGACGAAAAAGTAACAATTGGTGTGTTGGTAGCAGATGATACTGGTGCAGAAGCATTAAGCTTCCGTGCATATTATGAAGAGTATCTTCAGGAACAGTATAATGTAGAGTTTATGTATTCAGAAAAACTTGAAAATGCTGAGCAGGAAGTAAGTGCTATCGAAAGTTTTGCTACTACTGGATGTGAAGCAGTAATCTCATTTGCTTCTGCAGACAGAAATACTCAGATTGAAATGTGTGAAGAAAGCCAGATGTATTATGCAGTTGCTACTGGTGTATTAAAAGAAGATGATTTTAATGCATATAAAGAGTATGAATATTTTGTAGGTTCTACAGGACCAAGCACAAATATCGAGTTTGAAGCTGGATACGATATGGCTAAATACTTTATCGAAGAAGGCGATGACAACTTCTTACTTTATGGTGGTGCAGCAAACTTTGGTGATGAAATGCACGTATATCGTATTGCTGGTATGTTAGCAGCTATGTGTGAAGCTGATCCGGATGCTAGCTACGACGGAGCAACTGAAAAAGCTGATCTTGCAGCTGCTGTAACAAAAAATGGTGGTGTAGATGCTTCTAAATGGTCTAGTGATAAGTTCGAAGTAGATTATATTGGTGGATTCCCAGATGGAGATGCATTCTTCGCAAATATTGCTCAGAAAATGGGTGCTTCAGGTCTTCAGACATTATTAGCAGTAGACTTAGCAGTAGAATTCTTTGGTGGATTTACTGATGGTAACGATGTTAAATTAGCACAGTGTGGTTCTTATGTAGAATCTATGAAAGAGCCAATGGAATCTGGTATGGTTACATACCTTGCTGGTAAATTCTCAGCATGTAACGCTCCTATTTTCGTAGCAGTTTTAAATGCTGTAAACGGAAAAGGAATCAGAGATAACGGATGTGCATTCTCTGTAGAACAGGGATACTGGGTAGCAACAGATGCTGAAACATTCAACAAATACTATGATGTTTGTAGTTCAACAACTGATCCGGTTTACACAAAAGAAATCTTAGATAAATATCTTGCAACAGATGAAGAAGTAACATTTGATGAATTCAAAGCATTTGTTAATGCTTACACATTTGATGAAATCAGTGCATTATAATTTGATTTAAATATAATAAATGGGGTTGCCTTGCAGCCCCATTTATAAGAAAAGGAAGAAGTGTAATTATGACAGGAAAGAGCAATATTGTAAAAAGAATATTTGGTATTGTTACCATTCCGGCCCTTGCATTTATTGTTTTCGCAATGCTGGCAGGGATAAAAGAGGGTGCATTTTTATTTGGTTCAGGTAGTGATGTGTTGGTTTTTGTGAAATCAGCTGCGTCAGTTACACTTACAACATTTGCTCTCTCAATTAATTTAAATTCAGGAAGATTTGATTTTTCACTTGGATCGATATCACTGATGTCTTCTATTATCGCTTGTAAATTGACAATCGATAAAGGGTGGGCACCATGGGTGATGATTGTACTTGCATTAGTGATTGGTATGGTTGCAGGTTTTGTTTCCGGATTGTTATATGTACTGCTTAGATTACCGGCGATTATTACATCTTTGGGTGTGTCTTTGCTTTATGAAGCGATTGCATTTATCTTTGCAGATGGTGCGGGAATTGTATTCTCAAATAATAAAGAATATTTATCGCTTGGACAGTCAACGGCTGGAATGATAATTGTAACCGTGATTGCATTTGTGTTTATGTTTATTACAATGAACTATACAAAATTCGGTTTGCATTATGCAGCTTTACGAGATGGTCAGAAAGTTTCTGTTAATACGGGTATTGCAGAGGTTTGGAATGCGATTGGATGTTATACCATTGCAGGTGTTATGATGGGTCTTGTTGGTGTCATTAGTGCAACATTTACAGGTTCAATTTTACAGAGTTTGAACTTTGGTTCCATCGGTGTTATGTTTACGGCGTTCTTACCTATGTTTATTGGTGGATTTATTGGAAGATTCAGCGAAGTACATTTTGGTATTGTATTGGGTGCTGTTACATATGCAATTACACAGATTGGATTCTCAAAATTAGGATTATCTTCTGAACAGCAGGCGTTGTTTAGTGCGGTTATTTTAGTTTTATTCCTAATTTACTTGAATAATGAAAGAGCAATTGTTTCGCTATTTACCGGAAAGAAGAAGAAGAAAGCGAAATAATTTAAAGATATAGAAAGAATAGGGCGGTATTCCATGAGTATTAAGGTGGTAATTTTCGAACTAGATGGTGTTTTGTGTCATTTAGAAAGATATCATTACCAGTCTTGGAAACGAATTGCGGATGAACTTGGTATTCCGTTTTCCAAAGAACAGTACAGAAATTTGCTTGGATTATCTAAGATGAACGCTTTAGATGTATTGCTGAAAGATTATTCTGGCAATTTGGCACAAGCGGAAAAGGAAATACTTGCCGATGAGAGAATTGCTTATCTGAATGAATCTTATGAAAAGGTATCAGAGAAGGATTGTGATTCTGATTTAGAGAAAATATTGCAAGAATTAAGAGGAAGAGGCTACACATTGGCTGTAGCCTCTTCTAATAAAAATACCAGGTTTTTACTCCGGAAAATTAACGTACAGGAATATATAGATTATGTTTCAGTGCAAAAAGGCAATAGGAGACTGTGTGAAGAGACACTTTTAAAGATATGTTCTTTGGCACATTGTAGAAGCGATGAATGTATTTTTGTAAGTGCCGCGGAGTATGATATTGGGGTGGCAGAAAAAGTAGGTATGTCTTCCGTATTGTGGAATCGGGATTCGGATAACACAATAAAAGAAGGCAAAAACTCTACAGCGGATATGTTGTTAGAGAATATAGAGAATGAAATACGAAACAAACAGGGGTAGGTATATGCAGAAACAAATCGCGGTATTCATTTGTGCAATTAGCTTTGATAACCAGAGAAAAGTATTAGAGGGTATATTAAAGTGCGCAAAAGAATATGGGGTAAATGTTTTTGTATTTACCTGCCATGTTGGTTATATGGAGGCTACTGCAACAAGGCAGGGAGCCTTTAATATTATGAATTTGCCTGATATAGAGAATTTCGATGGAGTAATTATTATGAAAAACTCCATACAATATGAAAAGGTTACGCAGAAACTGATAAAAAAAATACTAAAGAGCAAAGTTCCGGCAGTAAGTATTGATGTAAAGATAACGGGGATGAAGTACATAGGAATATCAAATTATCAGGCACAAAGAGATATTATTGAACACCTGATTGAAGAGCATCAGATGAGGAGAATTAATTATATTACCGGATCACTATTTTCGGCTGATGCGGCAGAACGATATCAGGCATATCAGGATGTGATTAATGAAAATGAGATTCCGTATGATCCGAACAGGGTTTATTATGGAAATTACGATACAGATACCGGGCGAAAGGCAGTGGAACATTTTTTGTCTGTAGATGCTGTTTTGCCGGATGCGATTGTATGTGCAAATGATTGTATAGCACTAGGTGTGATTGAGAAAATTGTAGAACATGGATATCGTGTTCCGGAGGATGTTGCTGTAACCGGCTTTGATTGTGATGAAATGGGACAGTCATATATTCCTGCACTGGCGACAGTTGATAGGAAACAAGAAGATGTTGGCTATTATGCAACAAAGATGCTTGTTGATGCAGAGAGCACAGAACAAGAATATAACAAAGAAGTAGAGACCCAACTGATTTTAGGCGAAAGTTGTGGATGCAAGAGAGAAAAAGAAGAAGACTTTGAAGTGCTTAAGATGAAATATGTACGCCAAAATATTATATTTCAGCAGGCGGTTGACGCAACAAAGAAGATGGCACTGGATCTTACCGGATTAGAGAATGTCGATGATTTATATGAAGCACTCAAGAAATATGTAATGTTAGCAGACATGGAATCATTTTATCTATGCATGTGCGATGAGAACAAGATATTTCATACGCCGGACTTTGATAAGCGCAACAAGGTAAAACTCCAGACAACAAATGAAAATTATTCGGAAAAAGTATCTGTTGCAATTGCATATGCAAATGGGAAATTCTATAAACACGATAAAATAAACTCAGGAGAGGTTCTGTCCAGGGATATGATTTCGGAAGATAAATGGTCATATTATATTGTAGCGCCGGTTTATTTTCGCAATTGTTGCTTTGGATATTGTGTCTCTCAAAATAGCGATTTTGTACTAAAAAGTGAGTTGTTTTACTCTTGGGTAGTGAACATTGGGATTGGACTTGAAAACATTCGTAAGTATACCCTATTAAATGATGTGGCCACAAAGTTGAATAATATGTGGGTATATGATATGCTTACAGGAATATATAATAGAGCTGGTTTTTTTCATTATGCGGAAAGTTTGATGAATGAAATGATAAAAGAGAATGCCAAAGCATTCCTGCTCTTTATGGACATGGATGGATTAAAGAAAGTAAACGATTCCTACGGACACGAAGAAGGGGATCGATGCATCTGCACATTAGCAGATGTTCTACGAAAAAGTATTCAACCGAATGATTTGTTGATGCGTTATGGAGGCGACGAATTTGTTATTTTTGGCAAATGTGATTCGGAGCAGGAAGTTGAGAACCGTATGTATCGAATACACGACGAATTGAATGAAATTAATCGGGATACGACAAGGAAATATCGGGTAGAGACCAGTATTGGAAAGCATTTTTGTAATGCGAAAGAAATTGGTGATTTAAATAAAATGATAGAGAATGCTGATAGAAAAATGTATCAGGACAAAATGAAAAAAAGAAAACGATAGTTTTGGAGGATAAAATATGCAAGTAACTCAAGTAAAAATCAACGGAATTAGTAACCCAATAGGCTTTGCTTATGAAAAAGTAAAATGTTCTTGGAAAGTAACCGATACAAAAGCTAAGAAACAGGAATATGTGACAATTCGTGCATATTCGGACGTGGAGTGTACTGACCAAGTGTACATCAAAGAAGGAAAAAAACTAAATAGTATAGGAGAGATTCTTGAAATAGATTTGAAACCATGTACAAGATATTATTATACAGTTGAAGTGCAAGGTGATAATGGTGAATCTGCAACAAGTGAAGTGGCTTGGTTTGAAACAGGCAAGATGAATTTGCCGTGGATTGCAAACGCGATTACACTATCTGGAGAAGATGCGTTTCATCCGGTATTTGTGAAGACATTTGCAGCGCAAGATGATATTAAATCCGCACGAATCTACATTACTGGTGCAGGACTATACGAAGCATATCTAAACGGAGATAAAATCGGAGAAGATATGTATGCCCCATTTACAAGCGATTATGATAATAAAATGCAGTATCAGACATATGATGTTACCAATATGCTAAAGAATGAAAATGAATTACGCATTCTTTGCGGAAAAGGTTGGTATATGGGACGTCTTGGATATGAAGGACATGAGGCTGTATTTGGGAATCAATTTTGGACTTTGGCCGAATTGCATGTTACATATGCAGATGGAACGCAGGATATTATTAAAACAGATAAATCGTGGAAGTATTGCGGGTCAGATATAGAAAGCAGTGATATTTATGACGGTGAGGTCTATAATAGAACTTTATGGGATGGAAAAGAGAATCCTATGAAAGAGGTAGAACTCTACGATCTAAATATGAAAACGCTTGTGGAAAGAGATAGTTTACCATTAAAGGGGCAAGAGGAATTAAAGGTTGCAAAAGTGATTCAAACACCTGCAAAAGAAATGGTGCTTGACTTTGAACAGAACTTTACCGGATATATTGAGTTCAAAAACACATTACCTGCCGGCACAAAAGTTGTGTTTGATTTTGGTGAAATTTTACAAAACGACAATTTCTATAATGATAATTATCGTACGGCAAAATCTCAATTTGTATACGTATCAAACGGAGAAGAAGAGATTGTACGCCCACACTTTACATTCTTTGGTTTCCGTTATGTAAGAGTAACCGGATGGGTTGGAGAATTAACGGAAGATGCTGTATGGGCAAAGGCAGTATATTCGCAGTTAGATGTTACAACAGAGTTTGAGTCAAATAATTCTAAAATCAACAGACTTTATTTGAATTGTTTATGGGGGCAGAAATCCAATTTCATTGATATGCCATTGGATTGTCCGCAACGTGATGAGAGATTGGGATGGACCGGAGATGCACAAGTGTTTGCTCCGACTGCAAGTTTTAATATGGATACAAGAGCGTTCTACGCAAAATTCTTGGATGACCTTCGTCTGGAGCAGTTAAAGTGGAATGGTTCAGTTCCGAACTTTATACCAAACTATACAAAGAACCACGGTGGAGCAGCTGTATGGGGCGATGCTGCTGTCTTTATTCCAATGGTAATGTATGAATATTTTGGAGATAAAGACCGTCTGGAACATGATTATCCAATGATGAAAGATTGGATTGATTATATCAGCAGAGAGTGTGAAGCACATAATAGCGGTAAATTAGTAAACTATGCAATGCAGTTTGGTGACTGGTTAGGATTGGATGGTATTACAGAGCAGAGCTTTAAGGGCGGAACGGATGATAGTTTTGTGGCAACGGTTTATTATCATGCTTCTGCGCAAAAACTTTCCAGAGCAGCAGAGATTCTCGGATTACAAAATGAATCAAGAAAATACGAAGAATTAGCACAACAGATTCGTCAGGCAATACTGGATGAATTTTTCTCAAGTAACGGACGCTTGGCGATTGATACGCAGGCGGCATACATTATTGCTCTCAGATTTAATGTATATCGTAAAAAAGAAAGAATTATTTCCGGATTAAAAGAGCGATTAAGAAAAGACTGTTATAGAATTAAGTGCGGTTTTGTTGGAGCACCTGTTATGTGTCAGGTACTTGCAGAAAACGGCATGGAGGAAATGGCGTATAGAATATTCTTTTATGAAGGATTTCCGGGTTGGTTACGTTGCGTTAATTTAGGTGCAACAACAATTTGGGAAAGATGGAACTCCGTGTTGGATGACGGAAGAATCAGCGGTACGAACATGAATTCGTTAAACCACTATTCTTATGGTTCTGTAATGGAATTTGTATATAGATATACTGTTGGATTAGTTCCAATTGAACCTGCGTTTAAGAATGTTATGATTTCTCCGAAAATTATCAATAAACTTTCAGAAATTTCATACAAATATGATTCCATTTCGGGAAAATATGTGATATACTATAAAGTGTTAGAAAACGGTGAAATTAAAATGCATATTGAAGTTCCATTTAATTGTAAAGCAAAATTATGTTTGCCGGGAACGGATGAAGAGACAATGGAACTGGAGGCAGGTGTAACCGAATTACAATATATGCCGAAGTATGATTTTATGAAACCATTTACGGAGAATAGTATATTAGATGAATTAAAACAATCGAAAGAAGCTGTTGCAATTCTTGAAAAATACGCTCCGGCTGCAATTGATATGATAAAGAATGATGATATTGAGTCTCTCTCACTTTCTCTTGCGGATATGTTGCATATGCCTTATATGGGATTCGATGAGGATGAAGTAAGAAAGGCAATTGCAGAGATTAAAGAGGTAAGATTTGTATAAAGGAGGAAATGCACAGTGGCAGTAAAAGCATTTATATTTGATTTAGATGGAGTAATTGTATTTACCGATAAATTTCATTATCAAGCGTGGAAAAAGATGGCAGATGAGATGGGGATTTATTTCGATGAAACCATCAACAACCGTCTGAGGGGCGTAAGCAGAATGGAAAGTCTTGATATTATTCTTGAGAGATATGAAGGCCCGGCATTGTCGCAAGAAAGAAAAGATGAACTTGCAGCACAAAAGAATGAAACGTATCGTGCATTGCTTGCAAACATGACTCCGGAGGATGTAACACAGGAGGTTCGAGATACCTTAAAAGAACTTCGTAACCGTGGTTATAAGATATCTCTTGGTTCATCCAGCAAGAATGCGAAGTATATTTTAGAAAGAGTAGATTTGACAGATTATTTTGATGCAATCTCTGATGGGACCAATATTACCAAGTCAAAACCGGATCCGGAAGTATTTTTAAAGGCTGCCGAGTTTTTGGGGGAAAAGCCGGAAGATTGTGTTGTAGTAGAAGACGCATATGCAGGTATAGATGCGGCGAAATCCGGCAATATGATGGCTGTTGGTATTGGGGATGCATATGACTACGAGAAAACGGATTATCCGATTCGTACATTTTCAGAATTATTAGATATAGCGAAATAGTAAGTCTTTAAAAGTTTTGCTATATATAGTATAATGTAAGTATTAGAACACCAGATAGGAGAACGGAGCTATGGATATTTTAGAGGCACTTCAAATGACAATTCCCTTAGTAAAAGAAGCGTTGAACATAGACGCACAAATTTGCCTGGTCGATAGAGAGAAGACAATTGGGGTATGGCCGGGGAAAACATTTAAAATGGATATTCCGGTAGGAACAGTTCTCGATATTAATCATCCGGGGGATGATATGATGATTAAATGTATTGAGACCGGAATTGGTAGCCATGGTAACTTACCCGAGTTTATTTATGGTGTTCCAACAAACGGAATCTTAACACCGGTCAAACAAGATGGTAAGGTTGTAGGTGTTATCAGTGCGGCTGTTTCCATTAAGAAGAATAAGGAATTAATGGAAAGGATGGAAGAGGTGCATGAAGGGTTAGGCGCAACACAGGTTGGCGTAACTGAGATTGTAGAGAATGCAATGAAAATTGTAGAACTTTTACAGAATGCATTGGAAGTCTGTGAGGAAATGCAAGCCACATTGAAATCAACCTCTACGGTTGTATCCGGAATACAGGCTGATTCAAAGAAATCGAATATGATTGCGTTGAATGCATCTATTGAGGCTGCACGTGTTGGTGAAGCCGGTCGAGGATTTGCGGTTGTTGCCAATGAAATGGGAATGCTTGCAAAGAACAATGGTGAATCAGCAAAACAAATCACGGAACAGATTAAGATGATTTCGAATTCCATTATTAACATGAGCAATCAGTTTAGTACAATTATGGAATCGGCAACTGGTCAGGCAGCGATTACAGAAGAGATGACAGCGGCACTTGCTGAGGTAACACAAAAGTCAAGTGAAGTTGCAAGGCTAAGTAGGATTTCGCTAGATGAAGATTAATGTTTGGAAGGGAGAACAAATAAATGAAATTAAATAATGTAACAGATCCAAAGGAATTATTAGAGATTATTGATAGTTGTGAAGGTAAGGTAGAGTTAATTACGGAAGATGGAGACAGACTTAATTTAAAGTCTAAATTATGCCAGTATGTATCGTTGGCTACTATCTTTACAGCTGCAGCTACAATTCCGGAGATTGAGATTATTGCATATGAACCGGATGATATCAATAAATTAATGAAATTTATGTTAAAGGGTTAAATAAAAGGCGCTACTTATGTAGCGTCTTTTTTGTTGGCTATTAAGATATAATTTAAGAAAAACGGTTATTATAGTCAGTTCTGGAAATAATAATGACAATATTGGAAAAGGATGTATGAATATGGGGTTGAAGTTCAAACAATATTGTATGTTAGTTGTTTTCGGAATTTTTGTATTTGTTTTATTTTGGAATTATGAATCTGTGTGGTTGGGTGTGTTGAAATTAATAAAAATCTCAAAACCGGTTTTGTTGGGGTTGGTTTTTGCATTCATATTGAATATCATTATGCAGATGTATGAAGGATTACTTCTGAAACGATTTGTTTATAAAACAATAGGATTAACAGGAAACCAAAAAAAGAAAAGGGAGAACAGAATTCACATAATCAGTTGTTTCCTTGCGGTTATAACCATTTTGTCAATTTTTATGCTGATTGGCTGTTTTTTGGCACCCAAAATTATAAGGGGCTTAAGGGAAATATATGATATTGTACAGAATACGATTCCGGAGTGGTTAGAGAAGCTGGAAAAAAGAGGAGTTAAAATTCAGGATTTGAGCCGTTTTGTTGAAGAAGGAAGCATACAACAATTGTTGGAGAATTTTGTGTTGCGTGAAAGTGCACTCGGTACAACCTTGATTGGGTTGACATATCAAGTGGCAAAGTTTTTGATTTCGTTTGTGATTGCATTTATCATAGCAATCTATATTTTGCTTGAAAAAAGAAATATTGGACGCCAACTATACAAATTGCTAAAGGTGTCTTTGCCGATTGCAAAAAGAAAAAGAGTTCTTCACATTGCAACGATTATCAGTGAGAAGTGCAACGGTTTTGTGCGAGGTCAGGTAATAGAAGGGGCATTATTAGGTGTGATGATTTATGCAGGATTTCTGTTATTTCGAATTCCGTATGCAAGTATCATTGCAGTCACGACCGGGGTATTGTCTTTTGTTCCGTATGTAGGAGCTATTGTTTCCTGCGTGATAGGGGCATTTTTTGTTTTTGTGATAAATCCTAAGAAGGTTGTAGTGTCAATTATTGTATTTCAGGTAATACAATTTATAGAAAACCAATTCATATATCCGAAAGTAGTGGGAAAGTCTGTTGGTTTATCTCCTTTGTGGACGTTGATAGCAATTTTAATTGGAGGAGGTTTGTTCGGAATTGGAGGAATGATTTTGTTTGTCCCGATGTTTGCAACGATTTTTGAACTAATAAAAGAAGAAACCAATAAGGGGATTAAAAAAAATAAATAGATATACTTTATTTTACGGATGAAAATTGCTATAATCAGAATCAAGGTATATTTGAAAGGAGAAACTAATGGCGAAGGTAGAAAAAATTACAAAACAACAAGCATCAGAATTATTTAAAGATGGCATGACAATTATGATTGGTGGGTTTATGACGAATGGAACCGCAGAGAATATTGTGGATGCAATCGTAGAGAGTAAAGCGAAAGATTTGACAATTATTTGCAATGATGCAGGCTTTGAAGGTGTAGGAACCGGTAAGTTATTGCAGTCGGGTCAGTGCAAGAAATTGATTGCAAGTCACGTTGGGCTGAATAAGATGTGCGGACAGATGTATACAGCGGGTGATCTTGAATTAGAACTTGTTCCGCAGGGTACGCTTGCAGAAAGAATCCGTTGTGGAGGTGCCGGATTGGGAGGATTCCTTACACCGACAGGAGTAGGAACCATTGTTGCAGAAGGCAAGGAAGTAATGGTAATAGATGATGTGGAATATTTGGTTGAAAAACCTTTGAAAGCAGATGTTGCAGTAATATATGGTTACATGGTGGATGAAGTGGGTAATATCCGCTATAAAGGTTCTATGAGAAACTTCAATAACATGATGGCAACTGCAGCTGATACTGTTATAGTAGAAGCGGAGAAGCTGGTTGCGGCTGGAGAGATCGGTGCTGATTATGTTGAAACTCCTGCTGTATTTGTTGATTACATATTAGAAGGAGGAGCAAAATAATGGAAGATAAAAAAGGATTTATTGCAAAACGTGTTGCACAGGAATTAAAAGATGGTGATGTTGTTAACTTGGGAATTGGTCTTCCGACCATGGTTCCGGCTTATTTGGATCCGTCTGTTTCAATTACATTACAATCAGAGAATGGTTTCTTAGGACTGAAATCAGAACAAGATCCAGAAGATGAAGGATACGTTGTAAATGCGGGTGGTGCACCGGCAGGAATAGAGAAGACAGGAGCGTTCTTTAGCAGTGCAGATTCTTTCGCGATTATTCGTGGGGGACATGTTGATGCAACAGTACTGGGCTCTTTGCAGGTTGATGAAAAAGGTAATATTGCAAACTGGATCATTCCGGGCAAGATGGTTCCGGGAATGGGAGGAGCAATGGATCTTGTTGTTGGTGCGAAGAAAGTTATCGTCGCAATGGAACATACCAACAAAGGAAAACACAAGATTTTAAAAGAATGTACACTTCCTCTTACTGCAAAAGGCCAGGTTAATCTCATTATTACTGAGATGGGCGTAATGGAAGTGACAAAAGACGGAATTGTATTAAAAGAATATAATCCGGAATATACATTGGAAGAGATTCAAGAAGCGACAGAAGCTCAGCTAATCATTGCAGAAGATTTAATTAAAATGGAATTGTAATCTATAATCATCGGAATTTTATATGAAAACAGGATTTTTTACAAAAGATGTAGGGTTTTATAAGACGCTTTTCCGTATGCTGGCAGTAGTTGCCTTGCAAAATCTGGTGGCATACAGTGTAAATATGTTAGATAATATTATGCTTGGTTCTTACAGTCAGGCAGCACTTTCGGGTGCTGCCACTGTAAATCAAGTTTTTTTTATGGTGCAACAATTTGCATTATCGATAGGAAACGCATTAGTTGTTTTGGCATCGCAGTATTGGGGGGAACAGAAGACAAAACCAATTCGGGCATTGTCTAGAATTGCGTTAAGACTTGGATTTATAATTGGAGTGCTGATTTTGTTAATTTGTATTCTTTTTCCAAGAGTACTGATTCGATGTTTTACGAAGGATATGCTCATATTACAGCAGGGAATGGAATATTTGTCTATTGTGCAATGGTCATTTTTGTTGTTTATTATGAGCAGTGTTTTGATGGCTGCTTTGCGAAGTATTGGTATCGTAAATATTTCTTTTTGGGTATCGGTTGTTTCATTGATTGTAAATGCTGGTATTAATTATGTGCTGATTTTTGGAAAGTTCGGATTCCCGCGTCTGGGAGTAAAAGGGGCTGCAATCGGAACTGTGATTGCACGTGTGATAGAACTGGGGATTGTATTATATTATATACTTAGAAAAGAAAAGAGAATACAGTTGTTTGCGAAAGAAAAACTTTCTTCTGAGAAAGGCTTAAGAAAGGATTACACGAAAGTCTATATTCCAATTATGTGTTCACAAGTGCTATGGGGGGTGTCAGTACCGGTTCAGTCAATTATACTTGGGAATCTGTCATCGGATGCGATTGCGGCGAATTCTGTAGCTACCACATTTTATCAATATCTAAAGGTGATTGTAATTGCGATGTCTTCTGTGTCGGCGGTTATGATTGGCAATGCAATCGGAAATGGAAAGGAAGAAAGAATTCGCTCAGATGCAAGAACTTTATCCGTAATCGATGTGGGGATAGGAGTAATATTGGCGGTTCTTTTAATTGTATTTCGTGCCCCTCTTTTAAGTAATTATGTTTTGTCAGACTCGGCAAGAACGATGGCGGGCAATCTAATCTTAATTATGAGCCTTGTAATGGTTGGAATGTCCTACCAGATGCCGGTTAGCTTTGGGATTATACAAGGCGGCGGTGACACCAAGTTTACAATGACCATGAATATGATTAGTACATGGTTAATTGTGATGCCGTTATCTGTTTTGGCGGCATTTGTATGGAAACTTCCGGTTGAGGCGGTTGTCCTTGTTATACAATCGGATCAGATATTTAAAGGTCTGCCGACGTTTATAAGATTTAGAAGTTATAAGTGGTATAAGAAACTTACTCAATGATATCTTTTTGTTGTGTCAGAGGGCCGAGTTCCTTTTGGTAACGCTCGTCCTGATGAACAACATAAGCATTGGGATCGATTGGGATGTTTCGCTCGTTCATTCGTTTGATACTCCATACATACAAAATATCAAGGGCCGGTATGAGTTCTTTTCCGATTTCGGTTAAGGCATACTCAACCTTAAGAGGCATAACCTGGTGTTGGATGCGTTGAACCAGTCCGTCACGCTCCAGTTCCTTGAGTTGCTGAGATAAGACTTTTTCGCTAATCGGAAGAGTCTTTTTTGTTTCGTTAAACCGTATGGTTCCATAAGTGTGTATATGATGCAAAATCGTGGTTTTCCATTTTCCTGAAATACAGGACATTGCATATAAATAAGGATTCACATGTTCCATGGTAAAATATCCTTTCTTCTCTATTTAAGTAAAATTATATAATAAGTTGTGGCGGGAGTAAATGGAAAAATGAAAAAAAGTACAAAAAATGCACAAAAAATCACGGGCTATTTTGTACTATATAAATAAAAGAGGTTACTTTTTGGTAACCAGATAACCAAAATGTAATTATTGAACAAAATAGACGAATCATTTATAATAAATAGTGCTCGATATGGAAAACTTGTCTAAGAAATTTCCATTATTTTGAGTCATAATTGTTCTAAAATGAATAAAATATGTATAAAAATTGGAAATGTTTACTATTTTATCAGGGGGAACACAATAATTTTAAGGAAAGAGGTAGAAAAATGGTAAAGAGAACGATTGAGGAATTATCAACTTACAATGCACCTGGACATCATGGATGTACATGTATGCGTTATCATGGAAAGGAAGAGACAGGAGCTTCTAAATTCTGGGTAGGAATGAGTGTATTTTTACCTGGTGGCGGAGCAGATTATGCATACGATGATAACCCATTGGAAAAGGTTTATTACGTTCTTGAGGGTGAAATGACCGTAACAGATAAAGATGGTAACGAATATGTGATTCACGCAAACGAATCTATTTCATTCCCACCAAATGAGGGACGTTATCTTGAGAATAAGAGTAACCTTCCGGCAAGAATGCTTGTTATCATTAATTACCCGGAAGCTTAATATAATTTATAATAACTAGGAGGAATACATAAAATGGTAGCCGTAAAGAAAGAATTTGTAGATAATATGTTTTCCGTTAAAGGAAAAGTAGCACTTGTTACAGGCGCAACCGGAGCTTTGGGAAAAGTTCTCTCAAAAGCATATGGATATGCCGGAGCGAAAGTTATGATGACTGGTCGTAATGAAGCTAAATTAAAAGAATTAGAAGAAGAATTCAAAGCAGAAGGAATTGAATGTGCATACTGTGTAGCAGATCCTTCAAAAGAAGAAGATGTAGAAGCTTTAATCAAAGCTACAGTTGCAGCTTTTGGTGAAGTTAATATCTTGGCAGTATGTCATGGATATAACAAACCACAGAATATCTTAGATCAGTCAGTTGCTGATTGGCAGTATATTATGGATGCAGATTGTAAATCCGTATATGTAGTATGTAAATATGTTGCTCACCAGATGGTAGAACAGGGCAAAGGCGGAAAGATGGTTGTTGTTACATCTCAGCGTTCAAAACGCGGTATGGCAGGATACACAGGATACTGTACATCGAAAGGTGGAGCAGACCTTATGGTATCAAGTATGGCATGCGACTTAACAGCAAAATACGGAATTAACGTTAACTCAATCTGTCCTACTGTATTCCGTAGCGAATTAACAGAGTGGATGTTCGATCCGGAATCAGCTGTATATCAGAACTTTATGAAACGTGAGCCAATCGGACGTTTGGCTGAGCCAGATGATTTTGTTGGATTTGCATTATTCTTATCATCTGACGCTTCTAACTTTATGACAGGTGGAAACTACGATTGTAGTGGTGGATACTTAACTTGTTAATCAGGATCAGATAGGAGAAGATAAGCATGAAAGAAATTAAGAATGTCTTAATTTGTGGGGCAGGAATGATGGGAAAAGGTTTGGCACAGGTTTTTTCCGGCTGTCCTGACCTTACAGTTACAATTCATAACAGAAGAGAAAGAGAAGTCTTTGGACCAATCAGAGACAACTTTAATCAGTTAAAAGCAAAAGGAATTCTTGATGACGCAGAGATTGAAGCAAGAATGTCAAGAATTAACTTTACAACTGATATGGGTGATGATTTAGTAAGAAACGCGGATATTGTTATTGAGTGCGTTGCAGAAGAAATGCAGACAAAACAGGATTTGTTCGTGACATTAGAAGATTATTGTCGTGAAGATTGTATTTTTGCAACAAATACTTCAGTAATGAGCCCGACAGAAATCGGTTCTAAGTGTAAACACAAAGAAAGAGTTGTTGGAACACATTTCTGGAATCCGGCACATTTAATTCCGTTGGTAGAGGTTGTAAGAACCGATGTTACGACGGATGAAGTTGTAGAAGCTACTATGGAAGTTATGACAAAGGCTGGTAAGAAACCGGTTCTTTGTAAAAAAGATGTTCCAGGATTTATTGCTAACAGATTACAGCATGCATTATGGCGTGAGGCAATTTCAATTGTAGAGCGTGGAATTGCAGATGCAAAAACGGTTGATGATGCATGTAAATACAGCTTTGGTTTGAGACTTCCATACTTACCACCATTAGTGAATTCAGACATGGTAAGTACACAGCTTACATATAACATTCATAATTACGTTCTGAAAGATTTGGAAGACAGACATGAAGCATCACCATTATTAAAAGAAATGATTGATGCTGGAAAACAGGGATTCCGTGCAGAAACTGTAGATGGAGTGAAAGAAGGTTTCATGAAATATACAGAGGACGAAATTGCTGAAATTAATAAAGGTTTGAATGAGTATTTGATTAAGATGCTTTATAACAAATAATAATTTTTTATCTATAGGAGGATTTTAAAAAATGGGAAAGAAAGTTTGTATCGATTTAGCACATCCATTTAGTGCGGAGATTCCACGTTGGCCGTATTTTGACAAGCCGGATATTGTTGGAGCACACACAATGGCAAAGGGTGGAGTTTTGACTCAGAGAATTACATGTACCATGCATACAGGAACACATTGTGATGCACCACGTCACGTTATGGAATATGAATTTGATGGAAGAAGAGCTCGTTTCACACATGAAATGGATCCGGATGCATATTCAGGAGAGGCTATTGTATTCAAAATTGATGCACAGCCATGGGAGTTAATCACAGATAAACATCTTGATGCTTGCATGAAAGAGTATGGTTTGAAAGATGGAGATCTTCAAGGTAAAATTCTTTGCTTAAATACAGGAATGCATCGTTTGTTTGACGATTCTAAAGCTTATTATCACTATGCAGCAGGTACTGGTGTAGATGCAGGTAAATGGTTTGTTAAACAGGGTGTAAAATGTGTAGCTATGGACGGACAGGCACTTGATCATCCGCTTCATACAGCTATGGGTAACAACGGTATGACAAGAATGAACCTTCTTGGAGCTACCGGTGCACCTATCACAGAAGAGTACAAAGATTTGTTTGGTGAGGAAGCATACGCTGAGTTTGATAAATTTGAATATATCCGTATCCATGGACAAGAAGCATACGATGAGAAATTCGGTGATCTTGAAGATATCGGTATCTGGGGAACATGGGAACCATGTCATAAAGAGATGCTTGGTCATGGTATCGTTGGTGTTGAAAATCTTGGTGGAGACCTTGATAAAATTATTCCGGGTAAATGGTTTGAATTCCACTGCTACCCACTTCGTTGGTATATGGGTGATGGCTCTATGGCACATCCGGTTGCTTACGTTGAAGAAGAAAACATTGATAAATCTGTTAAAGATCGTACATACAAATATTGTGGTACAGGATATGCAGAAGAAGATGGCAATGGAGATAGCGGTTTAGAGTATATGCAGAAACTCTTCAAAAGAAACAAATAATTAGAAAAATGTTGATGGGAGCGTATTAAAATGGATAATAATTTAAAGAATAAAACAATTATTACAGCAGCAGTTACAGGCGCATGGCCAAAAAAAGAAAACAATCCAAATGTACCAATGACACCACAGGAAATTGCTGATGATGTTTATGCGTGCTGGAAAGCGGGTGCAGCAATTGCGCACCTTCATATGAGAGATGATGAAGGAAACGGAACAATGAGCACAGAGAAATTCCGCGAGACAGTAAATCTTATCAAAACAAAATATCCGGATTGTGATATCGTAATTAACCTTACAACTTCAGGTGATATCCATGCAGATGATGAACTTCGTATGGCTCATATCAAAGAATTAAAACCTGAAATGGCTTCTTACGACTGCGGTTCTATGAACTGGTTGAACAGCGGATTGTTTATCAACTCTCCAAAATTCTTGGAAGATTGTGGTTTATTATTCCAGGAAACAAACACAAAACCGGAAATCGAAGCATTTGATCCTGGTATGATTGGTAATGCAGCATACTATTTGAAAAAAGGTGTTATTAAAGCTCCTTTACACTTCCAGTTCTGTATGGGATGTGCAAATGGTATTGCCGGAACAATGAAAAACCTTGTATTCATGAAAGAAACTATGGAATCACTTTGTCCTGGTTCTACATGGTCTTGCTTCGGTGTTGGACATTCTGCAATGGAAATGCTTTATGGTGCAGTTGCATTGGGCGGACACGTACGTGTAGGTATGGAAGACAACGTTATGTATTCAAAAGGTGTATTAGCTGAAAGCAATGCTCAGTTCGTTGAAAGAGCAAAACGTGTTATCGAAGAGTTTGGTAGACAGGTTGCTACACCGGATGAAGCACGTCAGATTCTCGGTTTGAAATAATTAGGTGTGCCATGACTTGGGGACCATTGTTTTTTTACTATAAATGTCCGAAATGTGGAAAACTATTTAAATACGCAACTGATTTGATGATGGAATTTGGGGATGATTTTGGTCGTTGCCCGGCTTGTACAGAGATGGGGCAGTATTTAAAAGAAGGTGCACGTACACCGGATGATTTATTATATGAAGAAGTAGAATAATGAAAAGGCTCCTTTTGAGATACAGAAGGAGCCTTTTAAGACTTATAAAAATGCTTTGTGGAGGAATGAAATGGCGAAAGTCAGATTTAATGAAGATGAAGAAATTGTATTGAGAATCAAAGAGGGCTTGAAACAAAAAGGTGGTTACTGTCCTTGTAGATTAGAACGAATAGAAGAAAACAAGTGCATGTGTAAAGAGTTCAAAGAACAAATTGCAGATCCGGACTTTGAGGGATATTGTCATTGCATGCTTTATTATAAAGAAAAATAAAATAAAAAAGTGTTCTTTTTTTGTCAAACATTTGTTATTATGATATAGTTAATAGAAATACAGAATGAAAAGAGATAGGGGAACAGAGAATGTCACAGTATTATCTTGCAGTAGATATTGGAGCGTCAAGCGGGCGCCATATTTTATCCCATGTTGAAGATGGAAAGATTGTTTTAGAAGAGATTTATCGCTTTCCGAATGGTATGATTGAGAAAGATGGAGAACTTGTTTGGGATATTGAACGGCTTTTTGAGGAAATCAAAGCCGGAATGAAGAAGTGTAAAGAAATTGGTAAGATTCCATATAGTGTAGGAATAGACACATGGGCGGTTGACTATGTGTTAATGGATGAGAAGGATAATCGTATCAGCGAAGCGGTTGGTTATCGCGATGCCAGAACAAAAGGCATGGATGACGAGGTGTACAAAACGATTTCTTTAAGCGATTTGTATGCAAGGACCGGTATTCAGAAACAGATATTTAATACCATTTATCAACTTATGGCTGTTAAGATGAAGAAGCCGCAGCAGTTGGAAGAAGCTGCTACAATGCTTTTAGTGCCGGATTATTTTCATTATTTATTATCCGGTGTGAAAGTGACGGAATATACGAATGCTAGTACGACACAATTGTTAAATCCCAAGACAAAAGATTGGGATTATGATTTGATTGAGAAATTAGGCTATCCAAGAAGAATATTCCGTGAAATCAAACTTCCGGGAACGGTATTAGGTGATTTGACAAGTCAAATGCAGGAAGAAGTCGGATATAACTGTAAGGTTGTACTCCCGGCAACGCATGATACCGGTTCTGCGGTAATCGCTGTGCCAAGCAATGATGAGAACGTTTTGTATATTAGCTCTGGAACTTGGTCTTTGATGGGAACTGAGATTATGGAAGCAAATTGTTCGAAAGAGAGCGAACAAAGAAACCTTACGAATGAAGGTGGGTATGATTATCGTTTTCGATATCTGAAGAATATAATGGGTCTGTGGATGATTCAATCTGTGAAAAAGGAGATTGCGTCAGATTTGAGTTTTGGTGAGATTTGTGATATGGCATCAAAAGAGACGATTCATTCCATTGTAGATGCGAATGATGCTCGTTTTCTTGCACCGGAGAATATGACTAAAGAAGTGCAAAAAGCCTGTGAGGAAAGCGGTCAACAAGTGCCGGAAGGCATTGCACAAGTGGCATCTGTGATATATAATAGTCTTGCAAAATGTTATGCGGCAACAATTCGGGAAATAGAAGAAATGACAGGATGTACCTATTCATCAATTCACGTTGTTGGAGGGGGTGCGAATGCGGATTATTTGAACCGATTGACAGCCAGAGAGACAAAGAGAACCGTGTACGCAGGGCCGACTGAAGCAACTGCGATTGGTAATTTGGTGGCACAGATGATTTCGGCAAATGAGATGGAAGATTTACAACAGGCCAGAAGTTGTGTATTTGATTCATTTGAAATAAAACAATATCAGTAAACGAGCCCTGAATAAGGGCATATAATAGGAGGAAAACAATATGGCACAGAATTATGCA
This sequence comes from Lachnospiraceae bacterium, assembly GCA_045605685.1. Taxonomy (GTDB): domain Bacteria; phylum Bacillota; class Clostridia; order Lachnospirales; family Lachnospiraceae; genus Roseburia. The sequence continues at coordinate 136,749 of JAZUQL010000085.1, forward strand.
GCAGCAAAAGAGATTTATGCTAAATATGGTGTAGACACAGACGCAGCAATTCAGAAATTAAAAGAGATCCCGGTATCATTACATTGCTGGCAAGGGGATGATGTAATTGGATTTGATCATGATGGCCCTTTGACAGGTGGGATTCAGACAACCGGTAATTATCCAGGGAAGGCAACAACACCGGAAGAATTGATGGCTGATATGGATGAAGTTCTTAAAGTTACGCCAGGTAAGAAAAAACTCAACATACATGCATGCTATGCTATTTTTGAGCAGGGTGAGTTTGTAGATCGTGATAAATTAGAACCAAAACATTTCGAGAAATGGGTTCAATTCGCAAAAGAAAGAAATATGGGTATTGATTTCAATCCAACATTCTTCTCACATGATAAAGTAAAAGATGGTTTGACATTATCAAGTCCGGATGAAGAAACAAGAAAATTCTGGGTTGAACATGGTAAAGCGTGTATCCGTATTTCTGAATACATGGCAAAAGAGACTGGAGTACCTTGTGTAATGAATATCTGGACCGGTGATGGTGCGAAAGATATTCCGGCAGATCGATTAGGACCAAGAGAACGTTATAAAGATTCGATTGAACAGATTATTGCGGAACCACATGATCCTAAATTAGTAAAACCTTGTGTAGAATCAAAAGTATTTGGTATTGGAGTTGAATCTTATACAGTAGGTTCTGCTGAGTTCTCTTTATCATTTGCAGCAACACATGAAGGATGCCTTCCATTAATGGATAATGGACATTACCATCCGACCGAAGTGGTTTCAGATAAGATACCGGCATTGTTGGCGTTCTTCCCTGAAATTGCATTACATATTACACGCCCGGTAAGATGGGATTCAGACCATGTTGTGTTATTTGATGACGAAACAAAAGAGATGGCAAAAGAAATTGTACGTTGTGGTGCGATTGATCGCGTTAATATGGCATTGGATTATTTCGATGCAAGTATCAATCGTATTTCGGCATGGACAGTAGGATTCCGTAGCTGGCAGAAAGCTTTGTTATCTGCATTGTGTACACCAAATGAAGATTTGAAGAAACTTCAGGATGATTCAAATTGGACAGCGGTTATGGTACGTCAGGAAGAAATCAAAATGTTACCATTTGGTGCTGTTTGGGAAGAGTATTGTAATCAGTGCGATTCGCCGGAAGATACCTGGTTTGAAGAAGTGTTGAGATATGAGAGAGAAGTTCTTTCAAAAAGATAATGATTAATTACAAATTATAATACAAAAACACCGTGTGAAACGGTGTTTTTTGTGTTATAATATAAAAACAATAGATGATAACGGAGGGGACGATATGAACAATATTTTTGGTGTTAAAGTAATGGATGATTATATTCGTATGTGTCATGATGGGGTTCGTCAGGGATGGCATGAGAGAAATGGTGGAAACCTGACCTACAGAATGACGGAGGAAGAGGTTGCTGAGTGTCGTCCGTACTTCAAGAAAGAATTTGGACCATGGATTAAATTGGGCGTACAGGCTGAGAATTTAAAATCAGAATATTTTATCTCAACCGGAAGCGGCAAGTTCCTGCAGAATGTTGCGTTAGAGCCACAGAATAGTATGTGTATAGTTGAAATTAATGAAGCGGGAGATTCCTATCGTATTGTCTGGGGATTGGAAAACGGGGGAACTCCGACCAGTGAGTTTCCGACTCATTTTATGAATCATTCGGTTCGAAAACGCGTTACAAATGGAACGAACAGGGTTATCTATCATGCACATACGCCGTATGTGATCGCATTGACTTATGTGTTGCCATTAAGAGCAGAAAGCTTTACACGTATGCTTTGGAAAAGTGCAACAGAGTGTTGTGTTGTATTTCCGGGAGGAGTTGGAGTTGTGCCTTGGATGGTTCCGGGAGGACCTGAGATTGCAGAGGCAACTTGTGTTTTAATGGAGAAATATGAGGCGGCGGTTTGGTCGTTCCATGGTTTGTTTGTATCGGGGCCGGATTTTGATACTGCATTTGGTCTAATGCATACAATTGAAAAAGCGGCACAGATTGCATCTATAGCATTGGCTGCTACCAAAGATGGAAAGCCAAGACAGGTTATAACAGATGATAATCTGCGTGATATCGGAAAAGCATTTGGTGTTACCTTAAATGAAGATGTATTGAATTATCATGACCCGGATGATTTGTATTAAAAAATAAAATAAAAGTTACAAACAAAACAAAAACCACATTTGACTTGTGTCAAAGGTGGTTTTTTTGTGGATATATTGTGGTTGAAATGTTTGAAATGTTAAAATTGTTTATATAAATGTGGTTTTTTGTGAAATTCAATAAGAAATAAACGAAAAACAACAAAAACAACGCATTATACAATTGACAAATAACAAAAACCACAGTACAATAACAATATAAATGTGGGATTTTGTTGATTAATGAGAACAGAGGTATATAAACATGAAGAAATATAACAGTTCCAGAATTCAGAAATCAGAGAGAATAACCAGATTAGTAGAGAATCTGTATCGAAATATGCCGGAGATTGAATCATCAAGAGCGGTTCTTATGACAGAGTCTTTTCGTCAAACGGAGGGACAACCGCTTGTTATGAGAAAAGCTCTGGCATTTGCTCATGTATTGAAGAATATTCCGATTATAATCCGTGAGGAAGAATTAATTGTTGGAAGTTCAACAATTGCTCCGCGCGGTTGCCAGACCTTTCCTGAATTTTCCTTTGAATGGATGGAAAGTGAATTCGAAACCGTGGAGAAAAGGGAAGCGGATCCGTTTTTTATATCGGATAAGACAAAGCGTGAGTTAAAGGAAGCGAATGCTTATTGGAAAGGAAGAACTACAAGTGAACTTGCAAGTTCTTACATGGCACCGGAGACTTTGACAGCGATGCGTCATAACATTTTCACACCGGGCAATTACTATTACAATGGTGTTGGTCATGTGACGGTTCAGTATGATAAGGTCATCGCGATTGGATATGAAGGCATCATGGCTGAGGTTGCGAAAGAATTGAATGCTTGTAAAGTTGGAGATGCGGATTATGCAACAAAGAGCCGATTTTTGCAGGCAGTTTTAATCAGTTGTAAGGCAGTGATTCAGTATGCGAATCGATACGCCGAATTAGCAGAACAGGAAGCGTCAAAATGTGCGAACGAGACACGTAAGGCGGAATTACTACAGATCGCGTCAAACTGCAGACGGGTACCGGCTAAGGGGGCAACAAGTTTTTATGAGGCTTGCCAGAGTTTTTGGTTTGTTCAACAGATGATTCAGATGGAATCTTCCGGACATTCCATTTCGCCGGGAAGATTTGATCAGTATATGTATCCTTATTATAAGAATGATTTGGATAAAGGAGTTTTGACAAGAGAACAGGCACAAGAATATATTGACTGTATCTGGGTTAAATTAAATGACTTAAACAAATGTCGAGATGAGGAAAGTGCAAAAGGATTTGCGGGATATAGTTTATTCCAGAATTTGATTGTGGGTGGACAGAATGAACATGGAGAAGATGTTACAAATGATTTGTCATTTATGTGTATCGAAGCTTCATTTCATGTATATTTACCACAACCTTCTCTCTCGATTCGAGTGTGGAATTCGTCTCCGCAGGAACTCTTGATAAGAGCAGCGGAATTGACAAGAACGGGAATTGGACTTCCTGCATATTACAATGACGAAGTAATTATTCCGTCTTTGATGAGCATGGGATTGAGTTTGGAAGAAGCCAGATGCTATAACATTATTGGTTGTGTAGAACCACAGATTGCGGGTAAGACGAACGGATGGCATGATGCGGCGTTCTTTAATATGTGTCGTGTATTGGAACTTGTATTTTCAAACGGAATTGATTGTGGGGAACAAATTGGACCAAGAACCGGCGAAGTAGAGCAGATGAAGACGTTTGAGGAATTCTATGAAGCCTACAAAACGCAGATGGAGTATTTCATCTCACTATTGGTGAATGCGGATAATGCAATTGATCAGGCACATGCCCAATTAGCACCGTTGCCGTATCTGGCATGTATGGTTGATGATTGTATTAAGAGAGGAATGACTTGTGAACAGGGTGGTGCGATTTATAACTTCACAGGACCGCAAGGCTTTGGTATTGCCAATGTGACAGATTCTTTATATGCAATCAAGAAACTTGTATTCGATGAGAAAAAAGTAACGATGGCAGAATATAAAAAGGCTCTGATGTTCAATTACGGAAAAGAAATTAATCCGGTTATGGTTGCACAGGTTGCGGGAAATGTAACAAGAGAATTCGTAAAACAGGGTATTCAGGCAGATTCCGCAATGGTAGCAAAGGCAACACAGGAGATTTTTAAGAATTCTGTTACCAATGAAGATAAGAAGAAATTTGAAGCATTGTTACGTATGATTGATGAAATTCCAAAATATGGAAATGATATTGAAGAAGTTGATACTTTTGCAAGGGATGTGGCTTATACCTATACGAAACCATTACTGAAATACTATAATCCAAGAGGTGGTCGATTCCAAGCGGGGTTATATCCGGTATCAGCAAATGTAGGGTTGGGAGGACAAACCGGAGCAACTCCGGATGGAAGATTTGCTTCTATGCCTGTTGCAGATGGGGTATCTCCGACGGCCGGTCGTGATGTAAAAGGACCAACCGCGGCAGCAAACTCGGTATCATCCTTGGATCATGGAATTGCATCGAACGGAACTTTGTTCAACCAGAAATTCCATCCATCCGCATTGGCGTCTGATGCATCGTTGGATAAGTTTGTAAATTTGATTCGTACCTATTTTGATAAAAAAGGAAGCCATGTGCAGTTTAACGTAGTTTCGAGAGAAACGCTTTTGGATGCACAGAAGAATCCGGATAATTACAAACATCTGGTTGTACGTGTTGCCGGTTATAGTGCATTGTTTACAACTCTTTCCAAGACACTTCAGGATGATATTATTCGTCGTACTGAACAGGGATTTTAAAAGAGAATGGGAAAGAGGTCAAGATGGAAGAATTATTAAAAACCAAGGGCCGTATTTTTGATATACAACGTTATTCCATATATGATGGAATCGGAATTCGAACTATTGTATTCTTAAAAGGCTGTGTATTGCGGTGTAAATGGTGTTGTAATCCGGAATCGCAGAACTACGAGATTGAAACTATGACGGTAAATGGAATTCCCAAAATCATCGGTCGTGATGTTACGGTAGAGGAAGTGATGGAAGAGGTCGAAAAAGATCGCTCCTATTACAGACGAAGCGGAGGCGGATTGACACTTTCGGGAGGAGAGAGCCTTTGCCAACCGGAATTTGCGAAGGCAATGTTGGCGGTCGCAAAGTCCAGAGGGATTAATACCGCAATGGAGAGCATGGCGTGTGCCCCTTATGAGATTATAGAGTCGATACTTCCGAATTTAGATACGTACCTAATGGATATTAAGCACATTAACCCGATTAAACATAAGGAATTCACAGGCAGAAGCAATGAGTTAATGTTAGAAAATGCTAGAAAAGTAGCGGCATCCGGACAAACAGATTTGATTATACGTGTTCCGGTTATCCCCACTTTTAATGATACACCGGATGAAATTGCACAAATTGCTCAATTTGCAGACAAACTTCCGGGTGTAAATAAAATACATCTGCTCCCATATCACAGGTTGGGGATGGATAAATACGACGGATTAGGCAGACCTTACTTAATGCCGGATATTGTTCCGCCGGAGAAGGAACATATGGAGATGCTTAAGAAAAAGGTTGAAAGCGTATCCGACTTAGATTGTCAGATAGGAGGTTAGAGAAGTGTCAGCGCTAAATGAATTTGACAATATGACAAGAATTATACAAGAAAGTGTACCAGGTCGCCAGATGACATTGGCACACATTATTGCAAGTCCGGATAAAATTCTCTATGAGAAATTAGGATTAGATCCAAGAATTGATTATGAAAGAGCAGCGATTGGTGTCACAACAGTTACACCGTCTGAGACAGCAATAATCATGGCGGATATTGCAATTAAATCAAGTGGAATTACGTTAGGGTTTGTAGACCGATTTAGTGGTTCCCTTATTATTACAGGAACAGTAAGCCAGGTACAGGCTGCAATGGAAGCAATGCAGGATTATGTACAGGAAAAATTAGATTATTCTGTCTGCCCGATTACAAAAACATGAGAAAACTGGTTCTTATGGGTCGGAGCGAGGCAGGCAAGACAACGCTTACGCAGGCTCTGCGCGGAGAAGAAATACACTACTATAAAACACAATGTGTGAACCACTACGAAAGTGTAATCGATACGCCCGGAGAATATGCACAAAGCCATCGTTTGGGAAAAGCATTGGCACTATATACATATGAAGCGGATGTGGTTGGAATTCTGGCGGCAGCAAACGAGCCATATTCTATTTTTCCACCAAATGTCACCTGTCAGGCAAACAGAGAATGTATCGGAATTGTAACTAAGATTGACCTGCCAAATGCGAATGTCGAATTGGCAGACAGATGGCTTCAAAATGCAGGTTGTAAGGTTATTTTCCATGTAAACTCCCTAAAAGGCGAAGGTGTCGCTGAAATCCTTGAGTATTTAAAAGAGGATCGGGAGAAGACAAAACTAAGTGAGTTATAATTGTTTATTTTTATAACAATTACCAAATATAAATTTTCATTATTTTAAGGAGGAATAATTTCTATGATGATGAACGAAATGGAAATTAAAAAACAGATTTGTGAAGTAGGTAAAAGAATTTATGGCCGTAACATGGTGGCTGCAAATGATGGAAACATCTCAGTTAAGTTAAATGACCATGAATTTTTATGTACACCAACCGGTGTTTCAAAAGGATTTATGACACCGGAATTTATTTGTAAAGTAGACGAGAATGGTAATGTTCTTCAGGCAAACAAAGGATTTAAACCATCTTCAGAAATTAAAATGCATATGCGTGTTTACCAGAAACGTCCGGATGTAGGATCTGTAGTACATGCACATCCAACATTTGCAACAGCATTTGCAATTGCAGGAATTCCGCTTACACAGCCAATTATGCCGGAAGCAGTTATTTCATTAGGTTGTGTTCCAATTGCTGAATATGGTACACCGTCAACAATGGAGATTCCGGACAATTTGGAAAAATACCTTCCATACTTTGATGCAGTTCTTCTTGAGAGCCATGGTGCTTTAACATGGAGTACAGATTTATTGGCTGCATATCACAAAATGGAAAGTGTAGAATTCTATGCAGAACTTCTTTACAAAGCAAAAATGCTTGGAGGACCAAAGGAATTTGATAAAGAAAACATCAAAAAATTATATGAAATTCGTAATAAATTCGGTATGCCGGGAAAACATCCAGCAAATATCTGCTTAAATAAAGGAAAAGATAACTGCCATAACTGTGGTGGAAATTGCGGAAACAATGATTACAAACAGTTCCCTGGATATCAGTATGATTTCGGATGTGACTGCGGCAATAATGGTGGCAATGTAAACGAAGCTGCAATTGCAGAAATCGTTAAAAAAGTAATTTCTGAAATGAAATAAGAATGGAATAAAGGAGGTGGCCATATGAATGATATGGAAAATGCGGTAAGGAACGTCCTTCGCAAGATGCAGGCCTCATCCATTATGAATTTAAATTTTGCCAAAGCATTAATTGAAAAAGTAGAAAATGAAGCGGCACGTATGGGGGTTAGGGCAGTTATTGCTGTTTCAGATGCGGCAGGAAGACCGGTTGCAATCCATTGTATGGATGGTGCATATATAGGAAGTTTTGATGTTGCATTGAATAAAACCTATACATCTGTAGCGTTTCAAATGTCTACTGCGGAATTGGCGAAACTGGCAGCACCGGGAGGATCCTTATATGGGATACAACACACCAATGAAGGCAAAATCGTAATCTTTGGAGGTGGGGAACCTCTGATGGTTAATGACGTTATGATTGGTGCAATCGGTGTTAGCGGTGGTACGGCAGAACAGGATACAAAACTGGGTGCCTACGGGAAAAATATAGTAAAGGATGTGATATCTTGGAAATAACAGAAAGCCAAATCAAAAATATTGTTGGAGAAGTCATGGCAAAGATGCAGTTAGGAACGAGTGTTTCCGGAATGCATGGTGTGTTTTCTGACATGAATATGGCAATTGAAAAAGCGAAAGAGGCTCAGAAAGTTGTACGTATGATGTCAATGGATCAAAGAGAGAAAATCATTTCCAAAATACGTACCAAAATCAAAGAAAATGCAGAAACAATGGCAAGAATGGGTGTTGAAGAAACCGGTATGGGGAATGTCGGAGACAAAATCTTAAAACATCTTCTTGTTGCAGAGAAAACTCCGGGAACGGAGGATATTACAACAACGGCATGGTCCGGAGACAGAGGTCTTACATTAGTGGAAATGGGACCATTTGGCGTAATCGGAGCAATTACACCATGTACGAATCCGAGTGAAACCGTTTTGTGTAACACAATGGGAATGTTGGCTGGTGGAAATACAGTTGTGTTTAATCCACATCCACAGGCAATTCGGACATCCATCTATGCGGTAAATCTTCTAAATGAAGCATCATTGGAGGCTGGCGGACCGGATAATATTGCTTGTACAGTAGAGAAACCAACCTTAGATTCCAGTGCGGTTATGATGAAACATAAAGATATTCCGCTATTAGTTGCAACCGGAGGGCCGGGTGTTGTAACAGCTGTTTTGTCCAGTGGAAAGAGAGGAATCGGAGCAGGTGCAGGAAATCCTCCGGCACTTGTAGATGAGACCGCAAATATTAGAAAAGCGGCTGAGGATATCATAAACGGTTGTACCTTTGATAATAACCTTCCATGTATTGCAGAAAAAGAAGTTGTTGCAGTAGCTTCTATCTGTGATGAATTAATGAAATATATGGTAGAAGAACAGGGATGTTATCTGGCATCGAAAGAAGTACAGGATAAACTTGTACATACTGTATTAACGGAAAAAGGTGCATTAAATCGTAAATGCGTAGGCAGAAGCGCAAAAGCCTTGCTTGCAATGGTTGGTGTAAACGTAGGAGATGATATTCGCTGTATCATCTTTGAAGGAGAGAAGGAACATCCGTTGATTGCAGAAGAGCTTATGATGCCGATTCTTGGAATTGTTCGTGCAAGCGATTTTGAAGATGCTGTGGAAAAGGCGGTATGGCTAGAACATGGAAACAGACATTCCGCACATATTCATTCTAAGAATGTAGATCGAATCACAGAATATGCAAGAGCAATGGATACAGCAATTCTTGTAAAGAATGGACCATCTTATGCGGCACTTGGATTTGGAGGAGAGGGATTCCCGACCTTCACGATTGCAAGCCGTACAGGAGAAGGATTGACAAGTGCATCAACCTTCACAAAACGCAGACGTTGTACAATGTCTGACAGCTTATGTATCAGATAGGAGGAAATAACATGGAGATGAATGCTTCTCAGGTTGAAGCTATTGTAAAACAAGTGTTAAGTAGTATGTCTCAAACATCTTCTACAACAGCTTCTTCATCTGCTCAGGGAATTCCGGCTACTGCAAAAGTTGCAATGCTTACTTCCCTTGAGAATATTGAAATTAAAGAATATCCAATGCCGGAAGTTGGCGATGATGATATTTTGGTTCGCGTAGAAGGCTGTGGTATCTGCGGAACTGACGCACATGAATATAAACGCGATCCGTTCGGATTAATTCCGGTCGCTCTTGGACACGAAGGAACCGGAGAGATTGTAAAAATGGGTAAAAACGTAACAGTAGACAGCGCAGGCAAAACAGTAAAAGTTGGCGATAAAGTTGTTACATGTATGATTTTTAAAGACAACCCGGACATTACAATGTTCGACTTAAACAAACAGAATGTTGGCGGAGCAGATGTATATGGACTTCTTCCGGATGATGATGTGCATCTGAACGGATGGTTTGCAGATTACATCTTAATCCGTGGAGGCTCAACTTTCTTTAATGTAAGTGATTTGGATTTGGATTCCAGAATTTTAATCGAGCCATGTGCAGTATTAGTGCATGCTGTTGAAAGAGCCAAAACAACAGGAATTTTAAAATTCAACAGCCGTGTTGTAGTACAGGGATGTGGACCAATTGGTTTGATTTGTATTGCAATCTTACGCACAATGGGAATTTGTAATATCATAGCAGTAGATGGAAACGAAGGACGTCTGGAATTTGCCAAGAGACTTGGTGCTTCCGGTTCTGTAAACTTCAAAGATTTTAATGGCGCAGAAGCAATGGCAGAAGGTGTTGCAGCACAGTTTGACGGACATCTTGCAGATTTTGCTTTCCAGTGTACCGGTTCACCGGCAGGCCATTCAAATATTTACAAATTCATCCGTAATGGTGGTGGATTATGCGAACTTGGATTCTTTATCAATGGTGGAGATGCAACAATCAACCCACACTTTGATATTTGTTCAAAGGAAATTACAACAGTTGGAAGCTGGGTATATACATTAAGAGATTATGCAACAACATTTGACTTCTTAAAGAGTGCAAAAGCAATCGGACTTCCAATTGACGAATTGATTACAGATAAGTATCCATTAAGCCAGATTAATGAAGCATACAAGAAAAATCTTGCTATGACAGGCTTGAAAATCGCTGTAATGCCGGATTAATCAGGCATCATAGAAGGGAGCCCGTTTTATGGACGAAAGAGCAGTTGGTATTCTTGAGGTATACGGTCTGTGTTGTGCGTTTATTGCAGCAGATGCAGGCTGTAAAGCGGCAAATGTTACTTTGGAACCATTTGATAAAAATAAGCCGGCAAACGCAGACGAACTTCCGGTACCGCTTCTGGTAACGATAAAATTCAGAGGTAGTGTAGAGGATGTTACGGCAGCAGTGGAAGCCGGAATCCAGACGGCAGAGAGTTTGACCGGAGTTGTACAAAGTCACATCATACCAAGACCGACTCAGGATACGCTTAAAATGTTAGGAATCTGTGGATTTGATGCAGATTAAGATAGAAGTAAACAAATACAATAATCATAGGATGAGTCGCAAGAGCGACAGAAAGAGAGGAATGTAAAATGGCACAGGAAGCATTAGGAATGGTAGAAACAAGAGGACTTACAGCAGCAGTTGAAGCTGCAGATGCAATGACAAAATCAGCAGAGGTTACTTTAGTTGGAACAGAAAAAATTGGTTCCGGATTAGTATCTGTTATGGTACGTGGAGATGTAGGTGCAGTTAAAGCAGCAGTAGAATCAGGTGCGTCAGCAGCAAGCCGCCTTGGAGAATTAGTAGCACAGCACGTAATTCCAAGACCACATACAGATGTAGAAAAAATTCTTCCGGGATTTCCAAAGGCGAAATAATTTATGGGATCATCATACGGATTAGTCGAAGTTTCCGGTGTTGTTGCTGCAGTAGATTCATTAGATGCTATGTGTAAAGCAGCAGGTGTTCGTTTTGTTACATGGGAACGAAAGCTGGGAGGCCGTTTGGTTACCATTATTGTGGAAGGTGATGTATCTGATGTAAAAGCAGCAGTAGAAGCTGCAAAGAATATCTGTCAGGTTAACAATCATATTTTAGCGACTAGCGGAATCATAGCCGCACCGTGCGAGGAAACGAGAAAGATGGTTGCATTCAGCGCAAAACGTCTTCAGAAACAAGCAAAATAACAAAAAGCATTTTAATGAAGTCGGAAACGACAAAACAAATAAAAAAGATAATAATAAAACATATTTAAGGAGGACAAAATCATGGCACAAGAAGCATTAGGAATGGTAGAAACAAGAGGACTTACAGCAGCAATTGAAGCTGCAGATACAATGTGTAAAGCAGCAAACGTTACATTAGTAGGAACAGAGAAAATTGGTTCCGGATTAGTAACAGTAATGGTACGTGGAGATGTAGGAGCAGTAAAATCAGCTGTAGAAGCAGGAGCATCAAACGCTGAAAGACTTGGAGAATTAGTAGCACAGCACGTAATTCCAAGACCACACACAGATGTAGAACAGATTCTTCCAATTATCAAATAGTTTTAAAAAGAACAAAAAAACATTGTACATCCGGGTAGAGATTACCCGGTTGTACAAAAATACAACAAAGGAAGTTTGTAGGTGGAAAAATTGGAAAAACATGAATTAGAACAACTTACACGAATGGTAGTTTCCTGCCTGCAGAATAGCCAGGACAAGGGAAATGGTTATAAGGTTCCGGTTGGAGTAAGTGCAAGACATATTCACTTATCTCAGGAACATGTTGAGATTCTTTTTGGAAAAGGATATCAGCTTACAAAGAAAAAAGAATTAATGGGAGGCCAGTTTGCCTCAAATGAATGTTGTACGATTGTAGGTTTGAAACTACGTGCAATTGAAAACGTACGTGTACTTGGACCTGCGCGTAAAGCAACACAGGTAGAGATTAGTTGTACAGATGCCAGAAAGCTTGGTATTAATGTTCCGGTAAGAGAATCCGGAGATATTGCTAATTCTGCACCAATCGCAATTGTTGGACCAAAGGGTGCGGTTTATTGCGAAGAAGGCTGTATTATTGCCGCAAGACACATTCATATGTCTCCAAAGGATGCGCTAGCATGCGGAGTCAGTGATGGTGATTATGTAAGTGTAAAAGTAGAAAATGAACGCGGAACAACCTTTGATCAGGTGAAAATCCGTGTAGATGAGAGTTTCACTCTTGAAATGCACATCGATACAGATGAGGCAAATGCAAGTGAAATAAAATGCGGAGATAAAGTAACCGTTGTTAAAAAATAGAAATGAGGGACAGAAATGATTATAGGAAAAGTGATTGGAAGTATCGTTTCAACCCGTAAACAGGATAACCTGATTGGTAACAAATTTATGGTAATTGAGCCAATCAACACTATGAATGGGGAAAAAACACAATTAGTTGCAATTGATAATATAGGAGCCGGAATTGGCGAATATGTATTGGTTGCACAAGGCAGTGCAGCTCGTATTGGTTGTGGTCTGCCGGATTCTCCGATTGATGCAGCTATTGTCGGAATTATTGATGATATAGGGAAGCTGGTATAGTAGGTTATGAATATTACAGAATTAAGCGAAATTTTAAGAGAGAATGGTATCGTAGGAGCCGGTGGAGCCGGTTTTCCCACTTATGGAAAACTTTCCGAAAAAGCGGATACCATTCTCATGAATTGCGCAGAATGCGAACCCCTTTTGAAATTGCATCGTCAATTATTAAAAGAACATGCGCAAGAAATCATGAAAGCATTTGCTTTAATTGCACAAACAGTAGGTGCAAAAGAGGCAATTATAGGAATTAAAGCAGAATATGAAAGTACAATAGAAGTACTAGAAGAATATATAGATGAATTTCCAAATATGCGGATTCATAAATTGGATGGAGTCTATCCAATGGGCGATGAAGTAGTGTTAATCTACGAAGCAACAGGTAAGGTTGTGCGTCCGGGAGGATTACCGATTGAATGTAATGTAGCTGTTTTCAATGTGGAGACTTTATATAATGTATATCGTGCAGTTTGGGAAAAACAGCCGGTTACGGACAAATGTGTAACAGTTGTTGGAGAAGTAGAGCATCCGATTACCGTGCGGGTACCGATAGGAACTCGTATTAAAGAGGTGGTTCGTATGGCAGGAAAAATAACAACGGAACAACCGGTATATCTTTTGGGTGGACCGATGATGGGAAACTTTGGAAGCGAACATCAACCGGTGACAAAAACAACAAATGCAATTATTGTTTTGCCGAAACAACATTCATTGATTTATAAACGAACGACGAATATTTCACAGGCAATAAAAAGAGTGGCATCTTCTTGTTGTCAATGCCAAACTTGTACGGATTTGTGTCCGCGTCACAATTTGGGACATCCGATAGAACCACATATGTTTATGAGAGCAGCCGCAAATGCGGATTTCCAATCTCTGGAGCCGTTTGTTAATACGATGTTTTGTAGTTCATGTGGACTATGTGAAACCTATAGTTGCCCACAGGGACTATCGCCAAGAAGTATTATTGCCGAGTACAAGAATGGATTGCGGAAAGCAGGATTAAAACCGCCGGTTGTAACTGCGGAACCGGTTAATTCTAGCCGGGAATACAGAAAAGTACCGGAAGGAAGGCTACTTGCAAGATTAGATCTTGTAAAATACGATAAAGATGCTCCGTATAAAGATTCCATTCGTACCGTAAAAGAAGTAAAAATTCTCTTGTCCCAACATATCGGTGCGCCGGCGACTGCAAACGTGGCGGTTGGAGATAAGGTATCATATAGCAATGTGATTGGAAAAGCGTCAGATGGATTATCTGTTAATATACATGCAAGTATATCCGGAACCGTAAAAGAGGTTAGTGATAAATATATTGTAATAACAGAGTAATCATAAAAGAGTGAGGACAAATTTATGCATAAAGCAATTGGAATGATAGAATTTAAGACTGTTGCATCAGGTATTACGGCAGCAGACCAGATGGTAAAAACTGCAAATGTCGAAATTATCGAGGCACAAACGGTATGCCCGGGAAAATACATAGCAATTATATCCGGTGATTTAAGTGCTGTAAATGCAGCTGTTGAAACTGCAAAGAATACAAGAACGGGAGAATACATTAATAGTTTTGTTTTGGGTAATCCGGATGAATCTATTTTCCCTGCAATTTATGGTTCTGCTACAATTGAAGGTGTAAAAGCACTAGGAATATTAGAAACTTATGATGCATCTTCTATTATTGTTGCAGCTGATGTGGCAGCAAAGACCGCAATTGTACAATTAATCGAACTAAGAATTGCAAAAGGAATGTGTGGAAAATCATACATGTTGATTACAGGAGAGGTGGCAGCTTGTGAGGCAGCCATTGCCAAAGCGAAAGCAACTGTGGGAGAGAGTGGAATGTTTTTAGATTCTTCCGTAATTGCAAGTCCGGATCCTCAGATTTGTAAAACAATCGTATAAGAAGGTAAGAGAGGCAGAATATGCTGACTGTTGAAAGACGAAATTTGATATTAGAAAAACTTCAGGAAGAGAAAAAAGTTATTGTAAGTGAACTAAGCGAACTCTTTGGTGTATCAGAAGAAACAATACGTCGTGATTTGGACAAACTTGAGAAAGAGGGGCTTGCAATCAAGAGTTATGGTGGAGCCGTTCTTTCGGAAAATAACAGCACGGACATGCCATTTAACGTTCGAAAGAAGAATAACTTGGAAGGTAAGAAAAAAATAGCCTCTATTTTGGAAACACTGGTTTCGGACGGCGATCATATTATTGTAGATCCTAGCACAACTGCGGTAGAAACTGTAAATGCATTGCGAAAAAAACAACGCTTGACAATTATCACGAATTCGATTGAAATATTAGTAGAATTGGCAGATGTTAGTGGATGGGATATTATTTCATCCGGAGGAACCATGAAGGAGAATTACTTGGCGTTGGTGGGACCTAGAGCGATGGCCGGAATTGGGTCTTTAAATGCGGATAAAGTGATTATTTCCTGTAAGGGGCTTGATATGAATAAAGGCCTGACAGATGGAAATGAAATGTTTTCGCAAGTGAAGCAGACCATGTTAGATTCAGCAAAACAAAAGATTCTGGCGGTAGACCATACCAAGTTTGATAAGATTGGTTTTTCTAAAATCTGTAATGTAACAGATATCGATATGGTAGTTACGGATTGTAAGCCATCCGAAGGCTGGTTGGCATATTTTGAAGAAAAAGGAATTACATGCTTATATGAAAAAGAAAACAGTGACAATTGCCTTTGCGAATAATAAAGGCGGTAGTGGTAAGACAACAACATGTGCAAATGTAGGATATTCGCTTTCCGTTCTTGGGAAAAAGGTTCTTTTAATTGATGGTGATATGCAATTAAATTTATCGTTATCTTTTTTTTCAGAGGACGAAGTTTTGGAATTTGCATCCGGGAAAGAAAATTTATATCAGGCGATAAAAGAACAGAAAGATTTGGAAGGATATGTTCGTCCGACCTTATATGAGAATGTAGATTTAATTCCATCGTCTACGCTGATGAGCGGAATCGAATATGATTTATTTACCAGATGGCAGAGGGAATTCATTTTAAAAAACAGCTTGGAAAAACTAAAAGAATCCGGCAAGTACGATTATATTCTAATCGATGCTCCGCCAACCCTCGGAGGTTGGGTGATGAACATCTTATGTGCTTCCGATTATGTGGTTATGCCGGTGGAGGCAAGCCCATGGGGATTGTTTGGAGTTGCCAATATGTTCGAGTTTTTAGAAGACGTCAAGAAAATCAACCCACAACTGGCGCTTCTAGGAATTGCTGTTACAAAAGTTGATATTCGAAAAAATTACTACAAACAGACGATAGATACGTTAAAACAGGTTGAGGATGTAACTGTTTTTGCCAATGTAATCCGAGTCGATAGTGAAGTGGAATGGGCTCAGGACAATAGTAAACCGATTATGGTACATAAGAAGAGTGCACGTAGTGCCGGAGAATATATGAATCTTGCAAAGGAGATGGATGAAAAATGTCAGTAGGAACAGGTAGTATTAAAAGAGCTGCACAAAAAAGCAATGAGATTACAAAAGTAGAAGAACAAAGCAAGGAAACCGTTCAGAAGGCTGTAAAAGAGCCGGCGAAAACTACAACAAAAGCACCGGCTAAGAAGACAACAAAAAAAGCGACTACGACACCTGCCAAAACATCAAGTGTTTCAACAAAAAAGCCGGATAAAGAGACAAACACAGAGTTTTGTCATATAACAGAAGAATTACCAATTCATTTATTATAAGAGGAAATGTAACCATCTCTCAATTGGAGACTTGGTTACATTTTTTTTACAATTATTACAATATTTTTAAATATAGATTAAATTTTGGCAGATTTTTTGTGATTCATATTTTTTGCTGATAAACTCAATTTATCAAAAAGTTTTTTTGTAGGTATTCTAAAAATAAGAGTGTGTAGAGGAGAAAAACCATATGAACAGAAAAAAAATTTGTATTATTAGTATTGTAGTCGGAATATGTGTTTTGTTAATAGCTGGTTTGGGTATTTTATATGCCATAGGAAAAAAAGATGGAGACGTATCGGAGAGTGAAGAAGAAATACAGACAGAAACAGAGCAAGTGGAAAGTACAAAGGTGGACTTGCCGCAGTTGGATATGCCGGAGATGTTTCAAGAAGATCTTTTTGAGCAATATGGAACAGTATTACAGAATTTTAATGACGCAGATGTTATAGAAAAAGAA
Source organism: Lachnospiraceae bacterium (assembly GCA_045605685.1). GTDB lineage: Bacteria > Bacillota > Clostridia > Lachnospirales > Lachnospiraceae > Roseburia. The sequence continues at coordinate 153,947 of JAZUQL010000085.1, forward strand.
TATGATGCCAAAAATCATTTGGTGAAAGAAGTTCGTAAGAATAATGGGGATATATCTGAGGTTAGGACATATGAATACAACCAAAACGGATATTTGGTTCAAGAAAAAATTGGATATATACAGAACGGGAATGAGCACTATGCTGATTTTGTAAGTTATGAATATGATAACAATAATAATGTGATTAGCCAATTATATACAAATTCTGAAGGAATAATGTTATATCAAATTGCATATCCAACAGAAGGTGAGATAGCGGAGCAAACCGATTTTGGAAAGACATATGATGAACATGATAATGTGGCACAAGAACTGTATTATTACGAGGATTGGAGAATATACCACGATGAACTAAGAATCATCCAATATGCATACCAATATGACGAACAAGGCCGTATTGTTAAGGAAATAAAAAATCACAACGGAGTGATTGAATATTATCAGAATGAATATGATGATAACGGACAATTAGTTCGAAGAATATTTGTCGATAATGAAAGAAACGTCGTAGAGTTGAGAGAGTTTCAATATAGTAATGGAACTGTGATAAAAGAGAGTGTGAAGAGTGTGATTATCAACTGGGAGCAGAGTGCGAGCTTAACAGGAATCGACGAACAGACCTATCTTGAATTAGTATCCTTATTTACATGTGACTCTGAGACATATTACAACAATTGGTATACCAAAGCCTTGACAAGCTACTATTCATCACCGGAAGAGATTGATTTGTATTGGTTGTTCCTGTATGGTGGTAGTGGAGTAACAGCGTCAGAGGAAGAAGAACAATACTATATAGATAATAAAATAAAAGGGGAAGACGGATATATAGGAGAACTGTTTTGTATCAACGAAGATATTGTAAATGCCGCATTAGAAAAGTGTCTTGGAATTACAGTATCGCAGACAAAGGACGGCCTTATGGCATTCAATAATTTGTTATATTATGAAAAAACAGGAAATTACCTTATGAATCTTACAGAGGGTTGGGATATTCCAATATTATTTACAGGTGCAACACAATTAGAAAATGGTGATGTGGAACTCTACTATCTATTCCAAGAACAGGAGAGTGTTGTAACCATGAGAAATAAAAATGGCACATGGAAAATTGTAAGCAATCAATCTGTAAATGGAGAAGAACATCCATATCTGCAGAGTAACTAATTGAGTATCGAAAATTATAAGAAGAAAAGGAGATGCACGTATGAAAGCAAAAATGATAATTGTATTGACTTTAGGTTGTATGATAGTGTTTTCGTTAGCGGGGTGTAGCAAAACACCTGTGAATCCGATTGAAACAGAAGAGAGCCAATCAGAAACGCAAGAATTGACGGAAGAGAGCCAATCAGAAACACAAGAATTGACGGAAGATACACAAAAAGAAGTAGTATTACAGGAGGAAGATTATAAGTTATTACAACAAATTGATCTGAATAATCAAGACATGCAAATAGAAAGTGTAATGTATCCGTTTGCAGAATTGCTTATGATTCGTTATGCACGTACAGGAAATGTAGGTACAGTAAATGGACTAACAGATGATCTGGCGGTTTCAATTGCAGCAATTCATTGTAACAGATACAATGGCTTTGGTAAGTTGGAAGATGCGACAATGAACGAACGTTTTTTTGCTAAGATATTGGATCGTACGTTAGTGGCCCAGTCTATGAGGGATTTGTATGGGAAAGAATATTCTGTTGATAATTATATGAATGCAAATGTAGTAGAACAGGGCATTGAAATCCAAGGTAGCAATCTATTGGTTGGTGATGGAGAGTGGGGAACAGAAGATATTGATTTTAAGATAACGAATAAAAAAACACAGGGAACCCAAGTTATTGTGACAGCACAGTGTATTGTCACGGATGAGACAGATGCAGTTGTCAGATATCTGGCAAATGTTGAAGCAACATTAGAGAAAAATGAAAATTCGCAGTACGGATACATTATTAAAAATATCGTAATGAAATAACAATCAACGAGCGACCTTCTAATGGTTTCGGTAACCATTAGGAGGTCGTTTTGTATGGAAGAGATATGTTTGACTTTTTATCGATGCTCATGCTACTATTACAAAGAATAAGAAACTGCTCTAATGTGGCAGGATGTAGCGAGGCATGGAGGAACATGGTTCAATCAAAAGAAGATTTAAAGCATTATTTAGAATGTGATAAAAAAGCACTTAACATAACAAGAAAACATCCGAAATTGTTAGGTGATCGTATTTGGAAGTATGAGATTCTTTATCGAAGAACAGAGTATTATTACAATAACAGAAAGAAATCTGTGTTTCACAGAATATTATCATCGATTTTGCTGAATTATTACAAATATCGCTCTATGAAGTGGGGGAATGAAATACCAATCAATTGCATTGAAGAGGGTCTTGTGATATGGCATGGTCAAAACATTATAATTAATCCCAATGCAAGAATAGGTAAGAATTGTTCCATATCAACGGGTGTGATTATTGGACATGCGCATGATAAGTATCCGGTGGTTGGCGATAACGTTACATTATCGGTAGATTCTAAGGTGATTGGAGGAATTACAATTGCAGATCATGTTGTAATAGGTGCAGGAGCGGTAGTGGTCAAAGATATAGACATACCGTATTCTTCCTGGGGTGGAGTTCCGGCACAACTATTAAGAACTCAGATTGGCGATTTGAAAGGCTAATCCGGGTGCAGAGGAGATGGAATGAAATTAAAAAATTTTCTTATAGTCGTAGAAGATGTGGAAAAATCCAAGGCTTTTTACAAAGAATTATTTGGTTTGGATGCAATCTGTGATACGGGAGATAATACTGTTTTAATGCAAGGATTGGTTTTGCAGCAGAAGGCGGTATGGGAATCAGCGATACAGGAAGAGGTACGAATGAAAAATCATTCTTTTGTGCTTTATTTTGAAGAAACAGATATAGAGTCTTTTTCGAAGAAACTGGATGGGTACCGAGAACATATTGAATATGTGAATCGTTTGACGACACTTCCGTGGGGACAAAAAATGATTCGTTTCTATGATCCGGATGGCAATTTAATTGAAGTAAGAAACCATATGTAGAAAAGGAGAAATTATGAAAAAACTAGGTTTTATTTGCGTTATGCTATTGTGTGTACTTTCATTCGTCGGATGCAAAGCAAAAGATGAGAAGAATATTGAGAAATTATATGGAACATGGGTAGAGGAAGATGATAAGGTAAGAACGACCTATACCTTTCATGAGGATGGAACTTTTTCGGAGAAGGTAGAATCTCTGGCCGTATTGGATTATACAACGTATAATGATGGGACGTATGAGTTTGACGGAAAAGAAATTGAACTACATAGTGAGAAATATGACTATAAATATTCTTATAAAGTCAGTTTTGAAGATGATACCATGGTTTGGGCGAATAGTATGACGGAGCTTGTATATGAGAAGAAGGAATAGAAAAACAGGCTGCGCCGGCAGCCTGTTTTTTGTTCTCTAATACTCTAATAATAATTTCTCAATTTTTTTATTGCCTCTTTCCTGCGCTTCTTCCAGTGCGGTTCCGCTGTATCTGCTACGCATATCGGGGGCAGCTCCGTGTTCTAATAATAATTTTATAATTTCTACTTGTGTATCTTCCCCATCGCTGCGGATTGTAAAATGTACTGCATACACCAGTGCTGTTTTACCGCAATAGTCAGTTGCATTTACATCGGCACCATTTTCAAGAAGGATACAAACGGCATCATAGTTCCCAGACTGGCATGCTTGCATAAGGGGCGTTTCTCCGCAACCGTCATTATATCCGATATCAGAGTCGTATTCTTTGCCCATGTGTTCTTCCGGTGAATATTCGCACCAGTGGGAGGTTTGATTCACATCTGCCCCATAATCGATTAGTAGTTGCATTTTTTCGGCGTGGTCCGGATAATAATCATTGAATGCCAACGAAGCAAGCAGTGTATGTTCGCCGTCCTGTGCAATTACATTTTCATCGTAATTATCTGCATTGCAATCCGGGGAAACACCTTCTTCTAATAATCGTTCCACATCTTCGGCAGAACCATTCTCTACCTGATATGCGATGCTGTTGTGATTATTATTTTTCTTTGAAATACCGGCGACCATAATCAGCGTTATGACACAGATAGCCGGAACCATAAGAATAGAGCCGGTAATGTTAAGTACAAGCGGAGCGGATTTTTTGAGTTCTCTTTTCTTATAATATCCCCTTAGAATAAATCCGAGAATGAATAAGGTAAGACCGGCTAGAAATATGATAAATAATATTATAAACAGGCCTAGGAAAAGCAGACCTACAAATGCCATAATGAGTTCCCTTCTTTCTATATAATATATGTAACACTATATCATATCGTATTATGAAATGATAGGGATATAAAAAACCTGTAACCGGATTTCCGGCTACAGGTAAGTATAATATCTATTATTTTAATACTTCAAATACATTACCGTCATAACCAACATCCGCTTTTAATTGTCGGATTCTCTCTTCCTTATATTCTACAGGATAGTAGTAGACACGGTTTATTGTTGGCAACATTAATTGCAGTATTTCTATTTCGAATATATGACCTCCCATTTCAAAACACATAATATAGGCATAGTAATTCCCAGAATCCCATGTATAGTAAACGTTTTCTGGTGGCCCAACAAGTTCTACAAATTTATCGAACAGATCTTCCAAAGAATCATCGGTTTCTGCATCATATGGAACACCCAATAAGAGAGCACACTCCTCATAGCTATCATCCGTATCTAATGCAGTATGGTAATACCACCAACCATTTGCCATACAGGTAGATGCCGGTAGTTCTTCGTCTGTAATGTTATGAACCTTAATATAATTATTGTGATCCATAAATACAGAGTCATATTCATGACCGCTTAAATAACCTTGTAATTGATATAATTCAGAAGCCGGTGCATCTTCAACTCTATTCGTGAAAGTGTAGGATATGGTAGATGTGCTTGCAATAAGACTATCTACATTTACAGGAGCACCGGTAAAGCCTTCCCACGTGATACGCCCCATAATTGTCATAGTAGGAACGGAATCAGGTTGAGGAAGATGTTCATATTTTTCGTATAAGAATTCCTTTTCGGTGGATTGGGTAGCTTCTTCGGTTGTAGAATCAGATAATGTCTCTTCCTCCTGCTCTGATTGCGTATTGTCCCTGGTAGAAACAGGTTCTTTCAAATTACAACCAATTAGACCGGATACCATTGAAATAGTTAATAATGTTAATAATATTTTTCTTTTCATTTTTTCCTCCATACAGTAATATTAAGAAACAGGATTATTGTACAAAAAGGGTAGAACAAATACCATATTGGTGCGATAAATGGTTGGATGTATGCGACAGGCGGTAGTGTTAGGAATTGACATGAAATTGTTTTCTAATTTATAATAAATTAATTTATGACAATTATAACCAAAGAGGATATATAAATGGAAACAGTATCAGTTATTCGTTCACAGGTGAGAAAATTAAATATTGTAATCTGTGATGATGAATCGGAACAAATCGAAAATATGATACGAATATTAAATATGATTGAATCAGATATTGAATTTTGCATAGATTCCTTTACTTCGGCAAAAGAACTTTTAAATACTTTAGAACAACAAGGGAAGCGTATGCCCGACATCATATTCTCTGATATACAAATGCCGGAAGTGGATGGGATTACATTTGGCAAGTTGTTACATAAAATTGCGCCGGAGAGTTTTTTGGTGTTTACAACAGCTTATGCAGAATATGCGATTCAAGGATATGAAGCACGGGCTTTTCGCTATCTGCTAAAGCCGATTTTAAGGGAAAACATCGATGAAATCATACAGAAAGTTCTAGTAGAAATGAGTATACGATATAAGCTGCTTATTCGGGAAGGAGAGGAATATATAATACCTTTAAAGGATGTGCTTTATTTGAGTGCTGAAGATAAATATACGGTTATTTATACAGATAAAGGATATCATGTTACTCGCATCAGTTTGGCTGAATATGAAAAAATGTTAGACAGATATGGGTTTTATCGGATTCATCGGAAGTATATTGTAAATACATTTCATCACCTTGCAATGGGAAACGGAAAGATTACGCTTAGCAATGGAAAGGGATTGCCAATAAGTCGAAGGAAAAAAGACTTGTATTATGAGCATATAATGAAACGATTGGAGAAAGAATTAATAAAATGAATGCATTAGGACTAGAGATTCTAGGTGGAATACAAAATTTTCTATCTGTAGTTGATATACTATTATTATTTCGCTTTTGCTATACAGTAGGCGAAAGATACAAATATAAACATTATGTTTTGGCAGGAGTCATATTTGTTGTTTATGCAATTGTCGTAGGGATTTTTTTGGATTCGGGAAGGATTGCATTTGCGTCTATTTATATTTATCTTGCAGTGGTAGGAATTGTGTTTAAGGCAAAAAGAAAATGGACCGCTATATTTATGATGATTCCGACAATGTTAATATATTATTTGTGGAGTAATTTATGTGAATTAATGTGTTGCTTTATTACATGGAATAAGTTTAATTCCAAGATTAGTAATAGTATTTTTTTTGGAATAGGGGAAGATTTGATTCTGGCAGTGCTTTTGCTATGGTTGATAAGCCGGAAAGAAAAGGAATATCCAACCATGTCCTTAAATGTTGGTGAATCCGTATTAATTTCTTTGTTTTGTGTCTTTTCTATGACATTTACAATTATATTTGAAATTTTGGATGAACAATTAATGAATGGAATGTATACGATTGCGTGGATGATATTTGTAATTGTTCTAAACATAATTGTGCCATACGGAATCATACATCGCTGTCAGGCAAGATATTATCGCACATTATCAAATAATTATAAAGAACAATTTGAGATGGAATATTATTTTTTCAGGAATTATAAGGAGCAGCAAAAAGATGAAGCCAGGTTTCGTCATGATTGGAAGAACCATATGTTACTGCTCCAGTCTATGTTTGAGAAAGGAGAATATGAGAAAGCAAAGGAATACTTTGCGCAGCTAACGGACAAGAAGAAACAATCCGGAAATATCATTTTGACCGGTAATGAAATTGTGGACATGATTTTAAGTGCTAAACAGGAAAAAATACAAAAATTCGGAATACAAATAAATTGTGAAGGTGGTCTGGAACATTTAGAATTTATGGAGGCAATGGATTGCTGTGTTTTGTTTTCAAATTTAATAGATAATGCAATTGAAGCAAACAATCAATGTGACAGTAGTCGTTTCATAAAAATTTCTTCTGTGGAAAACGCGGGGACATTTATGATATCCATGGAGAATAAAATGTGCGGAGAGTTACAACAAGAAGAGGAACGGTTACTTACAACGAAAATGGATAAGAAGAAACATGGATGGGGAACGATCAATGCATTTGAAGTAATAAAAAAATATAATGGGGAATATCAAATAACCGCAGAAAATGGGGTGTTTTGCATCAGGATATTACTTCCATATAAAAATGTATGTTAGGAAGAAAACATGGAGCAACTAAAAGTAATTGCACAGATTCATACAGAGTTTCCGGAGAAGTTTGGAATACCCAGACAAAGCGGACTTGTAAATGAACTACAGGGAAGAATTATATTAGAAAAAGAATACCGGAATAAAGATGTGTATAAGGGATTAGAAGAGTATTCGCATATATGGCTATTATGGGGATTTTCTGCTAATGCAGACAAAGGATACTCACCTACCGTAACGCCACCAAGATTAGGTGGGAAAGAGAAGAAGGGCGTATTTGCAACGCGCTCTCCGTTCCGACCAAATCCCATCGGATTATCTTGTGTACAACTAAAAGAAATTATATGGGAATCAAAGGATGGACCGGTGTTAGTTGTGCAAGGGGCAGACCTAATGGATGGGACTCCGATATACGATATCAAGCCGTATTTACCATACACGGATGCACATCCGGATGCGCTGGGGAGTTTTGGACAGGCACATAAAAATGACACGATTACTGTGATTTTTCCGGAAGAGTTGCAGAATCGTTTGCCACTATCTCTAAGAGAAGGGGCATATAAGGTATTAGAACAAGATCCCAGAGCTGCGTATAACAAAAAAGAAGGCTATGTATATGGAATGTCGTTCGGAGAATATGACATTCGTTTTACAATAACCGGACAGGTTTTACAGGTTTGTGATGTAGTAAAAAGAGAAGCAACATGGGAACGTATCAAATAAGACAGGGGATGCATATGGAAGAGAGATTACAAAAACAGTTTGAATTTATAAAAGAAATCGATAAGGAAAAGACTATTTTTCGCCAATCGTATCTGACAGATGCCAGTCGTAAGGAAAATGATGCGGAACATGCATGGCACATGGCAATTATGACAATACTTTTAAGTGAATATGCAAATGCAACGATTGATGTATTAAAAACGATAACCATGCTATTGATTCACGATATTGTCGAAATTGATGCGGGAGATACCTATGCGTATGATTCAAAAGCTAAGGAGACGCAAAAAGAGAGAGAAAAACAGGCTGCAAATCGCATATTTCACATGCTACCAAAAGAACAGGGAGAACAACTGCTTCAGTTATGGAGAGAGTTTGAAGAAGGAAAGACACCGGAGGCACAATTTGCAAGAACAATGGATAACATCCAACCAATGATGCTAAATGCCTCGTCACAGGGGAAGGCGTGGAAAGAGCACGAGGTGGCGTTGTCTATGATTCTAAAAAGAAACGAGCATACGTCAAAAGGTTCGTCTAGATTATGGGATTATGCAAAGGAGAATTTTATTCGACCGCATTTAGAAAAAGGAAATATTATTAAAGATACAGAATTAAAATAGCACAAATTTCGCATACTATAGACACCGAAAAACAAATACGCAGGGTTTAAGGAGGAAAGTATGGGAGAACAGATTGGGAAAAGGAGTCTTCATTTTCATAAGGCTCCTTTTATTTTATCGGCTGCTTCCATTGTGGGAAGCAAGGAAAGTGAGGGCCCGTTGGGGCCGTATTTTGATCGATACGACCAAGATGATAAATTTGGAAAAGAAACTTGGGAAGATGC
>JAZUQL010000086.1:0-4206 GCA_045605685.1 Lachnospiraceae bacterium
CTCAAAACTCCATGGTGCATCTATATATGTTTGCATAATATTATATCCTCCCACATATGCTCCACCTTGTGGCCCAACAGGTCCTGTATATACAGTAGTACCCTTTGGTACTTTAATCGCATATACATAATCTATGTAAGAACTTGCCTCCCATATACCAGTTTTGAGATCTATCCAATGTATCTTTACTGCTGCGTCAATTCTTACATTAGCCACAGAAGCTGGTGGTTCACTCGTGAACCTTCTTCCATACGGGTTTTCTGCGTTACCTGCTCGATACATTATTCTATCCTCCTGTAATACTTCTATATTATATCTACCACCATAGAAATTCTTTACAGGTTGATTAGGCATTTCTGCTAATGGTCCGGGATTCTCAATCATATTATATTCATACTTTGCTATATCATCTGTTCCGTATATAACAGAATGTTCACCACCCTTGACATCGAGTCTGAATCCTCATGTTTTATCAGGCAGTTTCATTCCCTTTGAAAAGAAATCAACACTTTCCAAAGCAATGCTTTTCACTGCCTATCATTTTAACATGTTTTCTCTGTCTTTACTACAAAAAATTACCATTAGCCCTAGTTATCCGGCACCTTGGGCATAACGTACTCGGTCTTGTTTTTTAGCATTCCATAAATGTTGCTGATTAGCCTTCTGGAAATCAATATCAATGCCTGTGGCTTGGTCTTACATCTTGCCAACTGCCTCTGATAATAAGCATAAAAAGCCGGATTACGTGTCAGTCCCTTGGATGATAGCTGAATCATCTGAATGGCAAGAAAATAAATTGTGCCCTGCAATCTTCTGTTTCCCTGTTTTGAGAGTTTATCGTCACCTTTTCCTTCGGAGGAAAAATTCACAGGTGCTATCCCTGCAAAGTTGGCTAACTTATCCGCGTTAGGAAATCTTCTAATGTCTCCAATCTCCGAAAGCAGTTTTGCAACTGTGGTGTCGCTGACACCGGGGATTGTATTTAAGGTACTCTCAAACCTTGGAAGAAAGTCAGCAATCGCCCTGTCTACTTCCTCAATCTAAGTGACATAGTGCCGAACATCCTTAACTAATCCTCTCGTGATTTCATCCCTCTCAGGCTGATAGTCCCTTGTGGTGTCTCCGTCTGCTTTGACTGCATCCAGTATAATCCGACACTTTCGTGTAGAAAACTGATTGTGGCTGACCGGAATTAATTCCTCTGCAAGTTCTTCTACAGTCTTTCCTCTCAATAACCTTGGCGAGGGATAATGCTCCCAAAAGAAAAGTGCTGTGGGTCTGCCAATGTCCTGAAAGAATTGCTTATAGCTTGGATATGCTACGCAAACCTGCTCATGCAATTGGTTCTTCAGTCTGATGTGATGTGTCTTCAGATTCGCTCTGCGATTTACCAACTGGCTGAGTGTCCAGTACATGTCTTCCGGCATGGCATCGGGTAACTTATTCAGTTCATTAATGGCTACTCTCGCTACACATTGAGCATCGTAGCTGTCGTTCTTTTTGTACTGCGGTACACTCTTTCGGTACGCATAGGACAATGCAGGATTGACATCCTTCACGATATAATATCGTTCAATCAACCATGCAGCTAACGCCCTGCCATAACCGTAGGAATTCTCTAAAGCAAAGACAATTCCTTTACCGTCGGTACAATACTTTTTACATTTGGTGATTAGTTTTCCAAACTCAGAGGGTTTGTTATGAAAAGTAATCTCTCCGAGTTTTTCGTTGAAGCAGTCCGTAATAACTGCCGTGTGTTGCTCCTTGTGGAGGTCTAACCCCACGTAGATATACTTTGTTTTATCATACATAAACTTCCTCCCAAATCTTTTGACTTCAAAATACAGGCAACCTCAACTGATAAGCCAGTATCCCCGAATTACGCACTTGGCAACGGAGTCGGCACGGGTGGCACGGCCAATCTACTCATCCGTTTCGGAGTAAGGATTTTTCCCGCAGAACACAGGACACGAGGCAAAAGAAGATTGCCTTCGTGGTGTGTGATGTTAACTCTGAAAAAGAAAGGTTGCAAGTCAATTTTTCGATTTGGGAGCAGATTTTTATTTAAATCCTTTAAAAATGGACAAAATCGGCTTTATGCCATAGACCAAAAACAGAGAAAAACGAGTAATAATGCACAATTTTACTTTTCCGACACACAATACAACTTTCTCTTACCCCTGTGAGAGCCTGTGTTGCCCCTGTGTGCGATTTAAAGACCGAAGTCGAGCTAGTTATTACCCATAATGGAAGATTTAAGCCTTGTTGAGGAAATGTGAAAGACATGATTTCTTAAGATGCCACCAAAATAAGTAGGGTCGAAAATAGTGCTGGTTAAAGGCTTTATGCCGCCAGAGGACGGCATAAGCTGGGAGAAATTTGTTATGATATAACTTTCTCTGCTATCAACCAACTTCTTATGCCATGCAGATACTTTTGTCTATTCTGCATTATTTTCTATGCTGATTTTCATTGGATTATGTGAATGGATAGATTCAGACTTTTACGGTATCGTGTGTTGTCAAGAAAGGAGGCGCGAATGTTGATGAACATGGATATTTTTCAACTGTTCTTCGATTACTTGGAAGAACGACCTTATAACAACATCCATCAAAACGTCAAACAGGATGCCGATTATCTGGAAGCCACCATGAAAGAAAATGAACTCAACGAGCAATACAAGAAACTGGATTTATCAGATGAACAGAGAAAAATCATAACACAATGGATAGATGCCATCCAAGCACAGGAATCTGCTTACACAGCAGTTGTCTTCCGCATGGGCATGCAATTGTGTTTTTCTCTGTTAATGCACCTGGCTGACTTATAAGAACAGACAGAAAATCAGCGGTATTTTCATGACTTTTTAGCGTCTTGGAAATACCGCTGATGATGCGTTTTTATTTAGTTGACATATATTAAAATATACTCAAAAATAACAAACTACAATTCCTGCCTCCGCAGATTTAACATCAAAATATGTCATTACTTTTCCCCATGGATACTCATACTCTAAACCAGATAAATTTTCTTTGTGTGATGGTCCTAAATTGTTTAACAAAAAATCATTATTTTCTTTTCTTAGCTGCTCAAGAATTGTACTATCCATTGTACGGTAGTTCATTTTGTATTTTTCATCGGCATTGCTTAATTCAACCTTTTTAATGTGCATTTTCTCAAAATAAATAGTCACCCAAAACTTTGCTCCCAACAATTCAAATGGAGTTTTTGATATATACACTATCCCATTTTTAGTATTTATAACATTATATTCGTCACTTGGAAGTGTATCAACACTTGTCGTTGGTTCAATAGCATATTTTCCTACTCTTAATATTCCATTTTGCATATTTAACTCTCCTATTTGATTCCATCCATCATATTAAAATAATCTTCAAGAGATACTCTTGTATTTGTTAATTCTATTGCTTGTTCTTCCAATCTTTCCAAAAAACCATTGGCATAATTATAATCGAAGTTAGGATCAAATCTTTGCGCATGACCTCCTGCTCCAAATTGGGGATTGTTAAGTGCTAATCCTTCTGCTACATTTAACTCTCCGTGTACTTTATAGGGAGTTAAACTACTTCTATATTCTGCAAATGGCATCCCTTTTTCATAGTATGGTTTCACTTGCAATCCACCAAAAACTTTTTGTGCGTCGTTACCTAAATCTGCAATTGCTTCTGTAGTTGTCGAATATCCTGTTGGAAAAGGTTCACCCATCCAAATAATATCTCCATCATGCAATGTAGTATTTGTATAAGTGTCTACACCAACATAAGGATAACTTCCCTGCCAAGCTGTTGCAACCTCTGACGGATTGCAGTTTTCCCAACAAACATTCTCTTTCCCATATGTTTCTCGAAAATAATCATACCAATCCATGCCTGTTATATTTTTATTTTCCACAGGCAGAGGTGGACTACCACCCTCAAATTCAAACTTTACATTCCCCAGACTATCCTTTAAGACATACTTTGTCCCAATCAGGGATACGGTCATTCCTGCTGCCAGCGCCATGACGATGGTCAACGGTACCGGAACCCCTAACTCCTGACACAACAAGCCGACTCCGTGTGTGGCTCCTACTGCTACTGCATCAATCGCTAACGTCTTTCCTGCATAGACGAGTACTTCTTGGAACGCTAGGCCTGCTCCTTTGGCTGTCAGGCAACTCCCTCCTAATGTTAACAATGAGATTAC
>JAZUQL010000087.1:0-19251 GCA_045605685.1 Lachnospiraceae bacterium
AGAAGTGGAACACATGGGAATAAAGTTGTCAGATAGATTTGAATTTAGAAATATTAAGCAAAGCGAAGCAATGCAGGCGGTTAGAATTGAGCAGATATGTTTTCCGCCGAATGAAGCCTGCTCCGAGAAGAACATGAAAGAGAGAATTGCAATCGCAGCCGAACTCTTTCTGGTTGCAATTGATAAAGAAAACGGCCGGATAGCAGGGTTTTTAAATGGGTTATCCACAGATGAGGAATGTTTTAAGGATGACTTTTTTACAAATGCACACTTATATAATCCCCAAGGGAAGAACGTTATGCTCCTCGGTCTTGATGTGTTGCCTCAATATCGCAGACAGGGACTTGCGACAGAAATTGTAAAACAATACGTACGTAGAGAACAGCAAAAAAATCGCAAGAAGTTAATTTTAACGTGCTTAGATTCCAGGGTGAAAATGTACCAAAAAATGGGATTTCATGACGAAGGAATCGCCGATTCTTCTTGGGGAGGAGAAGAATGGCACGAGATGAGTTATACAATATACTAGGTAGGAGAATGTCATGGTGCAGAAGAAAAGGGAGTGGGGAAGTGAACTTTCAAAATTATTCATATGTTTTGTCATGTATGCAATCATTGGATGGCTGTATGAAGTTTTTTTAGAAGTAGTAATCTATCGATGGGGATTTTCAAACAGAGGCGTGTTGTTTGGCCCTTATTGTCCGATTTATGGAGTTGGAGCGGTTATTTTCATTTTATTTTTTAATAAATACAAAAAAGAATCCAAACAAAATGCAATCATAAAAATAATATTATTATTTTTGGGGTGTATGGGAATTGCGACGTTAATAGAGCTTGCGACTACATATATTTTAGAGTTGACAATGGGGTATTGGCCGTGGCAGACTTATAGCGATTATGCGATTCATTTTCAAGGTCGAATAGCCTTGTCGCCATCCATCCGATTTGGTTTGGGCGGTATTTTGTTTTTGTATGTTTTGCAACCTTTATTTGAGCGTATGTTGAACAAATTAAAAAAGAAAGAGATATACATAATTAGTATTCTATTAGCCGCGATTTTGACAGTGGATATCATATGTACGTTGTTTTTATGAAAGTAGGAGAGTAAATGAAAATAGGAATTTTAGGAACCGGTCGTCTTTTGAAAAAGGTAATGCCGACCTTGCAGAATATGAGTCAGATAGAATGTTATGCCATCGCATCGCGTACGCAGGAACGCGCAAAAGAAGCCGCAGAGGAATATGGTTTTACAAAAGCATATGGAAGCTATGAGGAATTGGTGAAGGATGATGAGGTAGAACTTGTTTATATTGTAACGCCACATTCGCGTCATTATGAGGACATGAAACTTTGTATTTTACACAAGAAACCAATTCTTTGTGAAAAAGCATTTACGATTAACAGTCAGCAGGCAAAACAGATACAAGAGCTTGCACAGACAGAAGGGGTATTTGTAGCAGAAGCAATGTGGCCAAGATATATGCCATCCCGTAGATTAATACAGGAAACGATTGAAAGTGGAATCATAGGAAACATTACCACGCTTACTGCTAATTTGTCTTATATTGTGAATTACAAAAATCGAATTATGCAACCGGAATTAGCTGGAGGAGCCTTGCTTGATTTGGGTGTTTATGGACTTGATTTTGCATTTATGTATTTTGGCAAGGATGTTGAAAGAATGGAATCCTCAGTAAAGTTTACAGAAACAGGTGTAGATGGAATGGAGAGTATAACGCTGTTTTACAAAGATGGGAAAATGGCAGTTTTAACACATAGTATTTATTCTCGTTCGGATAGGCAGGCTGTTTTCTCGGGAGATAAGGGTTATATTGTTGTAGATAATATAAATAATCCGCTTGTGATATCCGTTTACGATACTGACGATAACCTGATGAAAAGAATAACGGCACCCAAGCAGATGAGCGGATATGAATATCAGTTTCTGGAGTGTGTGGAGCAAATTCATAATCAAGCACTGGAAAGTAAATCTTATCCGCTGCAAGAAAGCATATTCTTGATGGAAAAAGCAGACGAAATCCGCAAAATGTGGGGGCTTGTGTATCCGCAAGAGTTGACGGAAGAAAAGAATTCATAGTAGAGGAGAATGCGAATATGAAAAAAGAAATAACAGGAATGAAAAGACAACAAACCAGAAATCTTGCTCTGACAGGTGTTTTGGCAGCTGTGATTACAATTCTGACTGCTTATGTCGGCCATATTCCAATTGGAATAAATGGTGGTTACATACATTTGGGAGATGCCATTATTTACCTTGCGGCAACCTTGTTACCATTACCATATGCACTTGCCGCAGCAGTAATTGGTGCCGGACTGGCAGACTTATTTTTGGCACCAATGTGGCTGCCGGCGACAATTCTTATAAAGGCTCTGATCGTATTGCTTTTTACACATAAAGAGTCGAAAATAATAAATAAGCGCAACATTATAGCAACTGTGATTGCGGCAGTCATAACGGTTGTGGGATATTTTATCGCAGAGTATTTTATTTTTGGCACATGGGCAGTATTTTTCATGTCAGCATTGCCGAATTTGATTCAGGCGGTTGGCAGTGCAGTAGCTTTTTATGCAATTGGTCTTGCCTTTGACAGGATGCATCTGAAGGCAAGATGGATGCGGTAAAAGTATATAGAATGATATCCTTTAAATTGTTAAAATTAGAAATATGTGTTATACTAAAATATAATTTTTATTAAGGAAGATGAGAGAATTACTATGCAAATCGGATTTGATAATCAGAAATATCTTAAAATGCAGTCAGAACATATCAGAGAGAGAATTGCACAATTTGACAATAAATTATATTTAGAATTTGGTGGAAAATTATTTGATGATTTTCATGCATCAAGAGTGTTGCCGGGATTTGCGGCAGACAGTAAATTGCAGATGTTAATGCAATTATCGGAACAGGCCGAGATTGTAATGGTAGTAAGCGCAGATGACATCGAGAAGAATAAAATTCGAGCTGATTTGGGTATTACGTATGATGATGACGTGATTCGTCTGCTGAATGTATTCCAGTCAAAAGGGTTATATGTCGGAAGCGTAGTATTAACCAAATATAAAGAGCAAAGAAGTGCCATATTATTCCAAAAAAGATTAGAAACATTAGGTGTGAAAGTATATCGTCATTATATGATTCCGGGCTATCCAACGAATATTGAGATGATTGTTAGTGAAGAAGGCTATGGTAAAAATGACTATATAGAAACAACCAGACCTTTGGTGGTGGTAACGGCACCGGGACCGGGAAGTGGTAAGATGAGCACTTGTTTATCGCAGTTGTATCATGAATTAAAGCATGGTGTGCGTGCCGGTTATGCCAAATTTGAGACATTTCCGATTTGGAATCTGTCATTGGACCATCCGGTGAATCTTGCGTATGAGGCAGCTACGGCCGATTTGAATGATATTAATATGATTGACCCATATCATCTTAAGGAATACGGGATAACAACCGTTAACTATAACCGTGATGTTGAGATTTTCCCGGTAGTGAATGCCATGTTCATGAAGATATATGGAAAGAGTCCGTATGCTTCTCCGACAGATATGGGAGTGAATATGGCCGGGAATTGTATAACAGATGATGCAGTCTGCAGAGAAGCATCCCGACAGGAAATTATTCGTAGATATTATCAGGCGTTAGATGGTGTGGCAGAAGGAAAATCAGCAGTAGAAGAAGTAAGTAAGATTGAACTGTTGATGAGTCAGGAAAAATTAACGAAAGAAGATAGAACAACGGTCAAACCAGCGTTAGAAAGGGCACAACAGACAGGGGCACCGGCGGTGGCAATTGAATTGTCCGATGGCCGGATTATAACCGGTAAGACAGGGGAATTATTAGGGCCAAGTTCAGCTGCATTATTAAATGCACTAAAAGTGTTGGCAGATATTCCACATGAAGAGAAGATTCTTTCTCCGGATGCAATTGAGCCAATCCAGACATTGAAAACACAATATCTGGGAAGTAGGAATCCGCGTCTGCATACGGATGAGGTATTGATTGCGTTATCTGCAACTGCAGCCGCGAATGAAAAGGCCTCTTTAGCGCTGAAGCAGTTGCCAAAACTTAAGAATTGTCAGGTCCACTCAAGCGTTTTGCTTTCGGATGTAGACAAGCATACATTTCAAAAATTAGATTGTGATGTGACATGTGAACCGAAGACTTTTTAGGGAATAACTAGCATATTTTAATGAGAAGGAAGTGAGGAGCATGAAAAAGACAAAGATTGTTTGTACATTAGGTCCGAGAACCGATGATGTAAATATTATGAGAAGCCTTGTGACGGAAGGGATGGATATCGCACGTTTCAATTTCTCTCATGGTACACACGAAGAACAGAAGAAGAGAATGGACTTACTCAAACAAATAAGAAAAGAGGAACACAAACCAATCGCCATTTTGCTAGATACAAAAGGACCGGAGATTCGTACCGGACTACTAGAGGGCGGACAAAAAGTAATGCTTCAACAGGGAGACCTTCTCACATTAACAGCAAAGGAATGTGTTGGAAACAGTAATAAAGTATCGATTTCCTATGACGGATTAATCGAAGATGTAGAGATTGGAACCAAAATCCTAATAGATGACGGATTAATTGAACTTCAAGTGAAAGAAAAGACGGCGACAGATATTGTCTGTACGGTTTTAAATGGCGGAGAACTGGGCGAACGAAAGGGTGTAAATGTGCCAAATGTGCCGGTGCGTCTTCCGGCGATTACACAGAAGGATAAAGAAGATATCAAATTCGGAGTGGAGCAGGATGTTGATTTCATCGCAGCTTCTTTTGTAAGAAATGCAGAATGTATTTTACAAATCAAAGCACTATTAAAAGAATATAATGCACCATATATTCCGATTATTGCAAAGATTGAAAATGCAGAGGGAATCCGTAATATAGACGAAATTATTCGCAGTGCGGATGGTGTTATGGTGGCTCGCGGTGATATGGGCGTTGAAATTCCGCCGGAGGAAGTTCCGTATATCCAGAAGATGATCATTCAAAAATGTAATGACAATTATAAACCGGTGATTACAGCAACACAGATGCTAGATTCGATGATTCGCAATCCAAGACCGACCCGTGCAGAAGTTACGGATGTAGCAAATGCTGTTTATGATGGAACGGATGCAGTAATGTTATCCGGAGAAACCGCACAAGGAAAATATCCGGTCGAAGCCCTGCAGATGATGGTACATATTACAGAGAGTACCGAAGAACATTTAGATTATGCATTAATTCTTAAGAAGGCAGAAGAACACAGGATGAAAAGTATATCAAGTGCACTTGGGCATGCAACGGTTACAACCGCTAATAATCTTGGCTCAAAATGCATTATTACACCAACCGCATCCGGTTCGACCGCAAGGGTAGTGTCGAAATTCAAACCAAAGATGGAATTAATCGGAGTAACTCCGAATGAAAGAACACTCCGACGAATGCAGATATATTGGGGAGTAAGACCTTATATGTCAGTAGAGTCAGATACAACAGAGGACATTTGTGATTGTGCAATTGAACTTGCAAAAGCAAAAATGTACGTGGAAGAAGGAGATATTGCAATTCTGACAGCGGGAATTCCTGCACCGAGCATTAAGGATGGTGCGGCGAATGGGTACAGCAATATGATGAGAATTGTTGCGATAGAGTAGTATGATTCAAAGACTTAAGAATTTTCTAAAAAAAGAAACAGTTTTAGCGGTTGCGACAGTCCTTGCTATTGCATCCGCTTTTCTTGTACACCCATCAGGGAAATATATGGAATATATAGACTGGCATACCCTGGGAATGCTTTTGAGTCTGATGATAGTTACCGAAGGATTGAAACAAAACGGTTTTTTTGATTACGTAGGAATAGCACTTTTGCGCCGAACGAAGAAAGTGTGGCAGCTTGTAGCAGTGTTGGTGCTTTTGCCGTTTTTCTTTAGTATGGTTATTACGAATGATGTGGCACTTTTGACATTTGTGCCATTTAGCGTTCAGATTTTAAAACAAGGCAGAAGAGACGAGTTGATGATTCCGACGATTGTCCTTCAGACAATTGCAGCGAATATGGGAAGTATGCTAACGCCGATTGGAAATCCGCACAATCTGTATTTATATGGGGCTTCGGGTCTTGGAGTAATCGAATTCATGAAACTGATGCTTCCGTACACTGCGTTTTCTTTGCTGTTACTTATCCTATCCATTTGTTTTTTGAAGGGGAAGAATGAAACGATTCAATCCGACAAACAGACAGAGAAAGTACCAAAGAAGGTGACACGAAAAGCATATGTGTATCTGCTTTTATTTGTTGGTTCTGTGCTTGTGGTTGCAAAGCTTGTACCACTGTGGGCAGTGCTTTTGTGTACAATCATTTTTGCACTGATTTTGAACTGGTCCATGTTGTTAAAACTGGATTATGCGTTACTGTTGACTTTTATAGGATTTTTTATATTTACCGGAAATATAAGAAACATCCCGGCAGTTCGGGATGTTTTAGAGTCTGTAATAGCAGGCAAAGAAATGCTTCTTGGAATTGGGTTGAGTCAGGTGATTAGTAATGTCCCGACCTCTATTCTGTTATCGTCCTTTACGAATAATAGCAGTGCGTTGATTATCGCGGCCAACATCGGGGGTCTTGGAACGATTATTGCGTCTATGGCAAGCCTTATATCCTACAAAATATTTGTTAATTATGATAGCAGTAAAAAAGGCAAATATGTAGGTTGTTTTACAATTGTAAACATGATTTACCTTGCTGTATTGATTGGCTTGTCGTTTCTGTTATAGAACTCATGAACCAGGCTACGATATCCCCACTCTTTTAATTGTTGATACGAAATCCGGTAGTTTCCTTTGTAGTGACGCCCGGTGACGGCATAGCGAATATATTCCTGCATATAGGCATCGATTTCCTTTAAACCGGCTGTTGTATCCAAATAGGGAAAGAACCAACGCTTCCAGCAGAAATCGTCAGAAGTATCATCCCCATAAAATTTATAATTCATTGCACGAATAAAACCAATTGCTGCCTTATCAGGCGGCAATTTTTTCTTTCGCTGCCAGCGTCGAAGTGCATCTGCCTTTCGTTTGATTTTTGCTTTGATTTTCCTTTTGGTAGGTGCGGATAGGTCAAATGTTCCGTAATGGTAAGAAAAACCTAAAAACTCCCATGCTTCGCCGGGTTTTGTTATGTGTTCTTTGCTATGGTTTAGGGTAAGTCGGTGTTGTTTCAAAAGCTCTAGTAGCATCTCTTTATAGGAAATAAGTTCCTCATAACTATCTGCAAAGATTAGAATGTCATCGGAATATCGAAAGTACGCAATGTCTCGTTCCAGGAAAAAATCGTCGACTTCTTTTAGGTACCAATTTGCAAAAAACGGCGAAATCGGAATACCGGCCATTGCACCATGTGAATCGGTTATGGTTTGGTTTTGATATGTTACCTTCGTCTCTGTTAAAATATGTTCCAGAATCCGATAAAGTCCGGGGTCATCCTTTTGAAGAAATGAGAGTTTGGGCAAAAGAAGTTGTATATCTATGGAATTAAAATAATTTGTAATGTCTGCTTTATAACAATACTTGTGTTGGAACGAAGCATCGGATTTGATTCTTCGAATGGCGTATCCGACGCCATAGTTTCTTCGGAAGGCATAACAGTTCGGTGAAAGAAGAGAATCGTACTTGTAAAGATAAAATGCCATGAATTTTAGCATAATATTTGTTTTTTCAGAGAAAGAATAGACGATGCGTTTTTTAGAAGCCCCTTCTTTATTGACTATTTTTTTGGTAGGATATTCATTTGGGAATGTACCGTCAGAAATAGAAGAAAGAAAGGTGAGATAACACTTCTGATTGATAAAAGGCAGTATCTGGTTCTCTTCATATGTATTTATATGTTGATATGTGATTTTGTGATTAAAAAAAATATCCCATGCGTCTTGGCGGGCGATGGCAGTTAGAAATGTGTCTTCGCTAAACATAGATGAATCCTTTAAAAAATGGTAATAAAAAAAGAAAGAGAAAAGGCTTTGAAGTTGATAAGCCGTGCTAATCAACACTAGACTGAACAGAATCCCATTACCCGCAAAATGAACATTAAAATGTTATTGGACACTGCTTTATCCGTCACGGGTTCAACAGAAGTTGAATTTCTCTTTCTTTTATTCGCATAATAAATGTTTATTGTATGCTTTGTCTTAAGCGGTTAGATATGTATGAAAGCTCATTTGGCAGATGAGACATAAAATACAGACATGGAATATTCTGTTCCATACATGCCTCTTTTGCAAGTCGTGCTTTCTTTGGAATAGAATGTGAAGGACTGGTTATTGCCAAGATGGCGATAACCGGTATGTTATTCCTATATAAAACATAGTCATAATGTTTCGCATTATCCGGTGCATACAGGTAGGAAGGTGCTACATTTCTGCAGACGGTATAGTCCTGCCATTCGTTTGCAAATACCTGTTCTAAACGCTCATGTAAGAGTCGTTCTCCGCTTGGTTGTTTGGCAACAGTTATATTTGGGCTTGAGTGAGTTGTCTGTAAAGGTGTATTCGAGAAATCCTCCGACTTTTTATCGAAAGAATCCGCTAATTTGCCGATACCGGCAGATACGGCTTCGTTCACGGTGTGACGAACCCCTCTAGAGATAGCTCTCTTCGCTTCGCGTTCTAATAAATTTGATAAAAATCCCATACTCCCTCCATAAATACGATTCATATTTCTTTCCAATCATATCACACAGGAATAAAAATTGTAAATAAAAAATAGATATGTTAAAATAAATATAGCTTTTCTGACACTGAAACGCAGTTAAGGTGAAAGATACATCATATAGAATGCCAAATGACATTGGGAAGAGGTCCGAATGTGATTTGTTGTGTTATTTGACTGTATCCAAACAGAAAGGATACAGTTTTTTTGATGAATAAGTTATGTCGATATGGGGGTAAGAATGGAAACAAGAGTCGCTTTAATCGGAATTATCGTTGAGGATACAGAACATGTTGAGGAATTAAACCGACTGCTACATGAAAATGGCAAGTATATTATAGGAAGAATGGGTATTCCTTATCATAAGAGAAATGTGAATGTAATCAGTGTTGCAATTGATGCATCACAAGATGTAATTAATACACTATCCGGGAAAATAGGCAGATTAAACGGAATGAGTGTAAAGACAGTATATTCAAACATTATAGGGAAACAGGAACTATGAAGCAAATTATCGACGCGTTAAAAGAAACACGAAACTTAACCAACAAACAGTTTCAGGGTCTGATGAATACAACGGATGAAGATGCAATTGAGTATTTGCATATACTGGCGAGAGAACTGGCACGAGATATATATGGGGATAAGATTTATATTCGTGGGCTGATTGAATTTACGAATTATTGTAAGAACGATTGTTATTACTGTGGAATTCGCCGGAGTAATTGCAAAGCAAAGCGTTATCGTCTGACGAAGGAAGAGATTCTTAGGTGTTGTAACAGTGGATATGAATTAGGATTTCGGACCTTCGTTCTGCAAGGGGGAGAAGATACCTGGTTTACGGATGAAAAAATATGTGACATTGTATCAGAGATAAAGGGAAAATATTCGGATTGTGCCGTTACCCTTTCGATTGGAGAAAAGACAAAAGAAAGTTATCAAATGTTTTTTGATTCGGGAGCAGACAGATACCTGTTGCGACATGAAACTGCAGATCGGGTACACTATGAATATTTACACCCGGCGACACAGTCTTTTTTGGAAAGGCGTAGATGCCTAATGGATTTAAAAGAAATTGGATATCAGGTGGGATGCGGTTTTATGGTAGGCTCACCAAATCAGACGCTGGACACCTTGTATGAGGATTTGATGTTCATGAAGGAATTAAATCCCCATATGATTGGTATTGGGCCATTTATACCGCAAAAAGATACGCCGTATGCAAAAGAAGAACCCGGCAGTATGGAACAGACACTACGTTTGATATCTATAATACGTCTTATGCATCCGAATGTATTGTTACCTGCGACAACTGCCCTGGGAACGATTCATCCGGATGGCCGAAAGAACGGAATTATGGCCGGAGCAAATGTAGTGATGCCAAATATTTCACCACTGTCAGCACGGGAAAATTATAAACTTTACGATAATAAAATTTATACCGAACAGGAAGCGGGAGAGAATCTTGCCATGCTTTGCGAACAATTAAAAGAAATCGGATATACAATCGCAATAGAAAAAGGAGATTATAAAAAATAGTATTTGGAGGGATAAGATGTATAACGTAAATTCAAAAAAAGCCGAAGAGTTTATTTCAGATGAGGAAATACGAGATACGCTTGCTTATGCAGACGCCAACAAAGACAATTTGGAGTTGGTAGATGCAATTATAGAGAAGGCAAGATTAAGAAAGGGACTTAATCACAGAGAGGCTTCTGTTTTGCTTGCGTGTGAAGATGTATCTAAAATCAAGGAGATTTATGATTTGGCAAAGCAAATCAAGGAGGATTACTATGGAAACCGAATTGTCTTATTTGCACCACTATATTTGTCAAATTATTGTGTGAATGGGTGTGTTTATTGTCCATACCATTTGAAAAATAAAAAGATAACAAGGAAAAAATTAACACAGGAAGAAGTGCGAAATGAGGTTATTGCACTTCAGGATATGGGGCACAAACGTCTTGCAATTGAAGCTGGAGAGGACCCGGTTCAGAATCCGATAGAATACATTTTGGAATGCATTGATACCATTTATAGTATAAAACACAAAAACGGAGCGATTCGAAGGGTCAACGTCAATATAGCAGCCACAACGGTGGAGAATTATCGCAGGTTAAAAGAGGCAGGAATCGGAACCTATATTTTATTTCAGGAAACCTATAATAAAAACTCCTACGAACAACTGCATCCGACCGGCCCGAAACACGATTATGCGTATCATACGGAAGCAATGGACCGAGCGATGGAAGCTGGAATTGACGATGTTGGTCTGGGGGTATTATTTGGACTCGAGATGTATCGTTATGAGTTTGCAGGCATATTGATGCATGCAGAACATTTAGAAGCAGTATACGGAGTAGGACCGCATACAATTAGTGTTCCGAGAATCAAGAGTGCGGATGACATCAATCCGGAGGATTTTAATAACGGTATTAGTGATGACGTGTTTGCCAAGATTTGTGCTCTCATTCGTATCTCGGTGCCATACACCGGAATGATTATTTCGACCCGAGAGTCCCAACAGGTTCGAGAGAAAGTTTTGCCGTTGGGAGTATCGCAGATAAGCGGAGCATCGCGTACTAGTGTTGGAGGGTATGCAAAGCCGGAAGTAGAAGAGAATTCCTCTCAGTTTGATATTAGTGACAATCGGACATTGGATGAAGTGGTGAATTGGTTAATGGAACAGGATTGTATCCCAAGTTTTTGCACTGCATGTTATCGGGAAGGAAGAACCGGGGATCGTTTTATGGCACTTTGCAAAAGTATGCAAATACTAAACTGCTGTCATCCGAATGCGTTAATGACGTTAATGGAATATCTGGAAGATTATGCATCTGAACAGACGAAAGAACTGGGAATAAAAGTAATCGAAAGAGAATTAGATAAGATTACAAATCCGAAAGTGAAACAGGCAACGATAGAATATATTGAGAACATAAAACAAGGGAAACGAGATTTTCATTTTTAAGGAGAGACTATGTCAACGTTAGATAGCACGCCATCGGCGACACGAATACATATTGGAGTTTTTGGAAAAACAAATAGCGGAAAGTCCTCATTTGTAAATCAGTTTACCAATCAGGAAATGTCCATTGTGTCTGACACTCCGGGAACAACAACGGATACGGTAAAGAAAGCGATGGAAATCAATTCTTTGGGAGCGTGTCTGATTCTGGATACAGCGGGATTTGATGATAAAACAGAATTGGCAGAACTTCGAATGAAAAAAATGGAACAAGCCAAAACACAGACGGACATTGCATTGATTCTGCTTGTTGCACCGGAGAATCGGGAGTGGAGGAATAGACCGTTTCGAGATGCTTTTTCGTATGAATATGAATTATATCAATATTTTCAACAACATAAGAAACCATGCATTTTTATTATTAATAAAATCGATTTAATGCAGGAATATGAGGGTTTTTTAAATTATGTGAAGGAAGAAACAAAAGAAGAGGTTGTATGTATCAGTGCGTTTGAAGGAAGGGGGATTAGCCGGGTAAGAGAGGTGCTGCAAAAGCACATGCCCAAAGATGTGGAGAATGCGTCGCTTTTAGGGAATTTGGTTGGAAAGAATGATGTAGTACTCCTTGTGATGCCTCAAGATATACAGGCACCGAAAGGAAGACTGATTCTGCCACAGGTACAGACAATCCGTGCACTGTTAGACCGGAAATGCCTGGTACAGTGCACAACAACAGATACATTGGAACAGATGCTGGCATGTTTGAAGAATCCACCGGATTTGGTGATTACCGACTCGCAGGAATTTGAAACGGTGGCACAAACGATTCCGAAAGGTTGCAGACTTACATCTTTTTCAATTCTTTTTGCAGCTTATAAAGGAGATTTGGATTATTATGTGAAAAGCGTTTCTGTAATTGATAAACTGACAGAACAATCTATTGTTTTGATTGCAGAATGTTGTACACATGCACCGATGGAAGAGGATATTGGGAGAGTTAAGATTCCGGCAATTTTAAGAAAAAAAGTAGGCGATGGATTACGAATTGAAATCGTATCAGGAGAGGATTTTCCGCAGGATTTATCGAAATATGATTTGATTATACAGTGTGGCGGATGCATGTTTAACCGTTCCTATATTTTGTCTAGAATCGAACGTGCAAAAGCTTTTCAAGTGCCTATGACAAACTATGGTGTTGCTCTTGCGCATATGAAAGGAATCCTAAAAAAAATAAATTTATCTTTATAAAATAGAAAAGAATACTAGATTTTTATAGGTAAAATGATATAATGTAGAGCGGAAGTTTTGAAAGAAGATAACATTGAGATAGATTTTTAATTAGGAGTAAAGTGATGAGTAAACACCGTAGAAAAGATGTTGTAAAAGCAAGAATCATATTCGGTACCTGTTTGTTTTTTCTAATTGCAATTATTGTAATGATTATTTCTCTATCCTGTCATAATACAAAAGAGAAGAACGCGGATACGCAAACAGAGACGGAGACAGAATTAGAATATTTTAATGAAGCATTTGAAAATATAGATACCACAACAGAGGAGACGGAGACCGAAGTTGTATATGTATGGACGACAGCAGAACTAAGGCTTCGTCAGGAACCATCTTTGGAGGCTGAGATTTTGGAGGTTCTTCCTAAGGATACAAAACTGATTGTTATTTCAGAAGAAGAGGAATGGACACAGGTTGAATATGAAGATGAAACCGGATATGTAAGTTCGGAATATATTACGACAGAAGACCCGGACTCGCAAGAGGCACAGACTGCTTCTTCAGCAGATAACGGATATGTGGTGGTAATCGACCCGGGACATCAGGCAAAGGGAGACAGTACAAAAGAGCCAAACGGTCCGGGATCGAGTGAGATGAAGGCACGTGTAACACAGGGGACATCCGGTGTCAGTACCGGTGTTGCAGAGTATGTGCTGACTTTAGACGTCTCCCTGCAATTAAAAAAGGAATTGCAGAGACGCGGATATACTGTTTATATGACCAGGGAAACACATGACATTAACATAAGTAATATGGAACGGGCACAATATGCTACAGAAGTAGGCGCAGACATCGCTGTTCGAATCCATGCAGATGGAGCAGAGAGCTCTCAGGCAAATGGTGCATGCACATTGTATCCATCATCCTCGAACAAATATGTGGCGAATCTGTCTGCAGATAGTAAGAGATTAAGTCAGAACGTATTAGATGCTTATTGCAGTGCAACCGGCATGAAGAATCGTGGAACGATGGCGAATGATACAATGACAGGAATTAACTGGAGTACGGTTCCGGTTACAATTTTGGAAATGGGATTTATGACGAATGCGACAGATGATGTTAATATGCAGAATGCGGAATACCAGACCAAAATGGTGACGGGTATTGCAAATGGCATTGATGCCTATTTCGGGCGTTAGTGTCAAAGAAATAGAATTTGCATAGGATATATAGAGAAATAAACGGAGCAACAATATGGAAACTCCATTCTATATGTCTTATCCTCTTCAGAATCTATATCTGGCAGAATTAGAATATGAAAAGGATATGGAAAGAACGAAAGAATGGTATTCAAAAGAAGTACTACAGATTCAGAGTTTGGTAGAAAAACATTGTGATTCACTGGAGTTTGAAGGAAGCCGGATGTTTGACGAGAATCCGGACCGCGATATGATTAATCGGGAGAAAGAACTTCTCTGTAAAAAGGTATTCGAGCGATACGAACAGACGCCTTCGATTGTTGGAGAGGAACTGCAGCAAGAAGAAGTGAGAACACGATTTCCAATACCGGAGAAATTCATGGTGAAGACAGAAAGTTCGATTACAGCACAAGATTATTGTGCAAGTTGTCATGAAGATACATGGCTGGAGGCAATTGTGGGCATACTGTTAGGGAATGAAATTTATCGAAGACGATGCAAACGACGCAGATGTAATCGATGGTGGTAACACGGAAATATGGAACAAAGTATTGCACAAAAACAAAAAAAAATCTACAATATAGCTATCGTGTATACGATAGCTAATTTATTTATAAGAAGACTTCCTTTGTGAGAGGAAACAATATGAGAAAGAACAAATTTTTGAAACCAATTGTACTGGTTGCAGTTTTTTTGCTGTCACTGGTATTATTTAGCATAATAACAAATAAAGAAAATGAAGATTTGATGATAAACCTACCGGAACCAACTCTCCCGGTTATGTATTTATATTATAATGACATCAAGGTTAATGAACTACATGGATACACAGATGAAATGGATATGACCATGGTTCGTGATAATATTACTCCAATTACATCGGAGAGGGAGTTGCCGATTCAAATATCAACGTTTGGTGCGGCAATTGATGGAGTTACTTATGAGATACGGAGCCTGGACGGGGAACGCCTGGTAGCAAATGGAGAACTGTCCGATTATAGCATTAGCAATGACACTCTTTCATCAACGATATCGATACAGAATCTTCTTCAGGAGGAAGAAGAGTACATGATGGTGTTTTTTGTGGAATCCGGTGAGGATACAATTTATTTTTATACCCGAATAATGCAAACAACAACATCAAACATAGAAGAATGTATTGATTTTGCACTATACTTTCATGAGCAGACATTTTTAGAAGAGGGAGAATATTTTATCCCAACCTACATGGATGCAGCTACAGGAGATGCGACAACCCTAAATTATGTTGATTTGAGTTGCACATTGGGTCAAATCATGTGGGCGGACTTCAAGGGACAACGATTAATGGAGCCGTCTGTTTCTGTGAAAGAGATGAATAGTTCTTATAATATAGTGATGTTAGAGTATAAACTGTCTGCCGTAAATGAGGAGGGAGAGGTTGAATATTATAATGTCAGCGAATACTATCGCCTGCGTTTGGGTGAGACGCGTATGTACGTTTTGAATTATGAGCGAACCATGAATCAGATATTTAGAGGGGAGAATGATTTTACAGACGATTTACAGAGCATTCAACTGGGAATTCGAGATACGAATGTAGAATACGCATCCAGCGAAACGGGGGATACAATCTGTTTTGTACAAGAGGGAGAACTCTGGTGTTATAATTTGAATAATAATGAACTTGCATGTGTATTTTCATTTAGCGATTCGGGGGTAAGAGATGTTCGTAAGAATTGGAATGAACATGACATTAAAATTGTAACGATTGATGAAGCCGGAAGTGTGGAATTTATCGTGTATGGTTATATGAACCGCGGAGAACATGAGGGTAAGGTTGGGGTTTCTGTTTACCATTACGATGGAATTGCACATACGATAGAAGAGGAAGTATTCATTCCGGTTAAGACTTCATATGAAGTTTTGAAATCACAACTTGGGCAACTGGTATATAAAAATGATCAAGAGACTTTGTATATCTTATTAGAAGGTACTTTATTTGCGATAGATTTGGAAACATTAGAAGTTGAGCATATGTTTGAAGGTTTAAATGCCGGAAGTTATGCGGTTTCAAAATCCGGACGATATTTTTCATGGTTGGAAAATGGGGAAGAAGATACAACATCTGTATTAAAACTAATGGATTTAAAAGACGGAAGTATTCATGAGGTTACAGATGAAGACGGAACCTATTTGAGGCCACTTGGGTTCATAGAGGAAGATTTTGTTTATGGAGTAGCCAAGCAAAAGGATATCAAAATGGATGCTGCAGGCAATACTATTTTTGCGATGAGTTCAATTAAGATTTTGAATACGCAGGATGACAGCTTTGAGGTTGTTAAGAATTACGTACCTAACCGAAATCTTGTAAGTGGTATATGGATAGATAATTATACGATTTATATTCAGTTGATTGAGATGGTAAATGGGCAATATGTGCTAAGCGGTGCAGATACCATTATGAATCGTGAGGCAGATACGGGTCGAAACATTAATATTAAAACAACAAAAACAGATATCAAACAAACACAGGTACAAATTGCTCTAAAGAATAAAATGAGCAATTCTACCGTAAAACGTATTACTCCACAATCAATCATTCAAGAAGAGGCAAAACTGGTAGATTTAGAGCAAAACGACGGAAAACTTTGGATGTATGTGTATGCAAAGGGAGAGGTGCAGTACGCGACAAATAATATATCAGACGCAATTTACAGAGCAAATCAAACAATGGGAGTTGTTGTTGATAATTCACAGAATTATGTATGGATGAGAGCTCATAAAACAACACAGAGTGCATTTGCCGGAATAAAACCAAACGAATCGGACAAAAACGGAACACCAATTGTAAAATGTGTAAGTGCAATGCTTCAATACAATGGATATTCCGTAAATGTGGAGGATTTGGTTCGCAAAGGAACAACGCCGAAACAAGTCATAGAGAATACAATGCAGGAATATACTGTATTAGAACTTAATAATTGTACAGCAGAAGAAATTATTTTTTATGTAAGTGAACAAAGTCCGGTATTTGCAATGGTAGGGGTTAATGATGCGATACTAATTATCGGCTACAATACGAGCGGGATTTATTATTATGACCCACACAGCTCTACCACAAAGTATATGACATATGAAGAGGCAGACCAAACGTTTCAGAATGCTGGAAATATCTTCTTTTCATATTTGAAGTAATTATTGTCATAATAACCAACATAGTAGTAAGAAAAACAAATCCTTAGTTCAACTTTAACAGAAATATGTTAAGATATTGCAAAATAAAACAAAATACGATATATTTTGAACTATATAATCGATATTAATTGAAAGAGGAACGCATATGACG
Source organism: Lachnospiraceae bacterium (assembly GCA_045605685.1). Taxonomy (GTDB): domain Bacteria; phylum Bacillota; class Clostridia; order Lachnospirales; family Lachnospiraceae; genus Roseburia. The sequence goes on from JAZUQL010000087.1 coordinate 17,449, forward strand.
AGCAAAAACATTGTAATAGCTAATATTGTAGAAGCCTATAATAATCCAATTGCAGAACTGGTGCAGGTGGCGTGCGGTTTTGAGAGTGAGATAACATTAGAAAGTGATAATCGTCGTGTAAATGCAAAAAGCATAATGGGGATTATGGCTTTTAGCCCTTCGGAAGGAATTGAAGTTCATGTGGTAACAAATGGAACGGATGAAGAGGATGCAATGGTTGCAATAGAAAGATTTTTAAGTTGCAAGCAGTAAAATGACTGTCTCATTGAAACATAATGCGCAATTGCGTGTAAAAACAAAAGGAGAGATGAAAGTGTCAGACTTTTATCTCTCCTTTTGTTTGAATCTAATAGTAGAAATATACAAAAAAGGAAATGATAAATTAGATAGATATGCTAAAAAAAGATAGTTGGAAAGAAACTGGTACCTGCCGACTATTGCCGAATAACTTTTCGGAGTGTATAAATAAAATGAAAGGACAAAATGCTAAAAGGAGGATAATATGAGTAAAGTAACGAAGAAAGTAAGCGTATTTGCCAGTGCTATGGCGGTCGCTGTTTCTATGTGCACAATTGCACAGCCTTTCGAAGTATTTGCAGACGATTTAGTGTCTGGGGATACAACTGACATTTCAAATGAATTGTTTGAAATTCATACCGGTCAGGGTGATGGTAATAAAGATGGTTTGAAATATTACCTTTATTCGCCGGTGGATGGAGCGAATGATACGACCGAATATCCGGTATTAATCTGGCTTCATGGATTAGGAAATGGCGGAACAGGGGATTATACTGCGCTTCAAGGATGTGACATCAAGAATTTTGCAACAGAAGAATATCAGGCATATTTCCCGGAAGGTGGATGCTATATTGTCGTTCCACAGAACCCTGAAGTGGGCGGCTGGTCAGGAATGGGCTGGATGGGCTCAGACTTTACCGGAGTATTGAACAATGTTGTTGACGAAGTAATCGCGGACAATCAAGTTAATACAGATAAGATTTACATTTCAGGATATTCTGCAGGTGGATATCAGACATGGAAATCAGTTTTGGATCGTCCGGACTTTTATGCTGCGGCAATTCCGATTTGTCCGGCATATGCACCAAGCAAAGCAGAACTTTCTACTATTACTGACTTGCCTGTATGGATGATTAGTGGAAAACAAGATCCATTGGTTTCCTACTCAAGTAATGTACAGAAGGTTTATGACAATCTTGTAAGTGTATCTAATGCAGATGTTAAACTTACAGCATTTGATACAGTTTATAATCCAGATCATACAGTTGCTGAATCACAGCATCATGCTTGGGTACCTGTAACATATAATTTAACATACAATGATGGAACATTATATGATGCAGCAAATGGAACTGTTTTAGATTGGTTATCAGGAATTTCCAAAGATAATACATCAGAGGAACCATCAGAACAACCATCAGAACAACCATCAGAAGATAGTGGTTGGGATGGCGGCTGGGATTCCGGATGGGATTCAGGCTGGGACGGCGGCTGGGATTCAGGCTGGGATTCAGGCTGGGACGGCGGCTGGGATTCTGGATGGGATTCAGGCTGGGACGGCGGCTGGGATTCCGGATGGGATTCAGGCTGGGACGGCGGCTGGGATTCCGGATGGGATTCAGGCTGGGACGGCGGCTGGGACTCAGGTTCCGATAGTGGCTGGGACGGCGGCTGGGATTCCGGATGGGATTCAGGCTGGGACGGCGGCTGGGATTCCGGATGGGATTCAGGCTGGGACGGCGGCTGGGATTCCGGATGGGATTCAGGCTGGGACGGCGGCTGGGA